>CAYYJX010000055.1:0-10114 GCA_964471545.1 uncultured Fimbriimonas sp. | reverse complement strand
AACCACCCTTGAGTTCGGCGGGATCGGACTGTTCGGTTCGGTCGTGGCCCCCAGCGCGAACGTTAAGTTCGACAACGGCCAGATCAACGGTCAACTCGTCGCTAACTCGTTCACGGGTACGGGCGAAATGCACATTCTCAACTTTGACGGTGCCGCTCCGGTTCCCGAGCCTGGCACGATGGTTGCTCTTTCCGCAGGGCTGCTCGCCTTGGCTCGCAAGCGCAAGAAGGCATAACCAACCGTCTCATTGATCCGCGCTCAAAACGGTGTCGTCCTCGCGGACGGCACCGTTTTGCGTCATTCCTGTCCAATTAGGTTCAAAAGGTATCCTTAACCCCTCAGATCATGAAGTTTCAGAAACGTTCGCACACCTGCGGTCAATTACGCAAAGAACATGTCGGCTCCGAAGTCGTGCTCAACGGCTGGGCCCATCGTGTTCGTGACCTTGGAGGCATCTGTTTCGTCGATCTTCGTGATCGCACCGGGCTTGTCCAAGCCCTGATCGATCCTGCCAAGTTTGAGTCGCTGGATCTCGTTCGACACGAAGCTTGCCTTGAGGTGCGCGGAATCGTCAAAGAGCGCGCCGAGGGCACCAAAAATGCGAATCTTCCGACCGGAGAGATCGAGGTGGAAGTCACGGGCTTTCAAGTCCTCTCCGAGAGCAAGCCTCTTCCCTTCCCGGTCAGCGATGAATCGGCGATGGGCAACGTGAACGAGGAACTCCGGATCAAGCACCGTTACCTCGACCTTCGACGCCCTTCGATGTACCGACGGCTCGCCATCAAGGCATCTGCCACGCGACGCATTCGGCAATATCTCGACGGACAAGGATTCCTAGAGGTGGAGACTCCCATTATCACGAAGTCGACACCCGAAGGCGCTCGAGACTACTTGGTTCCCTATCGAATGGAACCGGGTCTTTGGTATGCACTGCCCCAATCCCCTCAGCAGTACAAGCAAATGCTGATGGTGGCGGGCGTTGAGCGCTACTACCAAGTCGCTCGCTGTTTCCGAGATGAGAGCGCTCGTGCGGACCGCCAGCCCGAGTTCACTCAGTTGGACCTCGAAATGTCCTTTATCGATCAAGAAGACATCCTTCAGTTGAACGAAGGGATGGTTCGATCGGTCGTGAACGGCATTATCGACGAGTTCGGCTTGGATAAGGAACACGTTGGCGAGTTCCCGCGAATGACTTATGCCGAGGCGATGGACCTGTACGGCTGCGACAAGCCCGACATCCGGTTCGGCCTCACGCTTTTCGATGTCTCCGAGTCGGTCGTCGACTGCGAATTCGGTGTGTTCAAAAACACCCTAGAAGCGGGCGGAAAGATTCGTGGCGTACGGTACCCCGGTGGTGCAAGGCTTTCCCGTAAAGAGGTCGGAATCCTAGAAGACTTCTGTCGAGAATTTGGCGCAAAGGGCATGGCGTCTCTAGCGGTTGAGAGCGAGGGCGAAGGCGTCGATCTTGGCAACGGATTAAAGGTGCGCTCCTCGATCGCGAAGTTCTTCACCGTTGATCAACTCAAAGCAATCGTAGACACCGCTCAGGCGGAAGCGGGCGACCTGCTCTGCTTCATTGCCGATGGATACGAAGCCGGGAACAACGTGCTCTACCGACTTCGGTTGGAGATCGGAGATCGCCTTGGCTTGCGTGATCCCCGCAAGCTTGCTTACATGTGGGTTCTCGACTTCCCGCTGGTCGAGTTCGATGCTCCGAACAATCGATGGTCTTCAATGCACCACCCGTTCACTGCACCCCAACCTGCCGATATCGACATGATGGAAACAGACCCGGGCAAGGTGCGCGCTCAAGCCTACGACATGGTTTGCAACGGTAGCGAGGCTGCGGGCGGATCCATCCGAATCCACCGATCGGACGTTCAGAAGCGAGCCTTCACGCTCCTAGGAATCGATGAAGAGACGCAGGCAGGCCAGTTTGGTCACCTCCTCGAAGCGTTCTCGTTCGGCGCTCCTCCGCATGGCGGAATCGCCTGGGGCATCGATCGATTGATCATGCTTCTAACGGACACGGAGAATATTCGAGAGGTCATCGCCTTCCCCAAGACCGGGCAGGGTACCGACCCTCTGATGCAAGCTCCGAGCCCCATCGAACCCCAACAGTGGGCCGAGCTTGGGCTACGAAAAGCCTAGAACTTCTCCGCTTTCGCTTGGAACGTTCCGGTGACGTAAGACTTATCGGGCAAGACAAGAATGATCTTGCCCGGTATCTTGCCGTTGCTCCTGCGCTTGCCGAATTCAACGCGTCCGGTGATCTTTTCTCCAAACATCTCTGTCTTCCCTGCCGTGCCCAACGAATAGTTGGCGCCTGTGATTCCCAAGGCGACCATCCTTCGCTTGCCCTTGTGGTTGAAGTACTGGTCACCCCATCCTGGTTCTGAAAGCGCGAACGGTTTCACTTTGAACACCTGCCCTTCGACAGACTTCGCGTCGGTAGCAATGATCACAACAAACTTGCTGCCGTCCTCGTTCTCCGCTGCCTGAGAGAAAGTGAGCCAGTAGCACCTAGCCCTATCTGATTCAGCTCCACTCTTGACCCGGTTATAGCCAACGAACCGAACTCGCGCAGAGGCATGGACGAACAGTTGACCTCCAACGACACCCCCGGCTCGATCCGAAGCAATGGAACTGTTGCTGTAATCGGCTCTCCCGTAAAGTTTGTCTTTCGTCTCATCCGCCTGGGCGAATGGACCCACAAGGAGAAGCGGTAGAACAATCCAAGGACACCGGATCCGAGTTCGAACGTCGGAAAATGAAGAGGTCATACTCAGGAAATCGGTCAAGGAATGACACAACTGCACCCGAATCAGTACCGGGAAATCGAGATTCCTAAACATGTTCAAAATGGTGAACCTATGAGTCTCGGAAGAACCCCTCCTCCACAGGCCGTTATCATCGCGGGACCCAACGGTTCGGGAAAGAGCACGGTTGCCACGCTGCTCCTTCCACCAGAGATGACCTTTGTTAACGCCGACCTGATTGCTTCGGAGATCTCTGGAAAACCAGGAACCCCCGGGGATATCAACGCGGGTCGAGTGCTGGTGGATCAGGTGGAGCAACTTGAAGGAAGACTCCAAGACTTTGCTTTCGAAACCACGCTCTCCAGCCGAATGCTCTCGACGCGAGTCGCGCGCTGGCGCGAACGCGGCTACCAAGTCCACTTGGTTTTCTTCTGGTTGCCGAGTCCGGACATGGCGGTTCTTAGGGTGATGCAGCGCGTCCGAGATGGCGGCCACCACGTGCCGGAAGAAACCGTTCGGCGCCGATACGTGGCTGGAATCAAGAACTTCTTTAACACGTATCGCCCCCTGGCCGATACTTGGCGTATCTACGACAACTCTCGCGGTGCGGAACCGAGGCTGATTGCAAGAGGTTACGCCGATGGATCGGTGAAGGTCTCAGTGCCGGAAATTTTTGACACGCTGGTCACCTCATATGCTACGGTGAAGTAGCTGCATGAACGAGGCGAACAAACCGGAAGCACCATCCGTTCCTTCCACTCCGCTATCGGAGCGAGAATCCCGTAGACAAGATCGAGAGACGATCGCGGATCGGTTTGTAAGCGACGACGAGGTCGACAAGGTTGTGACCGACGCCGTTCGAAACGCCATTCGCGAGCATGCGCGGAAAGGGCACGAGGTCGTGGTGTGGGAAGACGGACGCCCGGTCTGGAAACCTGCCCCAGAAGTTGAACCCAAATCGGAACCGGCATGAAAACGATTCGCTCCAAAACGGGCGTTCGTAAGCTGATGAAGAAGGCCTCCGACCGTCGTAACGATATCCAACTTGCGTTCTTCCTACAAGATTGGGACGATGCTTACAACGTTGGAGGAATGTTTAGAGTGGCCGATGCCTGCGGCGCCAAGGAGCTCATTCTCACCGGCAAAACGCCCGCTCCACCCAATCCAATGGTGAGCGTCACCAGTCTTGGCGCCCACCGAAGACTCTCGTACCGACAGATCGAGCGCTACGACGACGCCGCCAAGAAGCTCATCGCGGAGGGCTACACCCTCGTTGCGGTGGAGATTGCGGAGGGCGCCGTCGACTATATGGAATTCGAGTATCCGGAGAAGACCTGCCTTGTTCTCGGCAATGAAGGAGCCGGGGTTTACAGCACCGTGATGAAACACTGTAGCCACGCCGTGTACATCCCGATGGCAGGTAAAGGTCGTTCCCTCAACGTCCACGTTGCAGCGGCGGTAGTTGGGTTCCAAGCGATCTTAGGCAAACCGTCTTCTGGCGACTAGGTCACAAATCCGCGCCAAATATCCACCCTTCTCGGCTCTCCGCTTCAGGAATCTGTTCTCCTACAGAAAATGCACTTTGAGCCAGTGCAATCAGGGCGTCAAGAAAGTCTCCGTTGGGGTCCGAAACGGCTCTTGACGTGAGGGAGTCGTTAAGGTGGAGATAGTTCCCTAACGCACCTAGAAGGAGAAGCCGGCGCTTGGGCCGCTCTTGATCCCCCAAGGGGTCGTTTTTGTAGCTTGCTTTGCCGACACGTCCTCGGGCAAACGCGCCGGGATAGACCTCGAAGATCGCTCGACTGTTCTTCTCTTTCGCAAAGGGCAGAACGTAGGACTCCAAACCGACAAGTTGTTTGGCGAGCGCATAGTGCATCCATCCCACTCCTGGGTTGAAGAGCTTTAACGGACTGGCCGCAGCCAACCGTTGATCACACGCTCGCTTCGGCTCCTTGTTTCCCGCTGGACGGGCTTGAACAAAGGCGCGGATGACATCAAAATACGCCGCCTTTTCTAACCTTGCCGCCCACTGGATGCTCTCTCCCCAAGAAGACAACCCAAGCGTTCGAAGAAACTCCTGCGGCAGAGAAAATGGGGCGTCGATGCCTATCCGGTCGAAGTTGCCCTCATGCAGAAACTCTCTCAGTCGCGAAGAATTCTCGATGGGCAAGAATTCCACGTTCCGAACGAGACCCTCTTCCAGAACCCCTCGTGCCAGGACGATCGGTTTTCTCGTGGAAGGCGCAGCCGTGAAATCAACGCCAACAACCTTCATCGATCAGCCTTCGCGAACGATGACCAGAATTGCGCCCTGCCGAGCGGCTTCCCCACCGAGTCGCGAGGCACTGACCGCACGAGCCTCTGCAACGATGGCAACGTCGATGTCTTTCACAACCGGAGAATCCTCGAGGAAGTCCACAAGGAGTTCTTTGCGCTTCTGCTGAAGCTCTTCCAAACGCGTCTTGAACGAAGCGCTCAGCCTTGATTGGCGCGAACCTTCGCTCAGGCGCCCCGATTGGTCAAGACTCACACCCGAAACTCGACGGACGGCGCTTTCCGCCTTGGCGTACTTCTCAATCGGTACGACCAAGAGAATCGCCTTCCCTTCTACGCCCCCACCGACACCCATGTGGTCGAACGTCCGTACCTTTCCACCGTTGGCTGCAGCGATGCCGTTGAGTCTGCTCATGACACTATCGGCAGATGCCACCGCGGCTCCGCCAACGGCAAACGGCAGGTCTAGTTCCACGGCAACGGGCTCGGCCGCTCCCTGGCCGTTTGGATTGGGAAGTCCCTTGCCGGATCCAGACGGTCCGGTGGGTTGGGTGTCGCCCGAAGTGGGATCAAACGGAGGGAGTTCTCCCTCTAGGGGCTCCAGCATCGGTCCTGGCAAGTTGCGAAGGTCGGCGGGAGGGATCACCCGCACTTGTCCCCCGCTGACTAACTTCTCTTCCACTTTCTTTGGCGGAATCGGAAATCCACCTTTGAGCGGGTTTAGAGGATCGAAATCTTCAACCGCGACCAGTTTGCGGAACGGAATCTTAATCAAAGGCTCCGCCGGCTCGGTCCCACTCTCCGATCTTGGGATTGGATCTTCGTTCGTCGAGTCTTTGTCGGCTTGATACTGCAACGCCGCCGCGATTGCCGGCTGGACGGGGCGATCTTGAACAAACTTTCCGATTAGAACGCCCGCAAAAATGCAGAGGGCGGCGATGAAAGCACGATTGAGATACCAGCGCTCCTCGGTTGTCTCTTCTGGCCGATAAGGATCGTAAGGCTGCCCAAATGGCGAGAAGCCTTTCGGCTTCGCTTCCTCAGCGGGGGGCGTTGTGCCGGGCTCTTCGCTCGATTTTTCCGGAGTCTCCGCGTTTTCCTTCGGTAGTTCTGGGTCTTTTCCGTCAGGTGCCATCGGGTCTCCTTCTTCTTGAGTTACGTTCCAATAGACGATTACGCCCGTGAAGTTGAACCTACGATCTGGACGGATGGTTCCGTCTAGTCCCAGGTCCCTTCGATCCTAGTATTCAGTGAGCGTGCAACCGATCGGCTCGCCCTGAGGCTTTGGAATCGTCTTCCCTGCTAGCAGCGCATCGATCGCCAATCGGAGGTCGCGCCGCTTCACTTTTGGTCTTTGCTTCCCAAGAGCATAGTATCGGTCATCGATCCGACCCCTATAGACCACTTTTCCCCGCTCATCAAAGAGAACGGCGGTGGGTGCAACCGAAACCTTGTACGTGGTGGTCAAAGCGGGTGCTTTCGGCGTTGGCCCATTGAGGGTCGCCAAACCACCCCACTTGAACTCAGAAACGTGCTCTTTCGCGTCCTTCACAAGGAAGCCCGCTTCGCAGTAGACCTTCCAACTCGAGAGACTCAAGGCATACTGCGCGCGAATCCGTTCCATTTCCGGTGCGTACCCATTAGCAATCGGGCAGTCCGGCAGAACAAAGAAGACAACCGCCCCTTTCTTGCCGGCGGTCACGATGGGCTTGGATCGGCCGTCTAAGCCGATCCAAGTGGGCGTAGCGAGTGTTAACACCGCGGCAAGCTGAGTAATCATCGCTTATCTGTACGCCTAGGGGATGCGCGCGGTTACTCCGAAGCCAAGAACGGATATCGGTAGTCCGTTGGAGGAACAAAGGTTTCCTTGATCGTTCGCGGACTCAACCATCGATAGAGGTTCAGGATCGAGCCTGCCTTGTCGTTGGTGCCGCTCGCTCGGGCTCCACCGAAAGGCTGCTGGCCAACCACGGCGCCCGTTGGCTTATCGTTGATGTAGAAGTTGCCTGCAGCGTTGCGCAGAAGCCGGGTAGCGGTCTCCACGGCGTAGCGATCCTGCGAGATCACGGCTCCGGTGAGCGCGTACGGCGAAGTGGAGTCCACCAGCTTAAGAGCCCCTTCCCAATCCTTCGAATCGTAAACGTAGATCGTAAGAACCGGCCCAAAGATCTCTTCGCACATCGTGAGAGATTGCGGATTCTTCGTCACGAGTACGGTTGGCTCGACAAAGAAACCTTCCGACTTATCGCCGTTTCCACCAACGAGCACTTCCACGTCGGGATCGGCCTTGGCTCGCTCGATGTACGACATGATGTTGTCGAAACTCTTCTCGTCGATAACAGCATTCACGAAGTTGCCGAAGTCATCGACCGGTCCCATCTTGAACGACTTCACCCCTTCTGCCAACTTCTCCAAAACCTTCGGAGCAAGATTGCTTGGCAGGTACGCACGCGATGCCGCCGAGCACTTCTGCCCCTGATATTCGAAGGCACCTCGAAGTAGAGCCGTGGCGACCACGTCCACATTCGCGGACTCGTGGGCGATCACGAAGTCCTTTCCGCCGGTTTCGCCAACAATTCGGGGATACGATCGGTACTTGCCCATATTCGCTCCGATCGTCTTCCACATGTGGTTGAAGACACCGGTAGACCCGGTGAAGTGGACACCCGAGAACTCGGGATGGTTGAAGACGACGTCCCCGATGGTCGGACCGTCGGCGTAAACGATGTTGATGACGCCAGCCGGGAGACCTGCCTCTTCAAGCACCTTCATGAACATATAGGCGCTGTACACCTGCGTATTGGCGGGCTTCCAAACAACGACGTTTCCGCACATTGCGGCCGAGGTGGGAAGATTGCCACCAATCGCGGTGAAGTTAAACGGGGTGACTGCCAAAACGAAACCTTCCAGCGGTCGATACTCCAACCGGTTGTGCATTCCCGGTCCGCTGATAGGTTGTTGCCGGTAAATCTCGCTCAGAAAGTGAACATTGAACCGAAGGAAGTCGACAATCTCACAGGCACTGTCGATTTCTGCCTGGAATGCGTTCTTCGATTGACCCAGCATCGTGGTTCCGTTCATGTAGGGTCGGTACTTCGTGGCGATCAGATCGGCCGCTCGAAGGAAAATGTTCGCTCGACTCTCCCAGGGCATTTCCGACCATTGTTCTCGCGCCTTCAACGCGGCTTCGATGGCCTGCTCAACATGCGAAGCATTTCCTGCGTGGAAGTTGGCAAGGAGGTGCTTTCGCTCGTGGGGCGGTCGGATCTCTTTGGTTTGTCCGGTTCGCACTTCTGCCCCATCAATGATCATGGGGATATCCATCACCGAGCTCTTGAGTTCGGCAAGAACCGCTTTCAGACGAGCTCGTTCCGGCGTACCGGGAGCATAAGAAAGCACCGGTTCGTTCACCGGAAGCGGATAGTCGAAGTAACCGAGATCCATGTTCTCAGTTTACCGAGGGACCTGGGTTACTCCTGTTTCCTTCTTCCGTAGGTTTTGATTGCTTCGTTGAGCGTGGAAATCAGCTCCTTCAAGTCCAGCGGCTTGGTGAGGAAGCTGTAGGCCCCCAACTCGGCGAACTTTGCGGGAAGTTCTTCCCGTGCGTCTGCCGTGACGATAATGAACGGGGTTTGTTGGAAGTCTTTCTCCGCTCGAAGCGTCGTGATCACTTCTTCTCCGTCCATATCCGGCAGGTGGAGGTCGAGAAGGATCGCATCGGGCTTGTGTTTCCGGGCCAATCGCAAAGCGGACGAACCGTCGAGCGCCACCAGCATCTTTACATCCTTCCGGTTCGCAAAGAGCTTCGCGAGCAGCTCCATGTTCGCCACGTTGTCCTCCACTGCCAAGACGGTACACGGCTCGACTGAATCGTGAGACATTGGGGATGCACCGCTTCCGCATTCACCCTTCGTTTCCGATCCTTGCTGGCCGAGTTTCAGCTTTAATGTAAACGTCGATCCGACGCCTTCCTCTGACTCTCCATCGAGGCTGCCACCCATCGACTCCGCGAGTGACCTCGAAACGGCAAGCCCGAGCCCAGTTCCCTCTGTACCATCGTTGGCATTGCCAAGGCGCTCAAACGGCTTAAAGAGCCGGTCCATTTTTGACATCGGAATCCCCAACCCGGTGTCTTGGAAGCGAATGATCAAGACCTCTGGTTGGGATAGATCGTGATGCACGGTGAGCGAGCCGCCCTGACGGTTGAACTTGATGCCGTTACTCAGCAAATTCATGAAGATTTGGCGAAGCTTCTGACGGTCGCCCTGTACATAGACCGTGGGCAGTGCAGACGAAAGCAAAATGACATGGCTTGATTCTGCGATCGGACGCATGATCGCCAAGCACTCCCTGAGGATCAGGGCGGCATCTAGGATCTCCAGTGAGGAGTTGGTCGCACCGATCTCAGCGCGGGAAATCTCTAGGACGTCGTTGATGAGGTCCAGAAGGTGTTTGCCCGCTTTTTCGATATGCGCCACCGAATCCGCCTGAGAGGGTGTTAGCTCGGTGAATTCCAACAGTTGGCTAAATCCTAGAATAGCGTTGAGCGGCGTTCGAAGTTCGTGACTGATCCTAGACAAAAACTCGGTCTTCGACCGGTTCGCCGCGTCGGCGTCTTCTTTCGCAATCATCAGCTCCGCGTTGGCCTTCGCGAGTTCGCGCGTTCGCCGCGCCACTCGCTCTTCAAGAAGCTCGTTAGTAGTTTGGAGATCGAATTCTGCCTGAATACGCTCGGTGATGTTCTTGAGGATTGCTCGGGTCCCAACCTGGATTCCGTTCTCCAGAATGGGCTCTACGCTTCCTTCTGCAGTCACTTTGCCGCGAAGAATGGTTTGGAACTCAACCCGAACAATTTGAGCAGACGGGGTGCTGAGAAAGAGTTCGGCGACGCTCCAACTTTCCGGAGAGAGAATGTCTTTGATGGTGAGGACAGAAAGCTGGTCTTCGGAAAACCCTAGGGTCTCTCTCCAGGCTTTATTGGCGTATTGCACGCGGCCTTGGACATCCACCACTTGAACCAGGTCGGATTAGCAAAAGGTGTCTGACCTATATCGGGTAGTACAATGTAACTATCTTTAATC
>CAYYJX010000054.1:2537-20883 GCA_964471545.1 uncultured Fimbriimonas sp. | reverse complement strand
CGGCAAGATGCTTGTCCGCGAATCCGGTTGCGGATGGCCAGGGCTCCGCCCTTTAGATTGAAAAAGGATCGCTCTCCACCCAGGGTTATCACCCTGGGCTGCGATGATCCTCGCGGCTCCGCCGCTTTGGTGAGTTTATGGCAGGAATGCCGATTCATTCCCCTCCCAGGAGGGGTGGCCTGAAAGGCCGGGGTGGTCTCCGGAATTCCCTCACGTCAGTATCACGGGACAGGACATCCTTCACACTTTGAAGTCTTCCTTAGGGGCGAGGGGAACTCGGACGCCCCGCTACGCCAGCGCGATCCCCTTCAACTTCATATTCGAACCCGGCCGGTCGCAGAGAAACTGCGCATACGCCCGCATCTTCATAAAGTACGCGTTCTCCCGACTCGGGTCTTCCTCCACGCCGCTCGTGATCGGCTGAGTCTCGTCCAGATACAGCGTGAACGTGTCTGGGTCGAGCAGGTATCCCTCGCCGACGGGCAAGTTCCCTTCCGGAATGTGCGCCATGCCGCTATAGAAGAAGTGCCGAGCGCCCAGCGAGGTCATCTTCTCGTCGTAGGTCACCTGCGTCAGCGACTCGATGTCGGTCTTGAGCTTGGCAAACACCTGCGGGTTCCAAACGCCCAGCCGAAGCACCCCGCCACGCGACTCTGCCGACACCTGATAGGCGCCCAGCTTTTGCCATGTCAGCACGCCGACCGAGCCCTCCAGGTTCGAGCGGAAGAAGGCGTTGTCGTTGTCCGATCGATCCAGTCCGTAAGTGGCAAAGGCTCCTTCGCCATCGGCGGCGAGACCCGTGGAGACCATCGACCGGATGCCGCCCACCGCCGTCGCACTGGGGAGCGCATCGCTGCAGATGTCCTGGTTCAGCTTGTTAAGGAAGCCGTCTACAAACGCCTGATAGTAGTCGTTGATCAGGTCCGACGTTTCGGCTTCTCGACCCCGAATCTCCTCGATCTCGCTGCCCGCAATGTACTGCTTGCGCTGATACGGAGCGGTTCGGAAGTCGACCGCGCCGATGCCGTCGAAAGAGGCCGGGGTGGAAGCGACCAGCTCTGCCGAGCCCCGCGCCAGCACGCTTGGCGAGATCGCTTTACCGAGCAGGCGAAGTTTGATCGAGCGACCTCCGGTGCGCTTCACCCGGGCGAACTTGAGTCCGCCAAAGGTGGTTCCGTCGGGCATCGCCTCGCCCATGATCACGTTGAGAAGCGCGTAGCGACCCCGAATCTGGTTGACCACCCGCCCCGATCGGTGCAGTTGCGAGGTGGCGCTAGCGATGAGTGTGTTGTTAAAAGTGGTTCCGTTCCAAATAGGCATGTTGGTTTTGGGTTTTGGGGAGCGTTACGCTCGGTCTTGAGCCTTGGCGAAGAGAGAGAAGAAGTTGCCATCGGCGGGTTCGGTGAACTCGATTCCCTTGGCGGAAATCGCCCCCAGCGGCAACGTCGGCGCGCCTTTTCGAGCCTCTTGCTGAGTGGCAAGGGCGGCGCGATAGTCGGCGTACGCATCCGGGAAGGTCGATTTCAACGCAGTGAGCGGGTCACGATCGGGGAAGCGGCGAAACGCCTGCCACGCCATCTCCGGCGAGACGTCCCAACCGATTCCCTTCGCGGGTGCAACGAACGTCTCCAGCGCCGTCGCACGAAAGTCGGCTTCCAGTTTGGAGAGGCGACGCTCGGCGAGCAGGTCTTGAATCTCGTCCAACCATCCGTCAGAGGGCTTTTCGTTTTGAACTTGCTGAGGCGAGGCTTGATCGATCAGAGCCTGCATTTCGGCGGCGGCTTGAGCGTGAGTGCTCGGGTCCAGCAGGCGAGCCCGCCAATCCAGCATCGCTTCCATCACGGGTCGACCCGCGTCCAGCGTGTCTTTCACTCGTTCCAAAGCTTGTCGTCGAACCGCCGGGTCTTGCGATTCCATAGCGGCTTCTAGGGGCGACCAGAGCTCATCCGATTCGCTCGGAACGTCTGAAGGTGGACCAGGATCCGGAGGGGTAGCTCCCTCGACGGCGGTTTCCATTGGGGCGCTCTCACCAGGGTCTACGGACTCTCGGGCGAGCGCATCCGGGGAGGAATCCAGAGAGGATTCGTTAAAGTTTAAGAGGTTTTCTTGCATAGAAAATCAAAGAGTCAAGGGGAGACGGGGGTCGAAACCCACCCGTCGTCGGGGTCGAAACCAAGGGTGCGAAGCTTCTCGCGCAGGTACCGCTCGGGGGCAATGAGGCCCGCTTCCACCTCGGGGCGCAAACGATCCAGTTGCAGCAATCGCTCGCTGCGTTTGCGAATGCCGTCTGCGTACAGAACGGCTTCTTCCGAAATCTGCACCTCGGCTTGGTCATCAAACAGGTTGGAAAGCCACGTGCGGGGGTCGGCAGGATCGTTGAGGATCATGTCGACATTGCCCACGTTCACCCGCACCGGGTCGTCATCGAACCCTTTTGCCAGGTGCATCACGGTCTCCACGGTGCGCCGCATCCAACGCGTGAGTTGCCGGAGCGGCCAAGTTCCGGTGGCGCCCGATTGCTGCGCCAGCATCTCGATCTCGGTGGCGGTTCGGCGTTCCGGCATCAGGTTTCCGCGAGCCATGTCGCTCACGCCGGATTCGGCGTTGAGCTGTTGCTGAAGCATCTGCATCCGCTCAAAAAGCTGAGGGTGAACCGCCGCTCCGGGGACGCTGTAATACGGCAATCGCCGATCGGAAACATCCGGTCGACGCATGCGCACATACGCCGGACGATCGTTGGAGTTGAGGCGGGCCAGATCGGAGTCGTCGACCAAATCCGTATCGATCACGGTGAACGGGTGCTGCTTGATGGCGGTGTCCAGAACGCTCTCGATCTCGTTGATCGCCTCTTGCGTGGGGGCCTGAAGCGCCACCCTTCCCAGCGGCGATCGCAATCCTGGCAACGAAAAGTGAACGTATGCCGCCATGGGGAGCAGTCCAAACGGGTTGGGCGATTGCTGAAGCACCGGGCCGTTAAAGTCGTCTAGCAGCACCGTGTAGGTCGAGTCCTTTCCAGCAATCCCCCTATCAAACACCTCCAGTACGCGAACCACTTTCATCGCCCGCTCGCCCGCGCCCACAAGGGTGCGAACGTGGTTCATGGCGGCTTCGCCGTACCGTTGAGCGGCAAGGTCCACCGGAAGCAGGTGGGCAAACGCCACAAATCTGCCCGCGTGCGGGTCTGAAACGTGACGATCCCACACCGTTTGCAGCGGCGAAACGTGCCGCAGATGGACCCGCCGAGTGCCTTGATCGGTCCCCAACAGGCCCACCTGCAAGAAGGAAATTCCAAGAGCGTTCCCTTCCAGAAATGCGCGGTCGATCTCGTCTGTCCAACCCGAAGATTGCGCCGAAGACGCGGGCGAAAGGGTCCGTCCGCTCGCCCTTGCCGACCAGTATCCGCGCATCGCCTCGCCCACCATCGGGTCCACGCCGCTAAAGCTGGGCTCGATCTCGGCGTAGCGCACCCGAGCCAGGTCCACCAGTTGGTTTTGCAGAATGCGCCGAGACTTCCCAAGGGTGAGATGCGTCGGCCGAATGTCTTCAAAGAAAGGCAGACCCGAACCCGTGTACGACCCTCCCGATTGCGATTCCGCCCCCATCATGGTGCGGAGTTGATCGTAAAGACGGGCGTATTCGGTGGGGTCGCAAGATTCAGAGAGAACGGTTCGAAGGTCGTCTGGATGCGTAAGCAAACTCAAAACAGCCTCCGGGTGTGGAGGTAGTCGGGTTGAAGTTCACGGGGTCCGCGCAGAGCCAGCTCCTTGCGACCCTCGAGCACGTCTTGCCTCACTTCCGGCGATTCCAACCACGCCTTGTGGCGCTTGGCAGATTCCAGCAGACCGTCTCGTTCCAGACGCTCAACGGAGGTGGAACTCCCCACGCAGTCCAAAGCCAGAAGGCTGCCCTCGAACTCCGGCGCCACTGCCAACGAGCCGCACTTTGGGCACTCCACCGAGTCGTGATCGGCAACGGGTCCACCCCGAAACGCCAAGTACCGATGGTGACAATCGCTACATCGGTGGGTTCTTAAGGGCATGCCCTCACCAGGAATCGAAAGCGGTCGGTGGCGGTTGGCACTGGACTCTTTTCCAAGAGCTGCAGCGACTCCGAGACCTCGTCCAGAGCGGTCTGAACTGCCGCGATCTTGCGGTCGTAGTCGGCGATCCACGCCTCTAGACCTTCCGATTGCTCGATGAGTTGCCGAGCCTCTTCCACCGGAGCGGAATCGGTCTGAAGAAGATCCGACCTGCGCTGAGCCGCCCGCGCCTGGCGCTCGATCTCGTCGCGCATTTGGCGCAGACTGTCGGCTTCGGATTGCAAAGCGAACACCCGGTTCCGCAGCGCGTCTCTTTCCGCTCGGTAGGCAAGGCTTTGGTTCAGCCCCGACTCTCGAACGATGGAGATCACCACTTTGCCCTCCGCGTCAAAGGTTCGAGTAGCGGAATAGGCGGTATCGCCCACCTGCAACCGATCCACCGAACGGGTGAGGTGCTTGGCGCTAAGCGCATGGTTGAGGGCAAGGTACGCCACGATGAGATCGGTCTCTTCGGGATTCCCGGGCAGACCAATCGCCCAGTCGCTCAGCCGAGGACTCGGCGCTTCGACGTCAGCGAAACTCGGTTGGTCGATAGGGGCTTTTGAAGGTTGGTTTTTCAATGGAATAGCGGTTTTCACGGTTGTATCCCGCGTGATAGGCAACGCTCATCGCGTCGATTTGGTCGTCATGAGAGCCGATTGCCGACGCGGTGCGGCCCGGCTCTAACCCGGTGAAGGCGAGGCATTCAGAAAGGAAGGCAGAGGTCCACGGCCGGCGAAGCACAAACACCTTGCCCGCTCGGGCTCGGCTTGCCCAGGCGAGCGCCCGCTGACGCTTGTCGCCTTTTGGCTCCACCCCGCGAAACACAATGGATCGCAGGTCTCGGTCTCGCACGCACTCTTGAACCATGGCTAGCCCCACCGATTTGCTTTCGATGCATTGGTGCGTTCCTGCGCCATCGTTTAGGGCGGTGGTTTTGATCCAAGCGCGTAGATCGGGCGATTCCAACCGGGCGCGCCATACATCGGCAACGTAAACGTTCCCAGCCGGGTCGAACCCAACCTTCACCGAGGCAGAGTAGTCCGCCGATTCTCGAATGGAACTGGCAAGATCCCAGCCGCGAACCCACTCCACCAAATCCGGAACCTCGTCCACCACGGTGAAATCGGACTCCCGGAACAGCCGAGACTCTTCGGCAATGGGCCTTCCCTGGAACTGACCCGCGAACATGATCGGGTCTAGGTCTTTGAGTCGGTGCAAAAACTCGGCGGATCGGATCGGCGAGAGGGGCTCGCCGGGCTTACGACCCGTGGGGTCGTCTCCCTCAGCGTTGTCATCCGCCAAAGCGGGAAAGCGCAAACACTCCCACCCAAAGCCGCCGATTCCCTCCCGCATCAATCGACCCGCGAGGTCCTCGGGATGGTATCGGTGGAACATCACCACCACGTTGGTGCGATCGTTCAATCGCGGAAGAGCGGTTTCGCTCCACCATCTCCAAACCGAACCGTTCACGGCCTCGCTTCTGGCGTCGTCGGCACTGGCGTAGGGGTCATCGATGATGAGCAGATCGCAGCCGGTTCCGGTGAATCCAGATTCCAAACCCACCGCCCGCAGACTCGGTTGACCGTCGCGCTTGGCGACCCGTTGCGAGAGACTTCCGCCCGCATCGGCATTCCAGCTTTCCCACTTGAAGCGGGGGAACGCTTTGCGGTGAAGCTCGCTTTCCGAGGCGGCTCTCATGGCGAGCGCAAGCCCAAGGGCGTGATTCTTGGCGTACGCCGCCAGCACCACTCGACCCTCTGGCTTATGCCCTAGCCACCAAGCGGGAAAACGTTTGGAAACCAAGATGCTTTTGCCGAACTGCGGGGGTCCGTGAATGAGAATCCGCTGACCGGTTTCGTGCCTCAGTCGCTGCAGCCTGTCGCAAACAATTCGTTGCCAGGTGTGCAGTTCGTGCCCACAAGTGAGCGACACGTAGTGCGCGAACGAGGCTCTAGCCAACGCCGCCGAGACGACGCTGCTTGCTGGAAGGATGGGGGTCAATCTTGCACCTTGCGCAGCAGCGCTTCCCAGGTTTTGTGCAGGGCCTCAAGGTCTTGCGGAGCCAGTAGCCGGGCTAGTTCTTCCGCAGCGGTCGGACCCTCGTCTTCGGCAATCTTGGGCTTGGGTTCGTAGTACTCCAGCAGCGTGGTCACCGCCCTCACGTCTCCCGCAACCGCCTTTTGGTAAAGCGATTCCAACAGCGCGTGAATCTTTTCTCCCGCCGAAAAGATGGGCGAGGTCTCGCCGAGCAGGAACTTGCGAACCGCCGATTGCAGGCTCTCTTCCGGCTTACCTGCCAGTGCGTTGGTTACAGTCCGAACGCCTTGAGTTGTTCCCTTTGTCGCTGCCGAGCGCGTTGCACTTTTGCGCGTCGACGGTTGACGCACTTTCTTCGGTGGAGTCGAATCTTCGCCACCGGGTTCACCGACTTCCTTCGGCTTGGCTCTCGGCATGAGGGGTCTTGCTTCGTTTCGGCGGCGAAAGGCGAGCCTTCAGCCAGGCGGCGGCGATATCGTAAACCGCTCCCACCGCAAAGCCGACGATCGAGATCATGCCTGCCTGAACGTCGTCGGGCACGTTTACCGCCGAGGTTCCCAGCGAGGCGATGAGCCAACCCGCAACCGCGGTTCGAAGGGTGATCTTAGGGTCGAAATGAGGTGGCAACCCGGTTTTGCCCAGTTTTTGGAGGGGTGATGGGAGGCGAGGATTTGAGTTCACCACGAGTTGCAGTTGAGGAGGTTGTGAGGAATGGCTCATGTTCTTTTTGATTGGGGAGCTGTTTTCGGATCCAGCGCAGATCGGTTTGGAGTTCGATGAGGAGCGCCGAATGGCGATCGAGGGTGAGGTCGATGGCGGTGACGGATTGTCGAAGCCGTTGCAGTTCGGCCGCGTCGCGAGCATGGTTGGCGGTGGAAGCGGCGAACGCTCCTAGCCCCGCCACTGACCCCGAAAGGATCGTCGCGACGATGGCCAACCCGGCTTGCCAAAGCAAAAGGGGGTGAGTCCGATCGGACTCACCCCCTCGAGAAAGGGTCGAGGTCATCTGTTTTTCAGGTGTTGATCAGCGCATCGATCGCCTGGCGAGCCTGGGGACGGGTGATCTCGCCCCCGCTCTTTTGAACAATCGCACGCATCTGAGCAAGGGTGGCTTTCACCCGTACTTGGTAGTGCGGCGTATCGCGCAGGGTCTTCCAATCTCCGCCCCATGTGAGTCGGTGATCCTTTGCCAGCGCGCCTAGACGGTCGTACCAAGGGGAGGCGGTGAGATACTTGCGACCCGAGAAAAGGCCGATATCCCACGCCAATCCAAAGTTGTGATAGCTGTGCCCGCCGCGAGCTTTGGTGACGATGAAACCGGGCTTGGTTCGCCCCTGCGCGTACAGCGCGTTCTGCTCGGCGAAGGTGCGCGTTCCGGCGATGATTTGAATGTCGATGTTGGGCGGGAGCATGGCCTTGGCGGCGACCACAAATCGCCGCGCCGCCGCTTCCGCTCTTGGAAGGAGAGACAGAAGGTGCCTCTCCGTGCGTGCGTCAAAAGACATAGGAGAGTTGTTGGGCTGTTACGCCTGTTGGGCTTTTATGCCAAGTGGGCTTTGATGCCTGTTCGGGGCGAGAGGCCGGGTCCCAAGAGGCCCTTCCCAAAGGAGGGCGGTGGGTGCTTAATCCTGCTCTTGGTCCGGCTTCTCGAACGTTGATCGCCCGTGCCGAGGTCGGTTCAGTTACAGTTCGACCACCGGTAAGCGACTCCAATAGTATAGACATATGTCTACTATTTTTGACAAGAGGGTACATCGCTTTTTTTCGAAATGTCGTGCCGCAGGTTCAATCGGACTGCTCGTATGGGATTCAAGAGACCCTCACCCGAACCCTTCTCCCTTCTAAAGAGAAACCGGCCTTTGCTAGAATCGGTTGAAACACGCGCCACCTGACGGCAAACCCCAAGAATGAGACCGATCAATGACTTCTTCGATGGCTTAACCCGTCCATCACGATCCAAAAAGGTTCGGCGACCTCGAAGCCCCTGGCGAAGAGCACTCACCATCACTTACTATCTCTTGGGGACTCTCTTCGCAGTCTTCTACGCATTTGCTGTAATGACAAGCCCGTTCCCGTTCTATTCCAACATCGATGGATCGGTCATCCGCATCGACGGGGTCTCCTTTCTTAGAGGAAAAGGACGCATGTATCTTTACCCTTGGAAGTGGGTTTACGACGTAGAGGTGGAAACGCCCACCGAGGTGGTTCGCAAGCGCCTCTATCCGTGGGCAGAAGGCTCCGATTCCGGTTCGATTCATATCGATAAGGAAGGTGTTTCGGTTTACGCCGAAACACAAGACATCGGCTCTCGGCGAAAATGAACTCGAGAGACTCGGCGAGCGACTGCAGTGGCCCTTACTTGTGCCCGTGAGTGACGGCGCACAGCTTCACCAAGATCATCTCCGCGATTCGCCGACGATCCGCCGCATTGCCGCCCGTGAGATAGAAAGACATTCCACAGTGCGCCCAACCAATTCCCTTGCCAGACTTCATGATCACGTCATGAACCTCTTCGCCGGGGAGCTTGGCGTTATCAATCGCCTCGGTGCCCTGCTTCATATACAGCCGATACTCTTTGCCGTCGGATTCGTAGGTGTACGCCGCCCAATCGGAACCGCATTCGCCCTTGACCAAGCAGCAAGAGGTTCCGCAGTCCAAAGCCGGAGCCGCGATTCCCGTTTCTTTAGCCACCCAAGAGGCCGCCGCTGCCGGAGTAAGCCCGGCTCGCACCGAAACTGGCGAGCCCTTGGCGAAGTTCATGGGGTCGTAGCTGAACCGTAGGTAGCCACCCACCATCAGCACCATCAGCATTGGTACAAACGCCCACCGAATCCAGGGCGATCGCGGCGAAACCACCGGAGCCTTCGATTTCGGAATCAGCGCTTCCAGTCGCTCGCGGGGTACGGCAACGTCCAGCCGAGAGTCGAACAATGCCGCCTTGAAGGTTCGGAATGCCGCCACCTCTGCCTGAAGCTCTTCCGAGGTTTGCAGTTCGCTTTCAAACGCACGAAGCTCTGCGCCGCTGAGATCGCCGTCCACATACCGCTGGATCAGCTCGTTTCGTTCTTCCAATTCAAATTCTCGATCCATGGTTACTGCGCCCCCTCCGCCACAAAATCCGCCAACAACTCTCTTAACCTCGCCCTCGCTCGGAACAGTCTCGATCGCACCGTTCCCAGCGGAATATCCAGCGCCTCCGCCACTTCTTCGTAGCTCATCTGCTCCACGTCGCACAGCAGAGACACCATTCGAAACTCTTCTGGCAACTGCTCCATTGCCTGAACGATGCGCTCGCTGTTCAGCCGGTCCGCAATGCCCGTCCAAGACTTGTTCTGGTCGCCGACTTCCACATCCAGTTCAGCTTCTTCCGGCCGAGACCGTTGCTTACGACGCAGACCCAAAAATTCGTTCTTCAGAATCCGAATCAGCCAGCTGCGAGTGTGCTCGCCGTCGAACCGGTTCCAGTGCTTGTACCCCTGCAGCAAGGTTTGACCGACGATATCCTCGGCTTCTTCTGCATTGCGAGTCATTCGGCGAGCCACTCGATACAGCACATCCAAATGAGGACGAACCGCTTCTTCGAAGCTTCCGCGACCCCCGCTGTGAGTTTGTGTCTTGGGGGCAAACATCTCTATGGCTCGGTTCAGTCCGTTCATACCCGAAACGCAAGGGTTTCGTTCCAAGGAACACCTGTTGCGAATGTTCTCAATGCGCCGAAGACCCGTCCTGTTCCCGAAAATCAACCGATTAGTGACAACATAAAGGCGTGACGCCGGACGAACACGGATTTTTGCTGGGCATTCTGGTGGGAGAAGGCAGCTTTGGCGGTGATGGCAAGCAGCCGCAGGTCTCGGTGCGCATGCACGAGCGTCACGAGCAGATGTTCAAGCGGTTGGAATCGCTGATCGAGGGGTCGAAGCTGTACGGGCCGTACCACCATTCCAATCGGGCGTACTACCAGTGGATGGTTCGCGGCGAGCCACTCAAAGCGCTCATCCGCGAGGGGTTCTTCGACCCCATCGAGCAATGGGACGCCTACGCCTGGGAACGCTTCCAGACGATGTGCGTGAAGTATCGAATCAAAAGATAACCCCGCCATCCTGGCGGGGTTCATCAGGCATCACCCAACAGAGAATTACTTCTTGTTTGGGTTATTCGGATCGTTTTGGGCGGGCACCATCACAAAGTTAGGGGCCTTGCCTTCGATCTCACCGTCCGCATTTCTTGTTTGCGAATCGGCAATCGGCGCATCGTTCTGGCAACCTACCAAGGCGAACGCTGCAACCAATCCTAGAAGGGTCATTACTCGCTTCATCAGTTCGGGATCCTGTCCGGTCGGAAGAGCGGGATGTGACACTGGGAATCTTGGTAGATCCCTGCCTGGCTAGGAACGCCGTTTTGCAGATAAGTACCTGCGGGTGCGAACGGGTCGTTGTTCGGATCGCCCGTGCCTGCCACCTTCGACTTCGCGTGGCCATCCGCATACACCCAGTTCTGGGTTTTTTGGAAGATCCACTGCGTGCCGTAGGAAACGTTACCAAAGCTAGACTGAATACCGTTCGGGTCGGCAATGCCACGGTTGTCTCGACCTGCATTACAAGAGGAGATGTTGCTCACAAAAGGACCGGCCGCGCTGAAACGGCACGCCTGATCGCCTTGCGGGCAGATAAGGAACGGGTTGGTGTAACCACCACCGCGTTCGGCTTTCTTACCAAACATCGGCCACCATAGCGGAGTGGTTGCCACCGAAACAGGCTCGGTGCTGGGGAGCGAACTCATCAGACCGTTGAAGCTATACGACATGTTGATCGGCTGAACCAACAGGTTCGCGGCAGAGGTGTTAAAGTCGCTTCCGCCAATTTCTACAACCGGAGAGTCGGGAGATTGGAAGATTTGATTGTTCTTTACATAAGGAAGAATCGCATTCGGCGCCGCGTTGATGCCGCCCCGAATTCGTCGGAAACAGCCAGCCGCTTCCGCTGCGTTTCGCTCGATGTTCCAGTTCGATGGGAAGAAAATGCGCGAGTTATAGTTCCACTCGTTGTCACAGCTAATGCTGGCTTGGAGCATGAAAACGTCGTCGTTATCAGAGGCATAAATCATCGAAGCAGTGCCCATCTGTTTCAGGTTAGAAAGGTCTGCAGTTTTCTTTGCGGCCGTCTTGGCCTGAGCAAAAACAGGAAAAAGAATAGCTGCCAGGATCGCAATGATAGCGATGACGACAAGAAGTTCAATGAGAGTGAATGCTTTTCTTAGCATGGAGCACCTTGAGCCCAGTAAAGCCGTCACCGTAGGCGACAACCAAATATCAGGCTAAGGTGCTATTGTTAATTTTATGCAAAATATTAAGAAATCTTAATTGATTTCACTCTCTATGGACATAGGTCTGCTGCCCTACTTGGCAGCAGAAGCAACCAGTTTGTGAACATCGGTGTTGTCCATGTACAAGCCTCGCACCGGATCTTTCCTCGTTGAGAGCTCCTTTAGCCGCATGGCTCCGGGCCCCTTCGCATAAACAGGGATAAGAACGTTGGTGTGACCTCCGCTATTGAATCGGAACTTGGGCAGCTTGCCTTTTCCGGCCGACTCGATCGGTTGGAAGGGGATTTTGTCCGACTCAGGTCCGTAAACGCAGCCCGTTTCATGGTCGGATGTGATGACGATGAGGTTGGCCTCGTACCCACCGTTTCGCTTCACCCAAGCGTCAACGGCCTCAATGGCGCGGAAGAACTCTTGAGCCTCTTCCACCATTCGGGCACCCCAGTTGTAGTGTCCGGCGTGATCCACCGCGCCGCCTTCCACCATCAAGAAGAATCCCTTCTCGTTCTTTGAAAGCACATTGAGCGCCCCCAGCGCCATGGTGCTAAGGCTCGGCACGGTCTTCAAAAAGGGATCGCCGTTCAAGGGAGCGACTTTACGGTCTTCTCCATCGATCTTGCCATCCTTGTTCCAGTCCTTGGAATCGCGCTCGATCTGCAGACCCGCTTCCACCCGAGCCGTGCCCACCACACGGGATCGACCCATCATGTCCAACTGACCTTTCGCCAGCGCCTCAAAGTCTTCTTTTGTTTCGATCACGCGAAGGTCGTTCCAGGTTTTGGAGCCATCCATCAGAGCCGTTCGCTCGCCGATCCAGGTTGCGTCGCCCAGTTTCTCTCGGCGCCGGCCATGCCCGTCGTACCAAGGGTGACAAGCACCCATGATCACCGAAGCCCCCGAACGCTCCAACATCTCGCGAGCCACCTCTACGCGGTTGTCTCGGTTCAGGTTATGGGCAATCATCGCCGCAGGGGTGGCATCGCTCCACTCCACCGACGTCACCACGCCCACCGACTTTCCGGCGGCTCGATACAGATCGTTAATGTTCTTTTGAGCCACGCCGAAGTCGCTCATACACAGCGAGTGCTTGTAGGTTTTGCTCCCGGTTGAGTAAGCCGAGGCACTGGCGCCAGAGTCGGTGGGAGTGGATTGGAGCCACTTGTAGTTGTCTTCAACACTCCAAGCCTTCACCGGGTCGTAGACGATTTCCGGATCTTGCTCACCCGTCTTTTTCGGCTCCTTGGTCATCTGTAAGCAGTAAGAACTTGCACTCGAACTGAACCAACCTGCACCTTGAAAAACCTCTCTGCCTACACGATCGTTCGCCATTGAAGCCGCGAGGTACTGGTTGTATCCACCGCCATCCATCACAAAGAAGATCACGTTTTTCGGAGTCGCTGCGGGGACCGCAAGGATGCCGGCTACAAGCCCTACTGTTAAAAACATGCCCGAAGACTACAGGGGGCAATTATGAAGAGGCGGTTAAGGAATGATTCCTTAACCGCCTCTTTATGTTCTCCTATACTCTAGTTGATCTTCGCTTCCTTCGGCAAAGACTTAAAGTCGGCTTCGGTGAGGTCGGAACCCTTAAACCGATAGGTCGCCGTCCAGAGGGTCCGCTTCTCCCCGCCCGAAGACGGAGTGTTCACGCGAACCACCGTCGGCAGGCCGAACTGATCATCCGAGATGACTTCGATCTTCTGCTTGCTTGGCGAGGTCAACAGCACGCGTTTCAGCTTCTGCTTGCCCTCGGAAAACGCGTTGGTTTCCACCTTCCACCCCTCTTTTTGAGCCTGAGCGAAGGCTTTGGCAAACACGGGCGTGCCGTGCAGAACTCCGGACGCGAAGTACTCCGAAATCCGCTCGCCAAAGCGGGTGAGGTCCACCTCTGCCACCTTGGGCTTGGTCTTGATAGCGCCGAACTTATCCACCGTTTGAATGGTCGATCCGTTGGCGTCTACCGTGGTTTTGGGCAACGGCGAGGCAGGATCGCTTTGGTCTAAAACGGTGTACGCCACAAACATCCGTTTCGGGTCTTGCACCAGCATCACGTCTTTGGTGATTCCTCGGCCGAACTTGGGATAGTCGATCTCGATGGAAGACTCCACCATGGCGCGCTTGAGGCCCTTGATCTTGGAATCGAATTGCGTAAACAGCGGCTTGGCATCGAAGGAGGTGGTCTTCCATTTGCCGCTGCCAGAAGCCTGAATGGCGGTTCGCTTAACGTCTGGCTTGGGCGTGCTCTTAATGATCTCTTTCGGATCTTTGCCGCCGAACGGATCGTTCGGGTCTGGCTTCTTGCCCTGCCCTTCGCCGGTCGGTTCGCTGCCAGAGCCTGTTCCCGGATCGGTAGGCGCGTTGCCATCGGTCGTCACCGGGGCAGCATTGTTCTCCCCCGATGCAGAAGCCTCTTTCTTGCCCGGATCGCATCCCAGTAGACCGGCTCCCAAAACCAGAGCCGCTAGAAACGCCCACGAGGTCGCAATGGGCGAGGCATGTCGATGGCAAGAAAGGTGATCCATAGGAACGCTCCTAACATTATCGCCGAACAGCCCTTCTTTGGTTCCCACCGGCGTCCCAGTTCCATGCGTCCCAGTTCCAAGCGTCCAAGTTCCCCTGGGTGCACAACGGGCGATCAGCCCCAAACGGCAGGCTTGAACTCTTTGGGAATGGGAAAAGTGTTCGGCACCGACTTCGGCAACTTCTCCGGACGCGGTTCCGGACCCAGCCGTTCGAACATTTCGAACTCGATCGCCTTCAGCGCCTTGGAATTCCTCGGTCGAAAATCGCCGATCTTCGGGTTGCGAAACTCGGGGTCGGCAATCAGAGTCCCCTCGTCTTGACCCTTGGCGCGCCACTCGTCCCAAGAGAACGGCCCCAGCCGAAACATCTTGCCGCTGGGCTGCCAGTACAGGTTCTTCTTAAACTGAACGTTGTCTCCGGTTTTGCCCTGATACTCCACCCCAAACAACTGCCCGGACGTGAACTCGACAATGTTGTTGGAGAAGGTGAACGAGAGGTGATCTTCTCCACGAGACCGGCGCACTTGCGTCTCTAATCCGTAGGCGAACACGTTGTTCCGCACCGTGTTGTTTTTGCCGTAGTGAACGTGAAAGCCCTCGCTGCGCGTGTTCCAAACCACGTTCTTTTCAATCAGCATCTCCGAAGATCCCTCGTCTGGATAGATCCCCCATCCGCCGTAGGAATAGCCCTGCACGTCGTTGATTCGGTTGCCTCGAATCACGGTTCCAGGCGAGGGGCTCAGGGTGTAGATGCCGCCCATGTCGCTCATCACGCGGTGACCCAAGCCAGACATTGTGTTGTTCTCGATCACATTGTCTCGAGACCCGCTTGGCCCGTATCCCCAGCTCCAACCCACCGAGATTCCGGTGTAGTAGCCGTCCTCGATCCAGTTGCCTCGAATCACGTTGTTGGGGTTTTGGCCCACCCAAATGCCCACCGCCGCCGGGTGCAACCTCCCGAGCCCGATCATGGCGTTGTTGCTAATCACACAATTGCCAGATCGGCGATCGTCTTCAAACCGTTCCATCTCGCCCAGGTAGATGCCCCCGCCCCCCAGATCGCTCATGGTGCAGTTGGTCACCGTAGAGTTCTCCACGCCTAGGGTGAGGCGTACGGCGTGACCACCCGTTTGCCGAAAGGTGCAGTCGTCAATGGTGATGTCCTTCGATCGCTCCACCTGAACCGCACCCGTAAGATCGGCTTCAGCCTGATACATAAAGCGCTGAGTGCCGCGCACCGCGAACTTGGTGCCCTCGAAGGTGAGCCCTTTCACCGTCACCTGAGAGGTTCTCGCTTTGCCGGGGTCAGACGTGATCACCAGCAACTGTTCCAATACCGGAATCTCAACCTTGGATCGATTGTTTTCGTTCTTCAGCCCCAGATAGGTGAGCCGACCCTCTTTGCGATCGGCATAGAACTCGCCTTCGGTTTGGGCTTCTCGTACGTTCTCTAGGAAGTACCGATACCCTTCTCGATACCGCGCCCACATGTCGTTGATGCCCGTGGGTTGTTTGAACCGCACCTGCCGACGATCCATATCCAGCACCCCAATTTGGGCCCGCACAATGGACCATTCCAACCAGTTGTAGACCTCGATGGCGTCTAGGTCGTACCAGTCTTTGCGGAAAGAACCGGGTTGAAACACGTACCCGTCCGATCCCTTTCCGGAGTTCTCCGGCAGCGGATCCAGCCGTTTATCGATATGGAAGTAGTCGTTTTTGGGCAGTCGTGGGCGTAGTCGACGCTCGCCGCCCACAAAGATCTCGGTGAAGTTGATCGCCTCCGGCGAGGGGTTGATCTCGGCGGTGAACACCCGCTTGCTGTCCCAGGTGCCTTTCACCTCTTGCAGCCCAGTAAGGATGGCGCCTTCTTTGCCTTCCAGCACTAGGTCGAGGTTCGCGCCCTTGATCTCAATGGGCTCGGTGAGCCGATACACCCCGGGAAGGAAAACCACTTTGTGGGTTCCCGCCATGCCTAACACCGCTTGAATGGCACGTTGCGGCGATCGCATCGCTTTGCCCGGCGAAGTGCCGTTGGCGAGGTCGTTCCCCGTAGGAGACACGTAGAGCGTGCTCACTTTTTTTGATTGGGCAGGCGCAGTCCCGCCCATTGCAAGAAGAGCGAGTAAGCCGAGCGCCGTTGCGGGCATCCCTTCATTCTAGTCGGATGGGGGTCTGTTGGGCAGGGTTTGGGGTTTGTCGGGGTGGGGTGAGGGGTCCGGGAAAGCGGCGTCCCGATTCTCGGGAGCGACCATCACCGCAGCCCAGGGTTTCAAGCCTGGGATTAGGGATCACCTCTAGTCCCAAAAGGGCGGAGCCCTGGCAATACGGTTTTCCCCCCTTGTCGAGAATGTGCCCGGAGTATCTGGTCGGTCCTCCCGGACCTTTAGAATTTATGGGTCGCCAACCCAGACCTGACGGTCTGGGCTAACAATCTGGCCGGTCCTCCGGACCTTACCGGAAACGTAAGCGAGTTCGGATTAAGGGTCGACGGTTGTAAAAAATTGGCTTGCTGAAATTCCCCTCTAGGGAGGGGTGCCCCGGCAGGGGCGGGGTGGTTTCCGGGAATTTCTTGGCTACAGTCTTGCCACGGCTCCGCCGCTTTTTCTCAGGAGCTTCTTCATCAATATTCCCCTCTAGGGAGGGGTGCCCCGGCAGGGGCGGGGTGGTTTCCGGGGTTCTGGTGCCCTCGCTCCTCCGGGGGAGAGGGCGGCCCCGCAGGGGCGGGTGAGGGGTCCGGAACGGCTTCCAATGAGGTGAAGAGTCTTGCCACGGCTCCGCCGCTTGGGTGGGTAGGCAAAAAGGGACGCGGAAGCATACGGAAGGTCATTCCGGAGACCACCCCGGCCTTTCAGGCCACCCCTCCATAGAGGGGAATTGTTGTAGGTGACTGTTCTCCGTCTTCCCTAGGTCCGGAGGACCGACCAGAAACGCCCATTCTCCACAAACGATCAACAACCGACCAGACCTAGTTTCCCTCCACGATGGAGAGTGCAATTACGCGTCCGCGTAACGCTCGACCAGCGCCGGCCACGAACCTTCCTCGATGGCCTGCCGAATCTCCCTCATCAGCCGAGAGTAAAACGCCAGGTTGTGGAGCGTTGCCAGCCGAGCGCCCAGCGGTTCGCCCGCTTTAAACAGGTGCCGAATGTACGCCGCCGAATACCGCTCGGTCTGCGGGAACACGCTTGCCTCTTCGTAAGGACCGTCGTGCTCCGCCCACTTCTTGCCAAGAGCGTTCAACCGCCCACCCAAGGTGTAAAGACAATGGTGCCGAGCCATTCGGGTGGGCAGAACGCAGTCGAACATATCCACGCCGCACGCCACCGCATGAAGAATATCTTTGGGGTGACCCACACCCATGAGGTACCGAACCTTGTGGTCGGGCAGCAAAGGGGCCACCTGCTGAACCACCGGATACTGCATCTCGGTCGGTTCGCCTACGCTCACGCCACCAATGGCAAGACCGTCGAAGGGCAATTCAGACATGTACGCCGCGCTCTCCGCTCGCAGATCCTCGTGAACCCCGCCTTGGACAATGCCAAAAATCGCCTGACCCTCTTTGCGCGCGCTCAGGTTCCGATGCGCCCATCGGTGCGTGCGGCGCATGGCGTTCTCCGCTTCCTCACGAGAGCAAGGGTATGGCGGGCACTCGTCCAGCATCATGGAGATATCCACCCCCAGCTCCGCCTGAATCTGAATGCTCCGTTCGGGAGAGAGAAAATGCACCGACCCGTCTAAGTGAGACTTGAACCGCACCCCCTCGTCGTTGATCGTCCGCATATCGGAGAGCGACATCACCTGGTACCCACCTGAATCGGTGAGGATGCTCCCCTTCCAAGACATGAACTTATGCAGCCCACCGCGCCGCTCCACAAGGTCGGACCCGGGTCTTAGCGAGAGGTGGTAAGTGTTGGCAAGCACCTGCTGGAAGCCCAGGGCTTCGATGTCCTCACTACCGACCGTCTTGACCGACCCCTGCGTGCCCACAGGCATAAAGAACGGTGTCTCAACGATGCCGTGCGGCGTGTGTAAACGGCCTCGCCGAGCCTTGGTGTGCGGACAGATCGACAGGAGTTCGTACCAAACCCCGTTCTCTTTCTGAATCTGATCGCCCGCCATACGCCTTCCCAAACCGAACACTCATTGTGGCATCCGCAGAAAACCGGAGTTAGGAACTTATTCTCGGTGCACAGGGTCAAAAGACCCGCCTTCCGGGCGTGGGGTGTGACGCCTCTCACAGTCGCCCGTTTCAAGCTCAACTACCATCTCATCGAAGCCATTCGATTGAAGAAATGGTTCGGGAGGAAAACATGAACACCAAGTCACTACTCATCGGCATCTGCGCTCTCTCTTTGGCGGCAACCGGCCTCGCATCGGGATCTTC
>CAYYJX010000054.1:0-2437 GCA_964471545.1 uncultured Fimbriimonas sp. | reverse complement strand
GGCGCCCGCGCCGGATTGTGGGGCGGAGGATTCGCGCTCAATGCTCAGGCGTACTATGTCGGCAGTTTCAGCGAAGACTGGTCTTGGCGGGTAGGCGGTGGACTCCAATACATGAGTTCGGACAACTGGTACCGCAACGACGGCCTGTTCCCCATCATCACCGCCAGCGTCGGATTCCGCTTCTAACGCTCAAACGCCCAACGCGCACTTGAACAGAGACCGCTCTTGTTGTTTCGGAGCGGTCTCTGTTCTTGTTCACCCCCGCTTTCTAGACCGGTGCGTTGTTCAAAAAGGAAGACCGGTCCACAATGAGCACTAGAACCATGAGATTCCGTTCGACTTCTATTCGCCTGAGCGTTGCCGCCGTTGGGTTCACCCTTGCGTGTTTCACGCTCTCGGGCGCGGCATCTTCCGTTGTGGCGAGACCATCCGCTCCGCAGGGCGAAGTCAAGCTGCGGGTCATGTCCTACAACATCGAATGGTTCAGCGAAGAAGCTCGCGAAGAGCGGATCGCCAATCTCAAGTCGGTCCTCAAGAACACTCAGCCGAACATTCTTGCCTTCCAAGAGGTTCAAAGCAAGCGCGCGATCAAGCAAATCCTAGACGATGGCTGGGAGATCGCCATGCAAGACGATAAGGGCGAAGACCAAGAAGTCGGCATCGCGGTTCGGCAACCGCTCAAGCTGGTCTCCTCGGAAATGGTCTTTAAGGACACGTACTACGATTACGCCTTCCCGGGCAAAAGAGACGTTCTCAAAGCGGTTGTGGAGACCCCTTCCGGCGTGCGATTCTCCGTGTACTCGTTGCACATGAAATCGCGATCCGGCGGTCGCCTTCAAACCGATCCCCAACGCGAATTCGGCGCGGCTCTCCTGGCAGGCTATCTGAGAGGCCAAAAGAACGAAAACCACATCGTCATGGGAGACATGAACGACTCTCCCGACGACGTGAGCGTGAACATTTTGGAATCGGGCGACCTCATGGCTAAGGGCGGTCCCGTAGGCGAGTCTCGTCTACTGGTCAACCTCATGCAAGACCTGTATCGCAAAGATGGCGTCACGCACGGTCTGGCTCGTGAGTACAAGCCGGGAACACCCATTCAGCCGTTCACCAAAGGGGCGATGTCGGAAAACGAGCGCACCCGGGGCATCGACTACAAGTTCCCAGACGACCTCAAGACGACGCACATTCTGTTCGATCAGATCCTCGTGTCGCCGGCTCTGGCTCAGGGTGCGAAGGCCACCATCTACGCCGCCGACGATGCTTTGCGAGGAACCTACGGCACCACCCGAAGGAACGATGAAGGTCGGGCCGAATACGTGCGCAAGCCCACCCGAGCGAGCGATCACTGTCCGGTTTACGCCGATCTCGTGTTCAAGGCGAAGTAGGTTCACCGGCATTTATGCCGGCTTTGTTGCCGGCAAGAAAATTTGCCGGGGAAAGTGTTATCCTTAGGTTCTATCTTCCTGCAATTAATGCGGGCTGAGGTGCTTGTAATGAACCGAGTTATTCTTTCTGCGGCTGTATTGGCTCTTGTTGCCGGGGCTCAGGCAAACATCGTTTTTAGCGACGGATTCGAGTCCGGCGACTTCTCCAACTGGACGGGCGACGGTAACACCGAACCGGAAGTTCCGACGATCGTGAACACTCCGGTGTACGCGGGCTCCAACGCAGCCGCGATCACGGGAACCAACACCGGCGGCGGTACGGGCATCGGTCGAAAGTACAAGACTTTCACCGGAGTTGCCACCACCGAGACCCTCACCTTCTCTTTCTATCTCAAGCTGGGCGCAGCTGCAACGGGCAACCGACAATGGGCCGAACTCCGGTCCTACACCAACGATACGTTCGGCGGCACGCTCGACCAATTGATCGCCATCGGTGCCTACAACAGCACCACCAACGTTCTTGATGCCAACGGTGGAGCCACCACTTCGACCAGCACCGCGAAGTGGCAAGCTCGCGTCGCCTTTGCAGGCTATGCAAACAACGGTTGGTTTGTCCTGAACCAAGCCGCCAACCGAACCACCGATTGGACCAAGTTCGACGTCGTGGTGGCGCCGACGGGCATTCAATTCTTCGTGGACGGTGTGAAGGGTCACGACGGCACCTTTAGCCGCGGAACCTCGGCCACTTGGACGCCGGACACGGTCGTCATCGGATCGGGTCTCACCTCCGCAGGCACCACCGGCTACTACGACAACGTTTCGGTCACCACCGGCGTTGTTCCCGAGCCCGCTTCGATGATCGCACTCGGCATCGGCGCTCTCGCGCTGGTCCGCAAGCGACGATCTTCCAAGTAAGCCAAACCGAACAGAAACAAAAGGGGTGATGCAGACGCATCGCCCCTTTTTTGTTTCAGGGACTTCTCCCTCTGAAAAATCACGAAAACCGTGACACGGTTCGGAATCTGAACCGTTAACCTCTTGTAACGGTG
>CAYYJX010000053.1:0-21187 GCA_964471545.1 uncultured Fimbriimonas sp. | reverse complement strand
TGTGCCGACCTGATGATTCCTAAGCCACTGCTTAAAGGCGGTGAGATCTCTAGTCACGAAAATAGGCAGGTTTGAATCTGATAGGCGCTTAGCAATTTCGCTGTTACCTTCGAGAACGGCATTTACCCAGGCCGCGCTCGTCTCGGATTGAAGACTGGGAACTGACACATCGAGGTGAAGAGACTCTTCGGTCCGCAACTTTTCTGAGTCACTAATGACCGTTGCACTTCCCGGTCCAGCCACCGCTGGACCACCATTGAGTGCCGGCACCGAGGCGACCACGTTCCAATTCGGGAACTTTGCAATTGCTCGACCCCACTCAACTAGCCCGGCTTCTCCATCGTGAATTTCTTGCCCTCCGCCAATTAGGGCCACGACCACAGACCAACCCGGTTGCTGATTCATCATCTCCAAGACCATCTGTGGTTCGCTGACATCTCGACCGAACTTCTTCTTGTTTTTCTCGCTAGTCCACGCGCGCTGGGCTTCATCAAAGACGAGTAGCCGTGCGGCAGGAGATTGGTCTTTGTCGTAGTGATCCGTCACGAATCGGTGCATTTCTTGAATCATCGATTCGAGGCTTTTCTTGGTGGTCTTGATCCCTCGAGACTTGTGGTCCCGATACAGAGCCTCACGCAGAACGTTCACCAAGGGTAAGTTGCCCGAAAGATAAATCGCCTGCTCTTTCTGCAGGTTGAGCTTCTGCGAAACACTTGAAACCACGTTCAGGCCGGCGAGGGTCTTTCCAGCTCCAGGGACGCCGGTCAACAAGCACAGAAACTTCTGACCGCTATCCGAAGCATCCTCAACAATTCTGGTTAGGACACTTGCAGTTCTGTCAAGGCTGGTTGGGTCTGCTTTGGCATGAGCCAGTTCAGCAACAGAGTGCCCGTTAAAGGACGCAACCGCTGCATCGATAACCTTTGGGACCGGGAAATACCTCCCCTGGAGCCATCGAGAAGGATCAATTGCCGCAAGGCTACTTTTAATGGGCGCCAGATGGACGATTGCTTCTGCAAGGTCCACTACGGATGTCAGGACGCCTTCTATAGCCTTCCTTTGATCGGAATGGATCTTCCAACCTTCTCCGAGCGCGTAGGGCCTAATGTCGATGTCGCGGGAATACTCGTGAAAGTCTTGAAGATCAAGAGCGTAATCCTGCGCTTGCCGCAGGGCACTTTGCCACGGAACAGACCCGCCCTGTTTGTACTCAATGACAACGAGAGTGGCGCCTACAAAGAGGAGTGCGTCGATGCGCCTTCGAATGACCGGAATGGTGTATTCGAGGACAATGACTGCCGAGGCTAGTCGAGGATCCTGTTCGAGCGCTCGCCTAAGCCCCGCCTGAAGAAGGATCATCTGATCCTTCCATGAACCGATCTGGAGAGCGGCGACGTCGCTGTAACCTACTGAAAGTTGCTGGCTGAGTATTCCGACAATTTCATCCGGAGATTTGCTCAGAAAGGTGCGGATATCGAGCGCGAAGTAGGGTTCAGCGCTCATTTTAGGAGTTCGCCATCTGCTGGAGGATGAGATCGGCGTCTCGCGCGACCGAGGAATCCGGTGCGGCATTGTTATAGGCGTTGCGCGCGAACGACCTTGCTTCGGATCGCGTGCCGCCTCCGGCGAGTGCAGATTGCGCGGCCAGCAGGTACGCCTCGCCTGCGATCCAGCTGTATCGAGAGTCTCCTGTCAGCGACGCCGCCGAAACCAACGCATCACCGGCATCGCTCGCGAGGCGCATGCGCGTCCCGGCGACATTCGTCTGCTGGGCGCGCCCTAAGAGCGACCGACCTAGGTTGGCTTGATACTCACCGTTCTTGCCGTCCTCCTGAACCGCGCGTCGCCAGAGTTCTTCTGCCCGTTGATATTCCCGAAGATCGTAAGCCCGAGCCGCTTCTTCTGCGAATTCAACTCCTTTTGGTGGTTCTTCCGCTTTGGGCTCGGAAGTCTCTTGCTTGGGGGCGGACTCGGGGACAGCGGGGTTCGTCGACACGATCTCGCCCTTGCGACCGGTCTCCATCGCGTTCCTGCCTGCATCGACGGACGAGGCGATGCTTCGGAAGCCCACGATAATCAATGCAAAGAGGGTCCCTAAAAGGAGAAAGACCATGAACAGCCTCCCCAAAAACTGGACGGTTTCCGGCTTCAGGAGGGGCGGACCAGGGGGCGGCGGATAATAGACCGGGTATCCACCCGGGCCAGGATAGGTTCCGGGTGGATACTGCCCGCCGAAGTTCTGCGGATATTGGCCCTGGGGATATTGTCCTTGAGGATATTGACCATAACCGGGGGGCGGAGAAATGATTGGGGGAGCATTCATCGGTTGCCCACCTTGCGGCATCTGGTTGGGGTAGGCGCCCGGAGCGAGACCCGCAACCGGGAACCCAGGTTGCTGTCCGTAGGTTGGTTGACCGTATCCCACCTGCGACTGAACGGGTGAGGCGAACGGATCGGGCGGAAGGAAAGCGGAAGGGATCGCGTTAGGGTCGTAAGCGCCCGCGGTCATGCCCTGACCTTGTCCCGCACTGACCACCATTTCCAACGCGGCTTTCATCTCTGCCGCCGACATGTACCGATTGTTCGGGGCTTTTTCTAGCGAACGAGAAATCACCGCCCACAGCGGTTGAGTTGCTTGTGCAGGCTTATTGGCGGTGCCTTGGGTGATCGCGTAAGTGATTGCGACAACGTTATCGCCCTTAAACGGCTTTTCTCCCGCAATCATCTCGTACAGCATCACGCCGACGCTGAACAGGTCGCTGCGGGCATCGATCTCTTTACCCACCACCTGTTCGGGAGACATGTAGCTCGGCGTACCGAACACCTGTCCGTCCATCGTAAGGTTGGGCTGAAAAGTGAGGCGGGCGATGCCAAAGTCGGTGATCTTGACCTGACCGGAGGAGGTGATCTGGATGTTATCCGGCTTGATGTCTCGGTGAACAACGCCGGCGGCGTGGGCATGCTCCAGGCCGTCTAACACCTCGATGGCAATTTCGCAGGCACGGCTGAAATCGAGGAATCCTCGCGAATCGATCTCCTTGCGCAGCGTGGTCCCGTCCAGATACTCCATCGCCATGAAGTACCGACCCGCGTCTTCCGCAAAGGAATACACCGTCATGATGTTCGGGTGATTGAGGCTTCCCACCGCTTGAGCTTCCCGGCGGAAGCGGCTGACTCGGTCTTCCAATTGCTGGGGCGTGGCTCCGGTCGGCTTAGCGAGTTCCTTGATCGCCACGCGGCGATTCATGAGTGGATCGTAAGCCTCGTAGACAATATCGTTCGACCGCGCGATCTCGCGGATGATTTGATACTGTCCGAGGGAGGTGGGAGGGTTGCTCAAGGCTGTTCGATGAGACTGCGATCAGTGGGCAGGGACGATATTCCTTTCCTTATTCTATTGAACGTGGGAGGCTAAAGTCGGGTTTCTTCTGCGGATGCAACGAGACAATGCATCAGACGTCTCTATTCTCGGTTTCGTTGGCATTTTCGTGAGTTCGCAACCGCTCGCACGCTCGCTTTTTTCAAAGCAAAGTCGCAATGCGCCTACAATAGAGACTGAAGGAAGATTTTTCGTTGCATTGCAGCGCCGGAACGCTGGTTTCGGTACCGATAAGGGAAGAGGATGATCATCGCCGGGTATTTGGCCGCGCTTATGGTTCTTGCTCCAACAACAAAGTTGGCGCAGGATGGTTTGCAGGCGGGTCAACCTGTGAAAGTTCGGCTTTTCTCCCGTTCGTTCGGCCCTCAAAACACCATTGAGTACGCCCGCGCGGGACTACGTTGGGAGGTCTGGCCGGATGGCTCGTTTGAAGTCACGAAGGTCGAGGCAACCGTCGACGGTAATCCCATCGAGGCAATGTACGTTTCGTCCCAGAGAGCGGTCGTTATCGAACCTGCCGAACCGTTTGAACCGGGGACCCACAACGTTGAGGTGAAGGTCACTGTAAACAACTCCTCAAGGTTTACAAAGAAGTGGTCTTTCACAATCGCACCGAACGCGCGTAAGGACGCTCCGACTTACTCGACTCCGCAGAACGAGATCCTTACGATCCTCAATCGATATCGCAAGACGATCGGCACCGCGGCGTTTTCTTTCGATAGTCGACTCACTTTCGCCGCGACCGGGCATACGGAATACATCCTCACCAACAAAGAGCAAGGGCACTTTCAAAAGCCCGGAAAGCCGTTGTTCATCGGAGAGCTTCCCACCGATCGTGCGGCTCGGTTTGGTTGGGTGATGCCCACTTGGGAGTCCCTTGCTTTCCGATTCCCTTCCGCCGGGGAAGGATTACGGACCCTCTTTGATTCGCCGTATCACCGCATCTCACTGATGATGCCCGGGACAGGTTGGGTGGGAATAGGAATACGCGGCGAGACGCTCTGTCTCTTGGGATGGAACGAAGAGGTCGCGGGAACGGTCCTTTCGCCCGCCGCGGATGAAACCGACGTTCCCCTTTCTTGGGCAGACCAAGAGCGCCCCGATCCCCTGCGACTCTGGTCGAAAGCGTCGAGGCCTACGGGCTACCCAATCGTCGTTGCTCATCATGGCAACCAAAACGAGCGGCTTCAACAGGTCACAGCCACGCTTACCCTTAACGGTAAACCTGTTCCGGTTTTCGTGAACACTCCGTCTAACGACGATCAGTTGACTAACGCTGTTGTGATCCTTCCTGAGAATCCGCTGGTGAAGAACTCCCTTTACGAGGTGAATGTTGCGTTCACCGATATCGCGGGGAATCGGGTGGAGAAGAAGTGGTCTTTCCGCACCGAGGTCACCGCTTCAAAGTAGGTGCGTTTCAATCATATTTAACTTCAGAAAGATGGTCAGTGGGAGAATGCCGCTCTGGTCTGCTCACGGTCTTGTGACTAGAACTTTTTGTAATGCAATTTTGATGCACTGGTTTTCATGAATGTAAAGTGAAGATTAAATAAATCTTATTTGCCATTTGAATCCGTTTTGTTTTTGTTACCTTTGAGGCGTGAAACGATTACTCGCTCTAAGTTTTGTCGTTCTAAATTCCCTATCGTACGGGCAATACACTCGATCATCTGGGACACAAAGTTCTTCAACCGGCCATTTCCAGCTCTTTAACTTCTCAACGAGTGGTTACTACACCATGAAGGTGGTGCACATCGCCTGGTGCAAGCAAACCGTTGGGTCTGTTTCTGAACCCTGTCCTTGGACGCCTAACTGGGCAAACCTTTTTGACAACCGCTGGACGGATGAGCACTCGCGATTCATCGACATTCTTCAGCCGGGAGCTACCGCAAAATGGGCCTGGTACTTCGACGCCGGCATCGATACGGAACGCTGGACGAAGACGGCTGACGGATTGGTCTTTGAGCGGGAGATTTATTGGAAAGTTTTTGGAGATAAGCCCCAGGTTTACACGGGACCGCAATGAGCACACTCTTGGCAACTCTTTTGTGCGTTTCGTCCATGTCTGGCACATCAATGAGGGCAGAATTGCCGATCATAAATTATGTTTGGCGCCCGGGCGGTAATAGCACATACCCCACCGTTCCAGAGATTCAGGCCTTCTGGGAGTCTCATCCGGAGGCGGAGGCTGCTGAAGATCGCAAGGATCGCTCGATTCTTGTAAAGTCCGATGGTCAGATCTTCTACTTCGCCTCCGACTTAGATCAACTTATTTCGCTGCGATTGAAGTGCGCATTGATGAAAGAGATTCTAAAGTCAGAGCCTACGGTAGCATCCAATTCGGCTAAGTTTGAGCCGGCCTTTTCAGAATGTTTGAGATTCGCTATAGGTTATACGGACCCCGAAATCATGGAGCCTCCGGTCTTGGTAAAGGACCTAAACTTCATCTTTCTCCCGAGCGCAACCCTCACGTTCACGGCAAAGGGTAGGGTCTTTTCCGCCAAAGTAACAGGGCAGGGTTTTCCATCTCTCTCGTCGGAGAGGTACTCGTCCATCCCTGAGGGCAAAGCTGGAGAACGACGCACTTGGCAGTATCTCGATCAAAAGCCACTCGTAGTTATTCCGAATGCTATCGATGATATGGCGGGATTCCAAGCAAAAGCAAGAGCAAGAGCTGCACTAGCGGAGGGTCGGCTCACACGGCAAGCCCTGAGTATCGGTAGGCAATATACTGGAATGGCGCTTTCTGCAGATTATGAGGAAAGTTACACACTAGCGATTAAGGTCCTTTACGAGCTTCTGCGACGGCGAAAACTCCAATTTGAGAGTGAACATGCTAAAGGATTTGATCGTTGGAAGAAGCACTGGGGCGCATTCCGTGATGAAATGATTTGGCCACCTCAAGGGTTGCTGGGCCAGAGATTCGCAAACGAATTAAAGGAAATGGGGGAAGAGAATCCCGATGAGTTGTTGAGATCGGCTTCCAAAGGGAGTCAGGTATGGGGTCTCTCGTTTCTCTTCAGTACAAAGCCGATTGATTCACCCAGAATCGTAACTATTTGGCCATGATTCGGTCGAAAAAAAAGAGACCTCTCCGAATTGGAGAGGTCTCTTTACTTGGTGGCTTGACAGTTTAGTGTCGCTCGGTAACCGGAACGTAGGTGAGGTTGCGGTCGCCTTCATAAATAGCCGTCGGTCGAATGAGTCGGTTGTTATCCAACTGCTCGATCGCGTGGGCGCAGTAGCCCGCTACCCGAGCCACCACGAAGAGCGGGGTGTAAAGGTCGATCGGGATACCGAGAAGGTAGTAGGCGTAAGCGGCGGGGAAGTCGACGTTCGGGTAGAGATTCTTCTTCTCCAGCATCGTCTTCTCAAGGATGTCGGCGATGTCGCCCCACTTCGTGTCGCCGTTCTTCTTGCCAAGTTCCTTAGCCATCTTGGTCATGTAGAACGCTCGGCTGTCGCCCTTCTTGTATTCGCGGTGACCAAAGCCCATCACCTTCTTCTTGTTGGCGAGAGCATCGTCGATCCAGGCTTGAGCTCGAGCAGGGGAATCGATGTCAAGGAGCATTCGCATGGCCTCCTCGTTAGCTCCGCCGTGCAGAGGACCGCGCAGGGTGCCGATTCCGGTAACGATGCCGCTGTAGAGGTCGCTTAGGGTGGCAACCGTCACTCGGTTGGCGAAGGTGGATGCGTTGAATCCGTGCTCTGCGTAAAGAACCAGCGAAGCGTCGAGGGTCTTGACCGTCTCTGCGTTTGGCTCTTCACCGGTGAACAGGTGGAGGAAGTTCTCCGCGGTGCTGTGCTTGGGATTCGGCTTGATCGGCTCCAGACCCTCTCGGATTCGGTGACCGTTGGCAACCAGCGTGCTGCCCTTGGCAATGATGCGAACCGCTTTGCGGATGTTGGCTTCGCGATCGGTGCTCGGCGCGGCGTAATCCGGGTCGAACGCGGCGAGAGCTGAGTAAGCCGTTCGCACCATGTCCATGGGGTGCGTATCCTTCGGCAGGGCGCGCATCACGTCGTAAATCGCATTCGGAACATCGCGCTCTTCGCCCAGAAGCATTTGGAACATGTTGAGTTCCTGCTTGGTGGGGAGCTTTTCGAAGAGGAGCAGGTAAACGGCCTCTTCGTAGGATCCGTGCTCGGCGAGGTCGTGAACGTCGATGCCGCGATACTGCAGACTGCTGCGATCGGAGTCGATCTCGGAGATCTTGCTGATGCCGGCAACAACGCCCTCAAGACCAGGGCTGTAATTCGGATACTTCTCAGAAATGGTCGCGCTCATGATTCCTCGCTGAATTTACGTCAAAGGAGTCTACCCCTACGGCATTTTGCTTGCCGATTGAGCGAAAAGAGGGACAGAACCTTATTCAGCCAACAGTATTCTCGGCGAGTCCCCACTCTTCCTTACGGAGTTGCATCGGAGATTTGCCGTATCGCTCCTTCACGGCTCGGCTGAAGTGATAAACGTTCTTGAACCCAACTCGGTGAGCGGCCTCGGCAACGCTCACACCGGTTTGGCGAAGCATCTGCACTCCGCGTTCGGTACGAATGCGCCACACGTAACGCATCGGTGTTTCACCCAAGTGGGCTCGGAAAAGCCTCACCAAGTGTTGTGGCGTGACGTACGCCGCATCGGCAAGCTGCTCCAAGGTCAAGGACTCGGTGAACCGATTGCTAATCAACTCAAGGGCAAGACGCAGGGGCTCTGGAATGGATTTGTGCTTGGCGTGGGCATCTGCTTCCCAGATCACCGCCTCAAGAACGGCTCTCCCGAGTGCTTCCATGAAGTTCTCCGCCGATTGCAGTCGATCCGGGGCAATGCGAAGCCCTTGATCCAGCAGTTCTTGCACTCGGGTCGAGGCAGAGATCACCGATGGAAGGGCGTTTAACCGGCTCGCAAATTCTCCGTCCAACGCGAACGGAGCGAAGGAGAGCCAGGTGTGAATGGTTTCATGGCGTTCATCAAACCGGAAGTGTTCGGTGAAGCCCGGTTCGAGCACGGTCATCTCGCCATGTTGGAGCTTGATCGTGGGCACTTTCTTGCCGAGTGGATCCTCCCGTTCGATCGTTGCCGACCCTTGGAGGATGACCACCAGCTGATGGTCTCGTTGAACGCGCGGTCCAAACCTACCCCCCGTCTTATAGCGGGCCTTGCCAAAGCAAACCGCCTTTCGGGTGGGTCCAATGTTACTCACAGATAAATCTAGGTTCAGTGAAATCATTGTTCAGACCGCATCTCCTGGTTAATCATATACATCGTGGTAGCCCAAAGCCTTAATGCGCTCGCAGAATCATGTCAGTTAAATTCCTTTCATTCATGGATAAAAGGAAAGCCCGAGGGCTACTTCCACGTCTCAGAGCTTCGAAGCCCTGAAGGGAGAGCCTCGGTCGCCGCGTTTTTCAAAGAGAAAGGGTTCGTGGTGATCGAAGGAGGATTCAATTCTCAAGAAATCGAGGACATGCGTTCAGAGGCGGTTAAGATTTGTCGCGGAGACCTGGGCAAGGTGAACGGACTTGTCCCTACCGAACCTGGCGATTCCGACGACGACGTCATGTCTCGGCATCTGTGCATCCACTTCCCGCACAAGATCAGTCCGGCAATCCATGAAACGTTGGGGCACCGAACCTTTGTCGAAACCCTCACCGCGGTCATTGGCCCAAATGTGAAGTGCATGCAATCCATGCTCTTCATCAAGTCCAAGGGCAAGCCCGGTCAAGCGTGGCATCAAGACGAGATTTACATCCCTACACGAGATCGATCGCTCACCGGGGGCTGGATCGCCTTGGATGACGCCACGGTGGAGAACGGATGTCTGTGGGTGATTCCGGGCTCTCACAAAGAGGGGATCCTCTACTTCCAGGAGTGGCACGCCGATCCTAGGTTTGATTGCTCGCACGAGGCGAGAAGGTTCCCCTATACGAACGACGATGCGGTTCCCGTAGAAGTGAAAGCCGGATCGGTCGTGTTCTTCAACGGCTACCTTCTGCACCGATCCTTACCGAACTACGCCAAAGCGGGGTATCGCCGCGCCTTGGTGAATCACTACATGAGCGCCGAATCCCTGCTCCCCTGGGGCTTCCCGATGCGTGAGGGCCTAGACCACGTCGCCATTCTCGATAATCGCGATATCGTCATGATCGCCGGTGAGGATCCATACGGGTTTAAAGGCACCATCGACTATCACGGATGCCACGTCAGGCCGGACGGCAAGGGCGGCTGCGGCAATTTCGAGTACAACCGCGGATAGCACCTACCCGAACGTTGCCGAATCAGAATTCGAATATGTTCGGCATGCCTGCCTTCAGAGATTTTCGCTCTCCGGTAGGCAAGATGAGTTCTAAACGCGCATCCAGCGGTGGGAGGATCTCCCATCGCGTTCGGTCGGAAAGAACCGAGTGCTTAAAGTGAATGGCTCCGGCAGGGATGTAAGAGGTGATCTCAAACTTCTGCAAGCCCGCGAGGTCTGGTCGAAGGTCGCCATCGCGACCGTTGAACATTCTCAGCCCAAGAAGACAGCGGTGCATCGCGATATTGGGACCCACCGGGCAGTGGCTCATTTGCGCGGTCGTGCCCGGTTCCGCGTTCCACATCTCTTGCAACGTGCCGTTGTAAAGGACGCTGAAGAGGTTCGCCCAGCGAATCTTGAGTTCGTTCAGGGTGAGGTCGTTTCGGCGCATCGCGCCGTACGCCCAGAATCGCCAAACGGCATTGGCAGGGTAAGAGAAGCCTAAGAAGCCCTCCTTTCGGTCCCGCTTATTGGTCTCAGCGGGATCGGTCAAAGCCAGCGCAATCAATTGCTCTCGAGCGGCTTTCTTGAGCGTTTGATCCTCGCCAGCATCCGGCGAAAGCGCGTAGCCGAGATCTTCCAACAGAACGATGTGCGAAAGCGAACGGTCGTCGATGGATGGAACGCCTCCAAAAGGAAGGGCGTTGTCCCATCGCTTCGCCTCCGCGTTCCAAAACCGTCGACGGAGCGCCCCGGCGAGAGATCCTTGAAGATCCACCAGGGACTCCCGGACCTCGGCGGCGGCGGGGTGGGATTCCCAGAGCCGCTGATGCTTTTGCATCGTCGCCACCAGGTGCAGGATGTAGAAGTTGAATGCCGCTTGTTTGTGCCTCTGCTCGCGAAAAGCATCGTGGTCGATCCACACGGCTTCCGACTCCACGTCTTCGACTTTCACCAAACCAAAGGAGTCTCTTTGGCGCCTCAGGTAGTTCAGGAATCGGGCGAACTGCGAAAGATGGGCCAGGATCGGCTCGGCGTGACCCCACTGCTCGTAGTGATGAAAGTGGTCGAACAAGAACCCAACGGAGTGGTCGAGAAGGGAACCCCAACCGGAGAGGCCCAGTTGTCTCTGTGAAAGGCGGGCGTACCTGTCAAAGGCGGGCCAGCTATCGAACCAAACTCCGTTGAGCATCTGCCCGTATCCGAACTGGGTGAGATACCTCTCCGGAAGAAGATGGTCGCCTCGTCCCATTCGAACCAGATGAAGTTGGTGACCGCCGTCTCCGCCGTACTGTTGGCGCTCGCGACCTACGCAGTCCACCGCCGTTTCCAGGCACGAATTCAGAATGGTTCGGTGTCCGGCGTCTAGCACGCGCTGAATTTCGGGGTCGTTTACGCGGCAATCCGGTTCGTGGGGGAAGGCATACTCCCGAACCAAATTAGAAACCCGGTGAACCACCACGTGGGCTCCTGCAATCGCGTCCTCCGGTGGCCGAACGTGCACCTGAACGAACTTGAAGGAGTCGTAATCAAAGTTGACGAACGTCTCCCTTCCGCCCTTGCAGATGTAGCGAGACCAGCTGTAAAAGTGGTTATCCAGCCAAGGTTGATCCGGATTCACCGATTCATGGGTCATCAGTTCCACGATCGTTCCGGCTGGGGCCTCAATTTCAAGTTTCGGGAATCCGACCCGCTGGTAGTCCCACTCGTACGTGACGTACTTGCCCTGATTGGGTTTGAAATCGTTGAGCAGGACAGGCGTTTTCGGAGGGTTGCCAAGGGAGGAGACCCGGAATGAGTTCGGCATCCGATTCTCGAACCAATCATCTGGATCGCGCTGCCAGTCCACCAAACCGAAATCAACCGCTCTGGCAGCGGCAACCTCGATCTCCTTCATCAGCGGAATCTGCCGCTCAAAGACCTGCGTTTCGTCGGGCCTTGGCATGTAAATGTCTTGATCGTAGGCGCTATGCCAGCCGGAAATGGGCGCTCGATTGGCGTTTTCGACCACGACCCGCGGAGCCACCCAGTCGGCCGAGGGTTGGTAATCCGGTTCGTTCCACCCGTGCGGGAACTTACGAGAATCGAACTGTTCCTGAAGCGCGCGAAGATAGGAGCGCTTGAAGGAACCCGGTCGATGCCCGCGATCGATGGTGCAGAGCCATCGATCTTTTCCGGTGACCAGAGTTTGATTGCCGATTTGAAACTTGCCGAGCAGGCCGGGTTTCCCCGTCGGCCAAGTGCCGTCACCGTGTCCGAAATAGAGAACGTGAACTCCGATGACGTTTTTGCCCGGGCGAAGATGCTTGGCGAACTCGCAGGGGTCGGCTTCTGGGAACCGGGGATCAAACGGCGCGGGCCCCCATTGCACGGCGATCCCGTTCACCCACAGGAGATATCGACTATCGGCAAGGATGTGCCCGGTCGCCTTAAAGTCCTTGCTCGCAAGCTCAGAGGCGGTGAGGGAGACTTCAGCCCGAAAGAGCGCGAAGGTGAGGTTCAGGGTCCGTTCGCCGGGAATCCAGATCCAATCTGCCGGCTCCAAGTTAAGGACTTTGCCGAGCTTTGCGCCTTCGCCTTCAAGCATGGGATCAGGATAACCCGATCAGGCTTCGTTTGAATCCCCAGCAGACTCAAGAGCCGGAGGGGTGTCGCTCTTTTTCTTGGCGGGCAACGCGTCTATCTCCAACGGAGGAAGTTCCTTTAGATCGTTGAGATTGAAGCGGTGCAAAAACTCTTGAGTGGTTCCATAGAGCACCGGCCTGCCGGGAGTTGGTTTACGACCAACTTCCTGAATCAGGTTTCTCTCCAGAAGAACGCGTACGCCGTAATCGCTTTGGACGCCTCGAATCTCTTCGACATCCGCAATGGTCATGGGCTGCTTGTAAGCGACGATCGCAAGCACCTCCATAGCCGACCTCGAGAGCCGCTTGTTTTGAGGTTTCAGGAAGGCGGCGATCACCTCCGAGTACTCCGATTTTGTGCTGAGTTGATACCCTCCGGCGAGCCGTACCAACTGGATGGCGCCCGTGGCTTCCATACGCCTTTCAAGCAGCTCGAGCGCCTGTTCGATCGCGCCTTCAGGAGCGCCGACTGCGCTCGCGAGATCGGCAAGGGTGGCGGGAGCATTGGCGACGAACAACAGCGCTTCCAGCTTATCAACCACGGAAACGGTATCCGCCATGGATTCCGATCTCTCTAGCCCGGTCTCGTTTTCGGTCATTGCCCCTCCTCGGTTTTCTTGCGACGCCTTTTCTTTGCCAAGGCTTCGGCTTCCTCTGCGGCGGCTCGTTGCGCGGCTTGCTCTGCGCGAGCTTCGCGACGCTTGGCCGAGTCTTTGCCGAAGTGGACATCATCTTCCACTCGTTGCACAAACGCTTGCCCAAGGCGGATCAATTCTAGCAAAGCGAGGAACCAATAAACCGCATCGGAGCGGGTGTAGGACCCTACGATGAGTTGGTCGATCGGCTTGGCGTCTTCAGAAAGGGCGAGCAAGACGATGCGCATTTGCTCTTGCAGAGACCGTCGAGGCTTGGAGAGAAGCTGAATGGGGTCGGGCTCGGCGCGTCGGAGAAGACGCTCAAAGGCTCTCGCGAGGTCGGAAACGGTGACTTCGCCGATCGAATAGGGAATCTCGTAGACGGTGGGCTCCGCCTCGGGGCTGCGGAAGAACAGTTTGGATCGCTCCTCTTCGAAAACCTTCAGCAGGTCGATGGCGCTTGCGTATTCGTAAGCGGTGGGCTCAATGAGTTCGAGCGGGAGCTCTTCCTCGTCTTCCTCGTCTGATTCCTCCTTGGGGAGAAGCATGTGCGCTTTTCGCTCTAGAAGATAGGCAAGAACGGCTAACGCGGCCGCCGCTTCATCGAGGTGAGGCGCTTCGGATTGAAGCAGGTACTCAAAATACGCCTCGCAAACCGCTGAAAGCGGGACCGTCATCAAGTCCACTTTCTGCTCGCGAACACAACGGAACAGAGTGGCGAGCGAGCCTTCGAAGTGTGGCGTTTGAACGTGGATCGGCGGAGGCGACACCACGCCGATTCCTGCGGCAAGAGAAGCCCGGGCGGCATCGTCTTGCTTCAGTTTCTTTGGAAGCGCGCGGGACTTAGGGCTACCGATGTTTGGCGATCGGTGAGCGGATTCGCGAGGGGCATCTGGCGAGGACATGGCGAATCCGGAAATGAGGTCGCCAGAAAGAGTTGGAGGTGCCGGGCGGATTCGAACCGCCGAATAACGGTTTTGCAGACCGTCCCCTTAGGCCACTTGGGCACGGCACCTAGCGACGCAATCATTATGTCACGAAGAACAAGAACGGTGCCGACCCTGAGATCGGCACCGCCAAAGATTGTTCGCCGGAAGCGGGCAAAGAACTACTTGTCCGTAAGGCTTGGTCCTACGTACGGCACGATCTTAAAGGGGTAGGAGCCGAATGGACCGCGAATCCACAGGCGATGCTTGCCCGCGATGTTAGTGCGGAAGAATCGTCGATTCATCTTGTCCAGTTGAATATCGGTCGACCGCAGGAAGTTGCCCTCGGCGTCCAGGAGATCGACTTGGACCCTCGCTTTGCCCGTGGTGTCGTGGCGGAACTCGTACCAGGTCATTGCCTCCATTTCCACCTCAAAGAGACCGAATCGTTTTTCATTGATAACCGCGTCTGCCACCGTGCTGAGCTTGTACTCGGCACCGGCGAGCGTGGATCGCTCCAGCGTATAAGAACCCGACCCGCCGAATCCGAAGCAATTGATTCGGATCAAGAACGTATCGGCTTTGGGATAGTACAGGTCGTCTGCCACCCGAAGAGTGGAACGGTTGGTCATGGAGTTCAGGCGATCTCCAGCGAGGGAAAAGATATCGAGTTGCGGAGCAAACCCCTTCGCCTGCAGAGCGATTCGCATCAGCTCCGATTTGGTGGCCTTGACGATGAAGAACTTGGATTCACCGATCCCGAGGTCGCCTGTGAATGCCCGTCCCTCGTCCCATACCGGAAGCTTCTGGGTGTTGGATATCTTGGTCTCGATGGGGGCGCGGTTGTACGAACGGAGGAACAACTTCACGGTGCCTTCCCCATGAAAGAGTTGGATGACGTCTCGGTTGTTGCCCAAGAACGGCATGAAAATGCTGGCTCCGCTAGCGGAGGCGATTCCTTCGTCGGTGTGTCCCAACCTCCGTCGAGAGGGGTACTCCCACATCAAGTTGAATGCTTGATGACCTAAAAATCGTGTGCGTACGAATTCTTTGGCCTTCACGGGAAACTCGAGCACGTGCAGGCGGTCGTCGGGCATAGGAAGCGTGAGATCGCCTTCCTTTTCAATTGTTTTTGCGGCGATCTCTCTATAGACCCATTCCACCTTGGTCGAAAAGTGGTTGACGAGTTCGAAGTAGATCGGCCCATCGACTTGCGACAGGATGGTCCGTCCTCCGAGTCCTTGGGCAACGATTTGGCCGTCCACGCCGTCCATCCCAGATGGACCGATCACTCGGATCGGTTGCAAGATGTAGCGGTCGTTCGGATTCAAGTCCGCGCGCATGCCCTCCAGCTTGCTGAAGTCGTAGTATCGACCCTTCTTTGCTTCAAATCGGAAGAGAAGGGATTCGTTGGGAGCAGGCGTGACGTCAGAAGTGCCTGAAGCCGCGGAGAGGTCGATGGTAGGTGCAACGCGTGTCCTCAAGGTGAACCGCCCGCCCGCCGCCGATCTGTAGCTGAGAACTTTCACCAGGACGGTTTCTGCTTTCTTGGTGTGATAGATCAGAAACGGCGACTGTTCACCTTCGGCACGGTCGTCGTTCTTGGTGATTTCGGCCCCCTTTTCGTCAAAGATCGAGAGGGCGGCATCAAAGTTGTCGGTTTCAACACCACACAAGAGAGCCTGTCCGGCTTCGAGTTTGAACTTGAACTCGACACGGTCGCCGGGAGTCAAGATCGCGGTTTTCTCCTGCCAACCGCCCTGGTTTGCGCTATCGATCTTTGTCTTGCGACTTGGCGCGTCCTCTTCATCGCTCATCCGGTCCGCGGGTCCGGCTGCTCCTCCTCCGCCCATTCCTCCAAAACCCGCCCCACCTTGCCCGTAACCCTGCGCGCTGCCTTGCGCAAACAGGTTGGGGATGAGCAGAGCCATCATGACGAAAACGCCCAAACTGCGCGAAAGTGAAACCATACGATTCATAGGAGGTGCCCCGTGAGTCCTGATGATCAAGACGCTCGTCCTGAATCATCCATCCAAAAGTTGGGACGCGCGGTGGGTGAGTTCGGTAACGAAGAATCGCTGCGGTTGGATGGGGTCGGATTAGTCCGAGCCGAAAACGTGAAGATAAAGAGAATAAATTAGGAACAAACAGAAACCCTGCCCCCGTATCCTCTCACGAGCGGATCAACGGAGACCCCTTCTGTCTCTGTTGAGCCGAACACCTAGGCAGATTTGCTAAAAAAGCAGGTTTGAAACTAAAGCAGATTTGGTTCAAAGGTTAAGAAAATGCACGGATTGGTCCGGCTTATTCGCTTCTTAACAATTGAGAGCCACACTCTTTTCGGTCGAGCAGTTCGATGAGTAAGTAATGCGAGACCGGAAAGTCCGAAGCGGCGCGGGCGGGAGAGTTCTCTCGTAAGAGACGCCAAAAGGATGCACGTGATCGTAGGCCTTGGGTTCTTGAAGAGAGAACGCCGAGGCCTCTTTTTTTGAGACCTCGGCGCTTTTTCAGGGGTGGGCTAGCAAAGGATGCTTTCGCTGGCGTTAGTTGCCCATTTTGGCTTTCATCGCCTTCATTGCGGCTTCGGTTCGGCTGTTGACTTGCAGCGCCTTCAGGATATTGCTGACGTGGTTCTTGACCGTTTTCTCAGCGATGCCCAACTTGTTGGCGATGTCTCGGTTGCGCAATCCTTCCGCAACGAGATTCAGGATTTCTTGTTCCCGATCGCTTAGAACCAGCAGTTCCGTATCGTCAAGGTCTTCAGTGGTATCCAACCGACGAAAATCCTCGATGACGCGAGAGGCGACTCGCGGGGTGATCTTAGCTTCGCCCTTGGACGCCAGTCGAACCGCATCGATGACGTCTGCCGGAGTGGACGTCTTCAAAATGTAACCCGTGGCGCCTGCTCGGAAGGCGTCGAAGATGGTGTCGTCGTCCTCTTGAACGGTCAGAATGACGACGGTGACGCCCTTCTCCCGCTTCAGCAGTCGGCGAGTGAGCTCGATGCCGTTCATGCGGGGCATGGAGACGTCGGTCAGCAAGACGTCCGGCGATTCGGCAAGGGCAATGTCAAGCGCCTCCTGACCGTCTTTGCAGACCGCCACCACTTCAATATCTTTCACCGCGTTGAGCGTTTTCTCAATCGCTCTCCGGTACATCTCTTCGTCTTCCGCGACGACAACTCGAATGGTCTCCCCCATGTTCGGGAAGTTTACATCGTTGGGTGGAATCCCGCTGAGTCTTTCGGTGCGGGTCGGTTGGCCCTGGAGGGTGGCTCGATCGCTGTTTCCGATTTCGACCGGTGGGGAGACGAGAATTCGGAATCATCATAGTGGTACTCGCTATGAAACCTGCTGTTCCGGAAACAAGGCACCTGCCATCCAATAGGTCTCACGTCTTTGGGGTGAAACGCACGTGGTTGCCGATTGGAGCGGTCCTGGGCGCAGCGATCGCTCTTGCATCGTGCTCAAGGGCACCGTCTGCAAATGCGGTTCTCGTGACCATCATGAACCGACGTCCCGAGCCGCAAAAGGTGGAATTGATCCTGCAATCGACCGAACCGGAAAAAGAACTTCAAAAGGTCACGGGAGAGGTTGCGGCGAACTACAGCGAGCAGTTCACTCTGCGGAAGGATTCCGCCGAATCTGGAACCCTAAAGTTGGTAGTTCGAACGAAGGCCGGCGACTCGGTGACGATCCTGTTGGATCCCTCGGTACAGAGCGTTACTCGCACGATTGAACTCACTCGAGACCGAAAAGCCGTGGTTTCCGAGAACTGAGGCCACCGGGCAAGGCCGTCCGCTGCATCGAGTAGGCCTCTTGATTAAGGGTTCTTTGACAATGACTTGAACAGTTTCAAATAATTGGCAAGACGCCGGAACCACCCTTCAGTGCTTCATTGTTTGACTGCCAAGGGAATTCAATGGGGAACCCGAATGATGCCTTAATCGTTTTTGCCACGTACTTAGCTTTTGCTCCGTCGGCATATCTTGCACCTTGGAAGGGTTGGGCCCTCTGGACGCATTTTGCGGCGCACCTTCTTCACCGACTGTGGGTTTGCTACGAGACTCTGCGGGCAAAGGCAAAGGTGGCGGTTTCAGCCAGCCAGCACCCTGTTTACGAGCGCGTGGAAGAGAACTTCCTGGAGTTCGCATTCGTGGTGCCGCTGATGGTCCAATCGGTGGGCGGATTCTTCTTGATTGCTGCCGCGATTGCAAAGGGAACCTTTAAGCCGGAGCCAAAGCGAGCGCTGATGTGGGCAGCCCCGGACCTCTTGATTGCCTTCTCACTGATCTCCTTGATTACCGCTGCCTCATCGCAATCGGGATAGAAGTTCACACGAGATCCATTGGAGACTATCGAAGGCTTCGTCGGCAGGCGTCGCACAAGATACAATGACCGGAATGGCTCTGCTTGAAGTTCGCGATCTGCACGTGGCGTTTGGAGACGTCGAGATCATTCGGGGCGTGGACTTTGATTTGGAAGCCGGGCAAACCCTTGGTGTGGTCGGTGAATCCGGTTGCGGAAAGTCGATGACGGGCTTTGCCATCATGGGAATGCTCCAGCACCCGGGCCGAGTCTCCAAAGGGTCCATCAAGCTCAACGGCCAAGAACTGGTCGGCCTACCAGAGAAGAAGTATCGCGAGGTTCGAGGATCGGAGATTGCGCTGGTGATGCAAGACCCGTTCACCAGTTTGAACCCCATGATGCGAGTGGGTGACCAGATTGCCGAGGCGTTTCGACTGCATACGGGAATGTCGAAGGCCGAAGCTTGGAACGCCAGCGTGGACATGCTGGACAAAGTGGGCGTGCCTACTCCGGAAGTGAGCGCCAAGAAGTTTCCGCACCAAATGTCGGGCGGACAGAGGCAACGCGTGGTGATCGCCATGGCGTTTGCCTGCAAACCCAAGGTGCTAATTGCCGACGAGCCGACCACCGCGCTGGACGTCACGCTGCAGGCTCAAATCCTCCGACTGTTGCGTGAGCTGCAAGAGAAAGAGGGAACCGCTGTAGTCCTGATCTCGCACGACATTGGTGCTATCGCCGCCGTTTCGCACCGCATCGCGGTGTTCTATGCGGGTCAGATTGTAGAGGTCGGACCTTCGGAGCAGGTTCTCCGTAAAGCGGCTCACCCTTACACCCGATCTCTTCTAAGCGCGTTGCCCAGAGCAGGGCAAGATAAGTTGGAGTCCATTGGTGGCGCTCCACCCGACTTCGCGAAGCTGCCTTCCGGTTGTGCCTTCGCTCCCCGTTGTGCTTTGAAGAAGCCGGAATGCGATGCGGTTCCCGCAGTAATTCCGCTGACGGCCGTCCACTCGGCTCGATGTATTCGAGCGGCGGAGGTCGAGGCGTTGGAGATAGGCCAGGGTATTTCCGCTTTGGTCTAGATCAACTGCCTGAGTCCGAAGAGCAAAAAAAGGGTCTGTTTCCAGACCCTTGCTCATGCTTCGTTGATTACGTTGACAGAGTCGATTTTCGCCGGCGTCGAAGAACCGCTAGCGCTCCTACTGCCAAGGTCGCCATGGAAGCAGGCTCAGGAACTACAGATCGGGCGTAAGTCTCAGTGCTCGCCCAAACCTCAAACGTCGCTTCCTCGTTTGGGTCTAGCGTAAAACTAGCCATGTAGTTGTGAGAGTACGTGCCGGTGACGAAGTACCCCGGATCGGTTTCAAGCGAGTCCGTTCGAAAATCGTAGTTACCCGTGGTGCGCTTCGCAGCTCCTCCGTAAAGATTAACCCACGCTTTCTCGTAGGACAGGTTATCTACCGAAGCGGTGCCATCGCGCTCCAATTTGACGGAGAAATCGACCGACAGTGCGCTAGCGGTTTCGTTCTTGATCGTGAACAAGAAGTCGTGACCAAAAAGTCCGCGAGCGATTCCGTTTGGAGAAGCCGTGGCAAAGGTCTCCGAGAACATCTCGTAGATCCCGTCGGTCGAGTTGAAGAAGCCACCCGTATTCGATGAGAACTGGCCGGTCCCCGACAACTCGTTGTTGTAGTTGTAGTCCTGGTTGATGGTGGACAGCAACGACGCTCCGTTCAAGCCGAGGGACACCTGGGTTCGAGAAAACCCCTGAGCGGTGGCAACCGCTGAGGAAACCGACGCGGCGGCAAGAACGCCTCCCACTGCCAAAATGCGAAATGCAAAGTTTGAAAGCATGAAGTCACTGTATCAGTGATTTAACAAAAGCAAGCATTTATATTGATGAAATTTTTATCAGGGGTCGATTTAGGTTCAATCGAGTAAAAATCCCAGTAAATTTAGTGGGATACTTGATTTTCAAGGTGGACATTTTCGGATCGATACTCCCTCTTTTGGGGCGGATCTCTCGGAGTTGCTTCATCGAGATACCTTCCTGACCAGTGCTACTAGGAGGGTAGTTTGGGCGCCTACGCTAGGTCGTTCTTCTTCCGATCGATTGCTCTAACTGGCCCCGCGAGAAGCCAGGGAGCAAGGGGATAAAGCAGCGCTTTTGGAGTTCGGCCGTTTACTTCGCGCCACAGAACTCGGTGCAGTCGCTCGGCGGCAAGAGCCATTGCGAAGATCATATTGGTTCTAGGCTCGCCTGGGACCGCGGCCAGAAACAAAAAGGGGTCTGTTGCCAGACCCCTCCCCCAAAGTTGCTCCCCTTTCGTTAGGCTTACTTTCGGCGTCGCTTAAGGAGCGCCAGCGCGCCCAACCCAAGCGTTGCCATCGTTGCAGGCTCCGGTACCACCGATCGCGCATAGGTTTCGGTGCTCGCCCAAATCTCGAACGTGGCTTCCTCGTTCGGGTCAAGATTGAAACTGGCGAGATAAGAGTGTGTGAACGAGTTGGTCAGCGAGAGGCTTGGGTTGGTTGCCAACGAGTCGGTTCGGAAATCGTAGTTGCCCGTTGTAAGCTTGGCGGCTCCTCCGTAGAGGTTCACCCAAGCTTCCTCCCATCCAAGGTTGTTCACAGACACCTCTCCGTTCCGCTCTAGACTAACGGAGAACTCGACCGAGAGCGCGCTCGTCGTCTCGTTCTTGATCGTGAACAAAAAGTCGTGACCATAGAGCCCTCGCGCAATACCGTTAGGAGTCGCAACAGCCTCTGTCTCTGAGTACATCACCCAGGTGTCGTTGTTGGTGTCTTCATAGCCTCCGGTGCTGTTATAGAAGGCACCCGTCCCCGACAACTCGTTGTTGTAGTTGTAGTCTTGGTTGTTCTGGGAGAGAAGCGACGCGCCGTTTAGATTAAGGGACACTTCCGTGCGACTGAACCCATATGCTCGGGCATTTGCCGTGGAAAGGGCAGCCCCTGCAAGAACGCTCCCAACTGCAAGAAATCGCAAACACAATGTTGAATGCATAGGTGCACTGTACAAACAACTCTTGAGAATTGATCGTGAACTTGCGTGAATTTTGCGCAAA
>CAYYJX010000052.1:0-21810 GCA_964471545.1 uncultured Fimbriimonas sp. | reverse complement strand
GCGGCTCAAAGAAAAAGCGGCCAAGAGTGAATCTCTTAGCCGCCTTTTTTGCCTTCGGCGAGCCGCTATGCGTGATTACTCGCCGACAGAGTCGAGTCGATCCAAAACCGCATCAAGGTCCGTTGCGGCGGTGAGAGCTCGACCGATGACTAGATAGTCCGCGCCATCTTCCAACGCCTGCTTCGGCTCGCCGACTCGGCGCTGGTCGTGAGTGGCTCCGCCCGGAAGTCGAATGCCCGGCGTGGCGATGACTCCGTTTGCGCCAAGGACTTCGCGGATATCTTTAATCTCTTCGGCAGAGCAGATCACACCGTCCAGACCGTGGTCGATGCCCATTCGAGAGAGGTAGAGCATGTGGTCTTTCAGGCTGCGATCGACGCCAAGGTCGCCTTGAAGCGTGTGCTCGTCCAGCGAGGTGAGAACCGAAACGCCCATGAGAAGGGGTCGCTTTTCTTCTGAAACGTTCTTTGCCTCTTCGATTGCAGCGGTCAGCATCGCGGGGCCGCCCGAGATGTGGAGAGTCATCATCCAGACGTCGTGCTTAGCGGCTTCTCGAACCGCGAGAGCAACGCTGTTGGGGATATCGTGAAACTTCAGGTCAAGGAAGATGCGCTGGGCGCCTGCCTCGCGGAGCTTATCCAGCACGCCAAGGCCATGGGGCAAGGTAAGCCCGTGACCAACCTTGAATGCGGCAACACGCGGGCTGAGGCGCTTAACCGTGGTAATCGCTTCATTGAGATCGCCGGTGTCCAGGGCGCAGATCACGTTTCGCAACATGATTTCAGTTTAGTCGTTTAGGCGTGCCTATAACAGGGTTCCGGAGGTTATCGCCGGACAACCGACAAGAGAGGGCGATCTTAGCCTTCTTTCTCAGAGACAACGCTTGCTTCCGATTGGATCATTCGGCTGAGGGCGGCCGCACGCTTGGGGTCTAAGACCGCCAAAAGTTGGGTGACCTTCTCGCTGTCCATGACGGTAAGAACCTTTGCCAATTCCGGGTCCTTCCAGGTTTCCACCACTGCTTTTAACTTGTCGGCAGGCATCTCTGCCCAAATCTCGGCGAGCTTCTCGCGACCCAAGTCAGGATCAATCTTCGGCTCCTTCTTGGTTGGGGTGATGGGCACCGTGGTAGGCGGCTTTGGCTTGGGCTTCGCGGCGACCTTCTTGGCCTCTTTCGGGTCTTCTTTCTTCGCGACGACCGGAGCTTTCGGCTTTTTGCCAAGCAGCTTGGCGAGCGCGGGAATGTTCAACTTATCCGTGTAGACCAGACCTACCACCGCTCCAGCCGAGCCGAGCAGGAGGAACAGCACCAAGAACACCACTATCAGAATGGTTTTCTTTTTGTTCTTGGGTTTCTTCGCCATTGGTAGAACCTAAATCGTGTGATTAGCGCAGATCCTGCGCGCCGAGTGCGCCAGAAAGCGAACCTTGAGCGGCTAGTCGCGCTTTGATCTTTTGCACGTACTCTTTAGTTTCGGCAAGATCTGGAATTCCTCCAGCCCTATCCACTCGTCCGGGACCCGCATTGTATGCCGCGAGCGCCAGATCGACATTGCCGTACTTGTTGAGCATCTTCTTGAGATAGCTTGCTCCGCCCCTAAGGTTCTGTTCGGGATTGAATGGGTCGGTCACCCCGAGCTCCAGTGCGGTTTCGGGCATGAGTTGCATAAGGCCCATAGCGCCGGCCTTGGAAATAGACATCGGGTCGAAGCCAGATTCCTGTTCCACTACGGCTTCCAGCAGTTTGGGATCGAGCCCGTTTTCTTGGGCTATCTGCGGAATCAAGCTGCGAATCTTGAGTGCCGCCGCCGGACCATGCACGTTCTCCGAGAACGGATCCATAGGGACAAAACCCTGCCCGGCTGCACCGCCGATCTCGCCCTTCAGCGGGGAAGGTTGGGTGCCGGTGGCGCCCGTAGCACCATTGGCTTTATCGAGACTGGCTTGAAAGGCCCCTGCTTCCGGCAAGCCCGCCCGGGCTCGGATCTCGGCGATACGTGCGGAGATACCGGCAGGACCCCGGAGTTGAAAGCTGAAATCGTCAATAGATGCCATAGCGGTTGGTCAGGGAAGAGGTTGTTGTTTACGAGGCGTATCGGAGCGTTGCCCACTCATCCAGTTCGGCCTGCTCGCGTTTCTCCATCAGCTGGCGATGCTCCAGCTCGGCTTTCTCGCGCAGCTTGCGCAAAATCTCGGCGTCCTTTTTGCGCTCCACCCACTCGTCAAGCGCCTTTGCTTCTTCTTGAAGGACTATCGAAAGGGCAGCGGTGTAACCGCGCTTTTCATCGGTGTATCGCGAGGCGAGATCCTCCGCCCCTTGGCGATCGTGGATGGTTGCCCAGGGTTGCTCCAGAACTTCTAAGCGCTTGCGCTCCAGAGTCGAAATCTCGTTCTCGATCTCAATCCGCTCAATTTGCTTGGATCGGTAGTTGTCCTTCGCCCATGCTTCTTCCATTTCTCGATAGTCGAGAACGGTTTGGAGTCGGAATTTGAACTTAGCCATGAGTGTTCGTTTCTCCCTGCCCGCGCTGTGATCCGTTGTCCGGCGGGCTGAGAAGAATCTGGGGGCGCATTCCCTAAAGAACATTGTCAGGTTTTTCCCAGATTTCTTTAGGGGCGATTTGTAGGGTCCAGAGTTCTTTGGGTTCATTTTTGGAGCCTCTCGACGCTCGGTGATCCGTGGAGGTGAAATTTCGAACCGGCTCGGTGGCTTGCGCCTGAAACATTTCATCCCAGTGCCGTGTTGATCCAAGTGGTGAGGAAGGTTTGGGACAACATTTATGGTCGGTTCTGTATGGTTCTGACCTTGGGAGTGGGGGTTACGATGGTTCTAGGGGCTGTCTTGTACAGTCATCCTCAACCCGACCCCGTTATCTGCAGGGTGAGGAACGAAACGGAGGAGAATATCTTTGTTCACGTGGAGGGCGATCCTCCCTTTCCAACGCAGATCTTTTCGCATGCCGAACAGCGCATCACAACCGACCGTGGACGCACCGAAGGCCGGACTCTGCTAATCACGGACTGGGAAGGTCGCGCAATTCGTCGTGTCAAAGTGGACTCCGTCGTTCGGGATGGGAATAGGGATCGCCTGATCATCATCAGTCATTCGGACCGATTGAAGGCCGGACTCCGCTAGAAGTCTCAAGAGGAACGATCATGTTCGATTCGTCAGACTCATCCGCAACGATAACGTCCATTGCGTTCTATCTGACGATGGCGCCATTTGTTTTCCTTGCGCCGTGGAGGGGACGAGGGCGTCAAGCAGCGCTTGTTTTGCACACAGTCCATCGAGGTTGGATCGTCTGGCGAACGTTTGGAGAAGCCGAAAGATGGAAGCGAGGGCAACCTGTTCACTTGCTGAGAGATTGGCTGACCGACGCGGAAGGGCTCTTGGTCGAGTTTTGGGGTCCGTTTCTGTTACAGGCGATTGTTGGCGGTGCTTTGATCGTGCTCGCTCTCAAAGAAGGGAAGTTCAAGATCGAATGGCGGAGTGTTTGGACGTGGCTGATTCCCGATGCGGTGTTGATTGGGACGTTGATTTACCTCGCGTCGGTGATTGCACGTAGCTAACCTCACACCGACGCGATTTCTCGGAGCGCCATCTGGGTGATGTCCAGCGGAGATCCCTTGTGTTTGGCTTGACCGAAGAACATATGCATCGTCTCGTGATTCATTTCCGGAATGCGGAGCAGATCAGCAGCGAGCAGCATAAACAAGAGAGATTTCAACGTGGTAAACAGGTTGAATCCAGCCCAACCGCGGCAAAGTCTCCAACTTTCGAAAAGTACGTTCACAGACCGTTTGGCGCTACCGAACCGGACGAGATTCAATCCTCCGCTTGAGATCGGAAATGAACTCTTCAAAGGTGACCCCCATGCCGTTGGTGACAAGGCCCTTCATGCCGAATCCCTTCAATTCTGGAAGGGCTTTCACAAGGCAAGCAAGGACGTGTTTTCGCTTGTCACGTTCTGTTCCCCGGTTCTGGTCGACAAGTGTCGCGGTGAGGACTGCCTGCGTGAGCCATGCATCAAAGCGTGGCCCGCTTGGTGTGAGTTCTGCGGAGACAATATAAGGGCTCCTCGTACCGTCTGGAAGCACCGTATCAACAATGGCATCCGCGGCTCCGGTCCCTCTGCTCTCCTTCGTGACAACCGATCCGTACCGTTTCAATCGTGAAAAACGTGGTGTGACATACTCCTGAATTATTCGGGCGACTTGGGCGCGGGTGAGCCCAGTTGCCTCCAGTTCCTTTGGGTCTACGAACTTTATTACCGGCCCAATATCGCCGGTGAACAAGGCTTCCACTCCCCTTCGAGCGGCTTCGGTGGGGGAGACACTTCGCGGCCAAAATGCGACACCTAGCGCAACAGCAATCGCGGCGGCTGCTAGTGCAAACCTTGGAAGCTTAGAAGCAGCCTGGACCCGACGAATCACAATTGAACCCACCTGACCAACTACTCCAAGTTAGAGACCGATATCGTTCGGTCCCGCCAGCTGCACACGACCATTCGTCGGCTTTAAGCGATCGGCAGGATGTTGCCGTTTCCTCGCAGCACAACGGGTCGACGTGCCGAATGAACTGTCCCCAAACTTTGCACACCTTTATTGGATCAGGACAGTTTGTAAAGGTCACTTGTGCATAACTAGCCGAGACGGAAAGTGCAGAGGAAATAGCAAAGAGCCGAAGCATGGCGCGATTCCGAATGATTTTCATTAGTTGATTCCTACTATCGTTTGAGGGCCTTCAGGGAGTCCAGAAGGCATCGGAGTGCAGATCTTCTGTACGCCGCCGCTTATAGGCATTTCCGCCAAGCGTAACGGCGAGACCAAGGTGGGAAAAGTGTGGGTTGCTCACCGGCGCTTGTGCGTCGTCACAGTTGACGTCGTAGAACAAAACATATCGGTCTCCTTCCCGGTCAAGTAAGCGAACGAACTCTGGTCCCCCTCGGCCAGGTCGATATACGTAATAGAACATTAATCGCTCCCCAGGTGAGAACCACCAAGGATTTAGCCCACATGGAGACTTTAAATCGATAGACTTTGTTGGGGAGATGGCAGCGATACTCGATTGTATTTCGGCATTCGGGAGACCCATCTGGGCAAGGTCGCCGTGCCCTCCCTCGCTGTAATCCTGCTGGTAAATCATCGTTGCCAGATGCAGTTGGCGGAGAACACCCAATGAAGATGTTGCCTTGGCGTCGCGCTTGACCGCGGCGAAAACAGGGGTCATGAACGCTGTGAGTGCTATAGTAATTGCAGTAACTGTGATCAGCTCGATGAAGGTAAACCCTTTACGCCTCACTGCCCATGTCCTTTTGCCAATTGCAGGATCTCAGTGCCTCCAAAAGCACTTGCAATAACATTCCCATTTGTGTCAACGAGTGCAGCTTGGGGTCGGTAGATTGTCATCTCTTTGGGTAACCAAGATGGTGAAGTATCAATTGTTCTTACGCCAAGTCTAATACTGGCGGTAAGGGTTCTCTTATCGGGGTACACCATGATCAAAGGCGTCTTTTGAGGTAATCCAGAAAGTTGCTTCAGGTCGAGTGCGGTGATGGAACACGAATCACACTCGGCCATCGAGACAATTATGCGTTCACCCTTCTTAGGTAGTGATTTCCCATACTCGTCATGCCCTCTTATTGCGATTTTAGTTCCTATTTTTACCACCGTCACTTCGTCAAAAGGTTGCAGAGCAGGTCCTAACTGCGGTTGGTTTGAAACAAGCCATGAAAGAGGGATCGTTATGAAAAGAGAGTAGAATCCTAATTGCAAGGCTTTGGAATATCGTTTGCAATAGATTCTTATGACAGTACTATACACGAACTTTCTTTTTTGGAGAAGATTTTTTTCTTTTTCAACAGGGCAGGGTGCCCGAGAGGCTCCGACCTTGGGCCCGAAACCGTCGGTTGGTTAATTTGACATGATCCCACCGACCTCGCAGCTCAAAAACTTGTTACTGCCCTCCTTCGAGTGAATCGTATCGGGGAAAGCGGAATCTTGCGTTACATCATTCGTCCCAGTTGGCTTCACCTGCGCACCCATTTCAGTCCTATCCGAATTGTTACAAGTGGAGGCGCAGATTTCAGGGTGGTGCTGCGTGAGTCGTGATTGGGTCGACTAGTTAGACTTGCTCTCTCTTCAAGTCCGAAGGACCGACCAGAATCATTTCGATCTCGTGCTTTTCCGGTGATCGTCCCGAGGTGAGTGCGTATCCGCCTGACCCAACAAGTAAGTTGCAGGATCGAACCTTTACTTCCTGGTCAGACCATCAACCTCAAACTGAGGCGATTTCACGGAGCGCCATCTGGGTGATATCCAGCGGAGTGCCCTCGTCTTTGGCTTGCCGCAAGAACATGTTCATCGGATCCCTAAGCTTGATCGCGAGGTCGCTGGTTTCGTTCGACCCCTGCTTGTACGCCCCGATCGACACCAGGTCCTCAACATCCGCATACGCTGCCATCAGCTCTCGAAATCGGTTGGCGGAAGCCATCTGCTCGCTGTCCACCACAAACGGCATAGTTCGGCTCAGGCTCTGCTGAATATCGATGGGTGGGTAGTGCCCCTTCGAAGTCAGTCGGCGGTTGAGCACCACGTGACCATCAAGAATCGAACGGGCTGCATCGGCGATAGGTTCGTTTGTGTCGTCGCCGTCGACCAAAACCGTGTACAGCGCGGTGATTGCACCCCGCGGCCCCATGCCCGCGCGCTCCATCAGGCGGGGAAGGAGCGCAAAGACGCTGGGTGTGTAACCCTTGGTGCTGGGCGGCTCGCCGATTGCGAGGCCGACCTCCCGTTGCGCCATGGCGAATCGAGTGACGGAGTCCATCATCAGAAGCACCGACTTGCCTTGGTCGCGAAATCCCTCCGCAATCGCAGTGGCAGTTAGAGCGGCCTTGATCCGAACCAGGGCGGGCTGTTCGCCGGTGGCGCAAACAATGACGCTTCGAGCCAAACCTTCCGGACCTAGGTCGTTCTCAATGAACTCGCGAACTTCACGGCCCCGTTCTCCCACCAGGCAAATCACGTTCACTTCGGCGGTGCAGTTTCGGGCGATCATCCCAAGCAATGTGCTTTTTCCAACACCCGAACCCGCGAAGATGCCCATGCGCTGACCTTCGCCCAGAGTGAGCAATCCGTCAATCGCTCGGACTCCAGTCTCAAGGGGACGAGAGATCATTTGTCGGTCGAGGGCACCGGGTGGATTGGCTTGAATCGGTGCGTAGAAGTCGGCTTCGATCGGACCCTTTCCGTCCATCGGGTTGCCCAAACCGTCCAAGACGCGTCCGAGCATTCGGTTGGAAACCGGGACCTTCATGCAGCCGCCGGTGGACTTCACCAAATCTCCCGCTCGCACGCCTTCAAGGTCGCCAAGAGGCATCAGTAGGGTTTTCTCGCCCTTGAATCCCACCACTTCGGCGGCGACTCGGCTGGTGACGTCGGACGAGTTCACGGACTCGATGAAGCAGAGGTCGCCAATGCGGCAGTTCGGTCCATCCGATTCAATGACGAGACCAACCACTTTGGAAACTCGACCGTAGACGTTGATTAGGTCCGTCATCTCAAGTGCCTGGACTAGGCGTTTGAACTTGGGTTCGGGAGCAACAATCATGCGGTCTCCCGGAAGTTGGTTTCCAACGAGTTTTCGAAGACCTGCAGGCGAGCATCCACGATGCCGGCTTCGGTCTCGATGATGCATCCGGCGGCGATCGTGGGATCGGGAACGATCTCGCAGTCTCGAAGATTGCTCCGCGCTTCAAACAAGATGTCGCGCTGCTCCAAGAAGTAAGCGGAGTCGGAAGGGTTCACGCGAATGCGCGCATGGTTCGCGTGGGTGATCTCGCGAAGCGCATCTTTTACGATTGCCTTTACGGACTCTCGCGATTGGGACAGCTCGGCGCGCAGAACGCGCTTCACCGCTTCGATGCTCAGGTCCGTGAGGGCTTCTTCGGAGCGCACAAACCACTGCTTGATCGCCACATCGAGCTCGTCGCGGATCTGCTGGACTTCGTTGGCGAAAACCATTGCCTCACCCCGAACCTGCTCCTGCATCTCCTCTTGAGCCTGAGAAAGCCCGTCCATGTATCCGGCACGCCGTCCTTCGGCCTTTCCGAGAGTAACACCGGCTTCATAGCCTTCCTTGAACCCTGCGTGGTACGCCTCCTCGCGGATTCGCTCCAGCATGTCCTCCAGGCGCTCGCTTGCTAGATCGCGAGAGACCAGCGCGCCTTCGGGAATGGTGCTAAGGACGGATTCGAATGGGGTGACCGCTGCCGAGTTCCAGACGACCTGCTTATACAAGGACGTCCTCCTCTCCGGCTCGACCAACGACAATCTCGCCCGTCTCCTCTAGCCTTCGAATAGCGGCAACGACCTTCTGCTGGGCTTCTTCCACCACTCGCAGTCGAACCGGGCCCATGAACTCCATGTCTTCTTTGAGCATCGCAACCGCCCGTTCGGACATGTTCTTGAAAATCTTGTTCTGGACTTCTGGTCCAACGCCCTTGAGCGCCGTTCCAAGTTCCTTGACGTCCACCTCGCGAAGGATCGCCTGAATGGCTCGGTCGTCTAGCTGGACGATGTCCTCGAAGACGAACATCATGTTCTTGATGGTGTCGGCCAACTCCGGTTCGTTCTCGCCGAGAGACTCCATGATGAGGCGCTCGGTAGAACGATCCACCCGGTTGAGAAGGTCCACAAGGGCCTTGGGACCACCCGCACTGGTGAGCTCTTGAGAGAGAACGCTGGAAACCTTCTTTTCCAGAGTCTGCTCGACCCGGCGAATGACTTCCGGAGGCGTTTGCTCCATCATCGCAATACGGGCTGCCACATCGGCTCGCAGCTCGCTTGGTAGCTTGCTCAGGATGAGCGCTGCGCTGTTGACGGGCATGTAAGAGAGGATGAGAGCAATGGTTTGCGGGTGCTCGTCCTGGATAAAGCTCAGCACCTGAGAAGGATCTGCTTTCTGGAGGAATTCGAAGGGAACCACCTGCATGGCGGCGACGATCTTCTTCACAATCTCGTCCGCCTTACCCATGCCGAAGGCCGATTCAAGAACCTTCTTCGCGTGGTCGATACCGCCTTCGGCGATGAAGTCTTGAGCCACGGCGAGCTCATAGAACTCCATGATGGTGGCTTCCCGTTGCTCGGGCGACACCCGATCCAACCGGGCGACCTCAAGAGTGAGGAGCTCAATCTGATCGTCCTGCAGGTGACGAATCACGTTGCCCGCAGTTTCAGGACCAACGACCATCATGATAACGGCGGCCTTCTGACGGTTGGTTAGCTGTTCTTCTCGAGTCTTTTTCATCGTCGCTCCTCCGCCAACCAGCTCTTCACCAGCATGGCAACGGCCTCAGGTCGTTCCTTGCCCATTTGCTTGATCTGCTCAAGCGGAATGGATGTGCGTTCCTTAATCTTTGCAATTCGAATGCGCTCTTCACTCTCTTCAAACTCGATCCCATCGCCCTTGAGCGCTTCCTGTACTCCGATCTGTTCCAGAGATGCTGCGAGTTCGTCGCTGGCGTTGATGCCAGAACTCGATCGGTTCAGGGCCTGCGCCAGAGCCGGGTTCTGGATTTCTTGGGTGGAAGCCAGGACCTGCGAAAGTTGCTCCTCTGGCATCGGAGCCAACTGGCCACTCGGCAGTCGGACCATGATGCCCTCCGGAGTCACCACTGCCGGCAGTCCAACCGCGTGGCTCTTCGCATACTTGCTTACTTGCTTGGCAACCATGAAGCCGATGGCGACCAGGGCAAGCACAGGCAGTAGGGAAATGATTTGTTGGTTGCGAGCGGCAGACTCGGCATCCTTCTGAGCTTTCTCAGCAACGAGCTTGCTGGAATTGTCGAAGATGATGGGAGTTACGCGAGCGCTGAAGAGGTTTGCGTCTTCGCCGACCTTCGTTGCAAACTCGTTTCGAACAAAGTCGGTAACGGATCGAACGTATTCGGTTTCTTCGTCGGTTACGGGATCGCTCAACGTCTTTCGGAACTTGGAAACGTCGGCCGCAACGTTGATCACCATGCTCTTAATGGCGCCCGTTGCTTTCTTGGTGTCCTTCGTCGTTTCCTTGATGCCCGGCTCAACTCGGCTGACCTCGTTAACGTATTCGCCTTTGGCTCCAGTCCCGGTGGCATTCGCGGTAGCGGCTGGGGCTTGCAGGTTTGCGTCGGCTCCTGCGGCGGCCGTTCCGGTCGGGGCTCCGCCTTCCAGAGGCATCTTCTCGACCGCCTTCTGGATTTCGATCGATCCCTTCTTCACGGGTAGGTAGCTTCGCTCGCTAACGCGGGAAGTCTCTTCATCTAGATCGACTTCCGCCCGGACGGTGACCAAGGTGGATCCGGCACCGAACATCGTGTCTAAGACGTTCTGGAGACGTCGCTCCTCTCCCTTGGCGATCTGTCGCTCCAGGTCGAGTTTGTGCTCGGCGATGTTCTCCGAACCTTCCATCTCTCGACCGTTGAAGATCGCTTCCATCTTCTCGTTGAGAACGACCACGTTCGAGATGCTGAGACCGTCGACCGCATTCGCGACGAGAAGTGCGATTCCTTTGGATTGATCTTTAGAAAGGGGAGTCTCGTTCTCGGTAGAAATGTTGATGCTGGCGGTGGCTTGTCGGCGCTGCTCGCCAAACGGGGAAGGATCGCCCAGCGTGATGTGAACGCGTGCAGATCGAATGCCTGCCATCGTTTCAATCGAGGTGGCGAGTTCGCCCTGCAAAATCGTTTTCAGTCGCTCTCGCTCAACGGCGGGGGTGGTGTAAAGCGACATTTGGCCGAGCTCGGCGTTGCCCGGGTGGCTGGATTTGGGCAACTTGCCCGCCAGGGCAAGCTTCATTCGAACTTCAGGAAGTTTGTCGGCAGGAACGAGCACTTGACCGGGTTGGTCGTATTTGACGGGTACGCCCATCGTCTGCACTTCGCTTACGATGTTCGCTTGATCCGTTTGCGACAATCCGCCATAGAGCATTTGATATTTCGGTTGCGACGCAACCGAAACAATGCCGTACAGCAGCACGATCGCAAAGAGGGCCCCTCCAATGGTGCCGTATCGTTGCGCATTGGTGGCGTTCTCCCACCAATTCCTCAATTTAAGTACAAATCCACCCATGGCGTCATCCGCTTAGGTGGGAGTCACGTTTCGCTAGACTTGCATTCGATTGATTTCTTGATAAGCCTCAAGAATCTTGTTTCGAACGGCCATGGTGAGTTGCATCGATGTGCTTGCCTTTTCCATGGCGATCATAACGTCGTGGACTTCCACCGGTCGTCGACCCGTCATCAGATCGGTTTGCAACTCGCGGGCCTTGCCCTGCGACTCGTTCACCTCACTGAGGACGTCCATCAACATTTGAGCGAAATCGTTTCCGCCCTTGTCCCCCGCCGAGCGAGTCGCGCTCGAAAGCTTGCCTTCATTGAAGGCCTGCTGGATTCCGGGGTTGGTGGTAATCCTCATCTACTTTGTTAGGTTTCGGTTAGATCCGCCCAATATTTAGGGCCGATTTCATCATTGTCTTCGCCGTGTTGAAAGCGGCGATGTTTGCCTCGTAGGCTCGGCCCGCGCCGATCATGTCCACCATTTCCATAATGGGGTCCACGTTGCTGAATCGGACGATGCCGGTCACTGGATCGTGGTTCGGGTGCGACCAGTCCACTTTCTGTTGAAACTCGCGCTGGCGGTCCTGGGTGATCCCTGCGATCTTGACGCCGTTTTCCGTTGCGTTCAGCACAACACCGCGTCGTCGGTAGGGCTCTTTTCCAATCTCCGCGACCGTGTTGGCGTTGGAGATGTTTCCAGAGATGACGTCCATTCGGAACCGTTCGGCTACCAAGCCGGAAGTGGCGGTTCGCATAGCGCTAGAAAGCGAGTTGATTCTCATTTACCGGTTTAGCGACCCTCCCGAATCGCGTTCTTGAGGCCTTGGAAATACTTGGCGGTCATGTCCGTCAGCAGGTCGCAGCGCTGCTCGGTTTCCGTAATGGAGAGCACCTCATATTCCAAGTCCACGTTGCTTCCGTCCGGTCGAATACTCGAGGCGTTGCCAATCGAGCCTCCACCGCGAGCAAGTTGAGAGCGGTCGACGCCGTTCTGGCGGTCCATCTCGTCTTGCAGGGCGATGTTGAAGTCCATATCCTGCCGCTTGTAGTTCGGCGTGTTCACATTCGCCAAGTTCTCCATCAACATGGATTGGCGTTGCGTGGTGCGGTCCATCGATCGATCCAGTCGATTGAGGTGCGATCCAAATAGGTTGTCCAGATAGGGCACTTTTCCGATCTCCTGCCGAGAGGTGGAATTTTTAAGTCCACTTCGGCTCACTTGGGTTGTCGGAAGGAGTTCTTGAGAAACTCAGGGGGAAGCCGGAGTTTTTGCGAGGAAGGGGAGGGCGCCTTCAATCAGCGTCCGCCTAAGCCACTCAGCGAGATGCCTTTCAGGAAGTAACGCTGAGCAAAGAAGAACAGCAAGACGGTGGGCAAAATGTGCACCAACGAAGCCGCCATCACCTGTTCGAAGTTGGTCCCAAACGTGTCCTGGAACATGCGTAGGCCGATGCTGACTGTGTACTTTTCGGGCGAGTTCAGATAGATGAGCGGACCCTCGAACGAATCCCAATGACCTAAGAAGGAGAAGAGTGCTACCGAAGCGATCGCGGGACCGGAGAGCGGCAATAGCACCTTCCACCAGATGGACAGGTACGAGGCGCCATCCAGCATCGCCGCTTCATCGAGTTCTCGCGGGATGGTGAGGAAAAACTGTCGCAGTAAGAAGATGTTGAAGGCGCCGCCGCCGAAGAAGGCCGGGATGATCAACGGGGAAAACGTATCGATGGCCCGTAGTTCTCGCCAAATCAAGAAGACAGGAATCTGGGTCACTTGGCCCGGCAGCATCATGGTGCTAAGCATCGCCATGAACACCCAGTCTCTGCCTTTGAAGCGAAAACGGGAGAATCCGTAGGCAACTAGGGAGCCCGTGATTACCTGCGCGACCGTACACGCGATGGTGATCAGGATCGTGTTCCACACAAAGGTGGGAAAGGGAAGCGCCGTCCAGGCTTTCTCAAAGTTGGAAAAGTCCGGATTCTGCGGAATCAAACGACCGGGATCCTGGGCGTACTCCTTTGCCGATTTCAACGCCGTGGAAATGGTCCAGAGAAATGGGATGGAGAATAGCGTCGCGCCGAACCCCAGGAGGACGTAAACGATCACTCGACCGAGCGTGTTCTTCATTCGCCCGTTCCTCCCCGATCGGTCGACCCTTCGTAGTGCACCCATTTCTTAGAGAGCCGGAACTGGATGAGCGTGAACACCAGCAAGATCGCAAAGAGAATCCAGGCTAGTGCGCTAGCCTTACCAAGTTTGAAGTACTCAAAGGCGTTGCGGAATAGGTAGAGCGAATAGAACAGGGAAGCATTGTTTGGACCGCCGCCCGTCATGATGTAGGCGCTGGTGAAGATTTGGAAGGCCCCGATGAGACCCAGCACCACGTTGAACAGGATCACGGGTGAGAGGGAGGGAATGGTGATGTGCCGGAACTTCGCCATCGGCCCTGCTCCATCCAGCGTTGCCGCCTCGTAATACGAGTCCGGTATTCCTTGAAGACCCGCCAGAAAGATCACCATTCGCTGCCCGCCGATGCCCCAGAGGGACATCATCACAAATGCGCCCAGCGTGTACCTCTCGTCTTGCAACCACTCGATGTTGGGTAGCCCAAACCATCCTAGAGCTTGGTTGAGAATGCCGTTGTCGGCGTTGAAAACCCACTGCCACAGCAACGCGGAAGCAACCGCAGGAACCAACGAAGGCAAGTAAAAGAGAGTCCGAAACAATCGTTGACCCCGCACGGGCTGATTGAGCAGCAAGGCGATGAGCAGCGAGCCTGCAACTCCCAGAGGAACGGTGAAGAGAACGTACAACGCCGTGTTCGTCAGCGCTTTCCAGAACAGGGGATCCTCGGTGAGGATGCGGCGGTAGTTTTCTCCGCCCACAAATTTAATCGTCGCAAGGTCGTACTTGGTGAAAGAGAGGAGGAACGACGCGATCATCGGGCCGAGAGTGAAGATCACAAACCCGATGATCCAGGGGGAAACCAACACCCAACCCCATAGGGCCTCGTGCTTGGCGAGAGATTTGATTTTGCGCGGTTCTCGCTTCTGCGTTACCATCCAGGCTCCTCGCTCAAAACCTTGTCCACGGCAATCTTAGCCCTTCTGGCAACCGCCTCGGCCTTTCGCTCTCGACCTGCCCAGAGGTTGTCAAGTTCGGTGTTCATCGCCTGACTCCACTCTCCCCAGCGTTCATTGATCGGCAGAGGCTTTGCGGTGCGAACCACATCAACGAATACCCGGATCTGCGAGGGGGGCTTGGATCCATCGAGAAAGGCGGGATCCTTGGTGAGGGCAATGCGGGTCGGGTAGCACCGCCGATTCTCGATATAGAGGAGCCGCTCGATTTCTGGCCCCGTAATGAACTTGATGAACTTCCAAGCTTCTTCGGGATGCTCGGTGTCTTTGGGTGAAACGAGTTGATTGCCTTTCGCGGAAGAGAAGTCTCCCTTAGGGCCTTTTGGATACGGAACCACGTCCCACTCGAAGTTGTCGATCACCTTTCGAAATCTCGGAGTCATGCCCATCCAGTTGAACTCCATTGCCAATTTGCCGCTTTCAAACGTGAAAGCCGAGTTGGCGGACTGAGACGGGGTCGGAGCGCATTGGTGCACGTATCGGAGGTCGGCAACGAACTGCAGGCCTTTGATCGCTTCTGGGGAATCGAGAACGGACTTGGTCATCGTCGGATCGACCAAATCCCCGCCAAATCCCCAAACGAACGGGAACCAGAGCGGATGGATGGGAACCACGGTGCCGAACTGAGTGAATCTGCCTGACTTGTCCTTCTTCGTCAAAGCCTTGGCGCTCTGCACAAAGGCGTCGTAGGTCCACTCCCCTCGTTGCCAAAGGACAAACGGGTCGGTGAGCCCGGCTTTCTGGAACAGCGTTTTGTTGTAGTAGATCACCGGGGCGCCAAACAGCACACTCGCACCATAGAACTTGCCCTCGATGACTCCCTCGTTGTAGGCGAGTTCGTTGAAATCTTCTCTCCGGAACTCGGGGTCAGTGGCTGCCTTCTCCGTGTAATCGTAAAAGTAGTTCTTCTTTGCTAGCTGCGCGAACTGGTAATGGTCGACGCGCAACACATCGGGAGCGGTGCGGCTTGCCAACATCACCACCATCTTGTTCCCGTAAGCGGAACCCGGAACACGCAGGAACTTCACCCGTATGTTGGGATGCTTCTTCTCGAAGCGTCGGCAGAGATCCTCTTCCAAAGCCAATTGCTCTGGATTCCCCCACGCCATGTAACGGATCTCGACGATGCCTTTGTCCGCACTCTTAGCAGAGCCGCATCCAGACAAAGCCACGGTCAACAAAGCCGACGTCAAGACAGCCGCACTCGCCACCTTCACGGGGTTGTGTTTGGATTGGAGGCAGAACAGCGTCGGCATGGATTCCCGTGCGCATCGGTGCGCTTCAGAGTCGATGGTTGGGTGTTATCGCCCTCGGTTGATCGGAGAGACCCCGGCACAGTCTATAGACCTTGGAGTTAGGGGGCAATATTTGGTTGCCACTCCCTTACAGAAAGAACAAAATAGGCTACACTTGTCTACATGAACCGGGTGGCCCTGCTAGGAAACGCAGGGGTGACATGGCGCGAGCGGGTGAAAAGCCTGGCGAAGTCCGGTTTGTTCCTGAACCTCGATCCTGGTAACGCGGATTTCACTCATCCGGGCAAAGTTGGCCTGTACCGGAATGGCAGAGTGCTCTTCGAACGATTTACGGGCTCAACCGATCCGGCTCGAACTCCCCACCTTCTGATGTGGGCGCTTGGGGAAGCTTTGGTTCGGTTTCCTGAAGAGCCGATGGTTGCGCTCTTTCCGGTTTATCGCCCAAGTCCCATTGCGTGGCAGACCACCCTTGCCGCGATGCAGATGTTCCGCCCGGATCTCATTGAAGTGGCTCATGGGACAGGGGTGAATCTTAACGCGTTTCCCATTGGACCCACGGTGGTGGAATCGGAAAAGGCGTTTCCTCCCATGGTGCGTGCCGCGCAGCGAAAAGCGCACTGGATGGCACTCTTGGAGCGCTGCCAGAAGCACTCGATCAACATCTTCGAAGTCCCGATCGAAGGTTCGCGACTGGGGTCGGGCCAGCGGCTGGACCCGGAAGAGTGTAAGCGGGTTGGGTTGGATGATGCGTATGTCGAAGCTACAGGTTCCTCGCTCTTTATCGTCTCCCAACACGAATACGAAGAAGCCCAGATTTCGCGTGCACTCGACCTTACTCACACCTCTAAGCCTTTCTTTGCCCACCCCGACGACTACTCGGGCTTGGTTTGTTCGTTTGTGCGCCAAAGCGGGGAAGAGTTTGGGTACGGACGGATTTCGCGCATCGACTTTGAGTCGGGAGAGGCCGAAATCATGAACACTGCCGAAGTGGATGCCCCGGTTCGAATCCTGCGCCTCGGGTCGATCCGTATCGATACGAAAGGAAACGAGTACGAGGAAGCCCGGCCCTGGTCGGTTTAACCTCGCGCGGGCCTTCAGCCTTTCATAATGGATCCTATGCGCATCTGGCTTGTTAGGCACGGACAAACTGCTTGGAACAAAGCCCATCGAGCCCAGGGCCACACCGATATTCCTCTAGACGAGGTAGGGCAACAGCAAGCCTTGCTCGTCGGTCGAGCACTGGCGGAACTTCCCATCGAAAGAGTGGTTTCCTCGGATCTTTCTCGCGCGCTCGAAACGGGGAAGCGCATTGCTGAAGAGGCAAACATTTCGATCACCGTCGATGATCGCCTGAGGGAGCGATCCTTTGGTGAATGGGAGGGACAGGACTTTCCCTCCATCGCGGAACGATTTCCGCGGATGGCAGAAGAGCAAGGCTTGGAGCGAAACCATGTTCGGCCCCCAGGAGGGGAGTCTTTCGCTGATGTCTACGCTCGTTTAGAAGAGTTTGTAGAGGAACTCGTCCCTCGAAACGAGAACACGGTGATCGCCACCCACGGAGGAACGTGTTCCGTACTCTTGGCGATTCTTCTTGGTGGCGGGTTGGACCTTTCCAACTCTTTCCGGTTCTCCAATGCCTCGATCACAGAGGTGGAAACGCATTGGAACGGCAAGTTCCGCCTTGTAACGTACAACGACATCGCCCACCTTCGGGCGTCAGGACCCGATCTGCCCGTTCTCACGGGGACTGCCGATGGAAGCGCTCGTTAGTAGGCTTGAGAAGGTTTCCACCCTACTTGCAGACAAGCGAGTGGCCGTGGCGGCGATTCTCCTCATGCTTGCGGCGTTCAAGCGCATTGAGTTCGCGCTCTACACCGCCTGGGTCGTTCCTATTGCCCATGTCCTCCTTTTTCGGTCACTGGTGGAGTCGGAGGAGAGTCGAAAGCGTTTTCCCAAAGTCGCGTTCTGGTGGCTCTTCGGCACAACCTTCTGCCACACCCTTTGGCTCGGTCAGTTCGTTGGCAAGTGGGTTGGAATGGAGGTCCTCGGGCTTCTTGCGGTTGCCTTCATCGCCTTTGTTTACGGTGGCTGGGGATGGGTCGCCGCGAAGCTCAGCTTGAAAGCCGTGGCGAAGGGATGGGACTGGCTGGTGCCCATTCTCTTCACCCTTCAGGAAGTCGGGCGCACCTACTTTCCGACCATTAACTTTCCGTGGACGTTTGCATCCGATCCGCTCATCGTTTATCCCCTGGTGGTTCAGCACGCCGCCTGGGTTGGAGCTTTTGGGGTGTCACTGGGGATCTATGCCTTCGGTTTGGCCCTTGCCAACCCGCGTCGATCTCAGGCCGTGGGTCTACTCGCGGTACCCGCGGTCTTCCTTTTGATTTCCGTTGTCACCTATCTATTGCCTTTGCCGCAAAAGGTGGGATTGCGCGTGGCGGCGGGGCAACTAGGCTTAGATTCTGCTTTCACGGAGCCCGGAGTCTTCGATTTGACGCTTCCTTTGAAAGTGCAGGAACTCCAAACCAAAGCGGAGCAGGCTCAAGCCAACGTTTTGCTGATGCCGGAAGGGATGATCGATATCGGCGAGATGCCTCCGAATCCGAGTTTCCCCATCAAAACGACTTACGCCACGATCTTTGGGGGTCGACGAGGATTCAAACCCCGGTACCAATCGGCGTTCATTTTCGATGGGTCCCGGTGGCAGGTTTACGATAAAGTTCGCCTTGTCGCGTTCGGAGAATTTGTTCCATTCCGAGACGTCTTGCCCTACCCAAAGGGATTTGCGCTCCCAACCGGTGACCTCTCTCCCAACCCGGTTCAGGCTCAGGTCCGGCTCAACGGGTCGGTCTTTGGCCCGATGATTTGCTTCGAAACCCTCTTTCCGGATATCGCTCTGCGTCACCGATTGGCGGGAGCAAAGTGGTTTGCAGTGATGTCGGTAGACGACTGGTATGCGGGGACGGCAGGAGTCGATTGGCTCGCCGCCTCTTGCCGCTGGCGGGCGATTGAGAATCGGCTACCCCTGGTCCGCGCGACGCCGCTTGGCAAAACCTGTCACATCAACGCCCGTGGAGAAATCGTTTCCGAGCTTCCTGTTCGCGGCACCGATGCGCTCATCGTTGACCTGTGAACAAATCCATTTAGCCATTTGATCGAAATACTTGTGCTTGTGGATCGTCTGGAACCCGGCGACACGCCTTGAAAGCAACAAAACCCGGGTTTAGCACGTCTTTTGCGATAATCTAAGCCCAAGATCACCATGGTAAACCGATCCATTCACAACGCCTTGCCCATGCTCTGGATCGTTGTTTTTAACTTCGTTGGTTCGATGGTTGGACTGCCATGGGGTGGATCGGGCTTAGTGCTTGGAATGACCGCCGGAATGATGGTGGGTGCCGCAACGCTTCCTTTCGCGATTCAGCTGTCGAGGCGCTTCGATAACTTCAGCGAAAAAAAATGGAATGCCGATACCATACTGGGTGGATAATCGGTAAATTGTATTTTTCCGAACATGAGTAGCCCTTACCCGGAACAAATCGAGATGCTCGAGTTGAAGCTCGATCAGGTGAGAGTGCTCTCGTCCTCCGCTTGCTCAGAGGTTTTCTCCGCGTTCTCCCCGGTTGAGCCGCTCTCTGCACGCGAGGTTGGGAAGGAGGTCGGGCGCAGTGCGGCCGCCGTTCACGAGCATGTCGACAAGCTCCTGGATGTGGGACTGATTGTGGCGGTGGACACCCGCAAGCGGCGATCGAGGATTGAAACCCTTTATGTGCATAAGGGAGTCGTCACGCGCTTTGTGATCGCTAAACAGGACCGTGAATCCCTTGAGGCTTACTCTGATCGGTTCAAAGCGCAGATGAGGCTTGCTGAACGCCAGTTTGAATCTGCGATGGATGCGGCTTCGGTGGACAAGTCCATTCTTGACTTCCTTGCGTACAAGTGGGTGACCGGCTACCTTGATCGTCCAAGTGCCCTGAAGCTAAAAGCTGCGGTCAGCGAAATTCAGTCGTTGATGGAAGAGATGCGGGAGACGGAACCTTCCCGGCGAGAGGAAGGCGAATATGTCCGAGTAATTTTCAGCTCCTTGCTACTTCCCGTTGCTCACGAAAGCCGCAAGCGATCTAATCCTTCCGAGGGAGCATCCGAGGATTCATCGGACGGATAACGATCCGCCTGGATTCGTAAGGAGGCGTTTGGCCTCGCCCACTTTGCCTGCAAACAGTGCCTTTGAAGCTCTGTCCAGCAGTTCCTCGTCGACTTCGCGAGACTTCCGAAGTCGATACAGCCGCAACGGAACATCAAGGTCCGCGGACTTGAATGGAAAGGTTGGGTCTAGGCGTTTTCTTGCTCGTTGGGTCTCGATGAGATCTCGCATCCCAAACTCGATCGATGGTTCGATCTGAGTCCCTTCTTGCCAGTCGTTCCAAGTTGCGACTTGGATGGCTTGGCCACCCGCTTTGATCGCCCAGTCCAGAGTATTGCGGTAGGTTGCACCGCTCTCATCGGCGAGGTCCGGATAGCCGGATTGCCCCCCTTCCTCGTACCAGTCCACAAAGCGTGGGAAGGCAATCGGAATCCGGTATTTCCAGTTTTTCGAGCGTGTAGGGAAGTCTTGATTGAACTTGAGACCCAGGCTGGGAATTGGCCAATCATAGCCCCCAGAGGCATAGTCGTGAGTCTTATGGAGCGTGATCAGATGATAATCGCCCGCGCCCTTTCTGAACGCAGCCCACTCCGGGGCCTCGAATTGCTGGGGACCAAACACCATCACCGCAGGCTTGCCATCCAGCTTCCAGAAGTTCGGTTTTGAGAACCACTCCTTTCTCAGAAAGGCTCCCACTTCTTCGGCGACCGCCTTCGTGTCTTCTGGCTTCACAAGTTTCTGCCCGAGGGCATGCTTCACCGTCTGGTCTTCGTAAACAACCGAAATCTTCAGTCCAGCGCGGGTGGCGTAATCGAAGAGTAGCTTGGTCCGAGCGTGGATGTTGCCGTAGTCGAACCAGGGTCGTGTCCCATACCAATCGGCAAGGACCCCATCGAATCCGGCGTACTTCATCCAAAGAACCTGTAACTCGACGACTTCGGGGTCCAGGGAATCGTACGCGCCGATGAGCGGTCGAAAGTGACTTGCCACTCGCTCGTCCTTGCGGAGATCCTCGGCCTTGCGATTCATCTTCCAGTGCCAGCCAAGGTCGGTAGGACTTACCTCGAACCAGGGCATGACGTGGATCAGCAGGTCGGGCCTTGCAGATGGAAGTGTCATCGCCAAAGCGGCGGCCACTAGAGTCATGATGGTAGTGTACGACCGAAGCGGGGCGATGATCGTGATCACAGTCTCAGGTTCGTAGAGCAAAGACCATGCGATTGCCAGACCCGGAATTGCTCCCTGAATCTTGGGATTACGTTCATCTTTCGGATCGGGAGGCGGTACCGGACTCCATCCGTGTCGCTCTCGCCACCGTGAACGAACCGGAAGGGATGACGATTCTGATCCCAAGCTCGATGAAGCTCGCAAGCGAAACCCAGCGCGAAGGTCCGTTCGCGGCAATTCGCCTGAACCTTCAAACCTCCCTACAAGAATCTGGAATCACCGCCGCTGTCTCTCAGGCTTGGGCGAAAGAGGGAATCCCGTGCAATGTCATCGCGGGTTTCTTTCACGATGTGTTCTTGTGTCCGTGGGATCGAAGGGAACGTGCGTTGGAGCTGATTCGAGAACTGAGGCTTCCGCAAAACCCAGGCGCGTCTTAGTAATCGATGGTTCTAGAAGCTGGGGAAGTTAATGAAGTCCCGATGATTTCTGGCGGGCAGGGAGGGATTCGAACCCCCGGAGACTTTCGCCTCAACGGTTTTCAAGACCGCCGCAATCGACCACTCTGCCACCTACCCGCGGTGAATGTCTCGAGAGAGACAACCACTTATTTTGGCCTAATCGCGGCATTTCACGCAGGGTTATAGGGAAACGTCAGATCTGTACGCTCGCGATCGTTTTGCGGTCCGGTCCTGTTCCTCTCATTAGTTTGTCCTACCGGTTTGCCCGCTTTGTGCATTGGTCGGACGAGAACGATAAGGTTGGGTTAAGGAGGACCCCGGCGTGGCGGGATCACGCTATTCTGTGAACGTGCGCCGAGCCTTCACCTTAATTGAACTGCTTGTGGTCATCGCCATCATCGCTATTCTTGCAGCGGTGCTTTTCCCTGTCTTTGCTCAAGCGAAGGCGGCAGCGAAGAAAACAGCCTGTCTCAGCAATCAGCGCCAGCTCGGAATTGGCCTCCAGATGTACATTTCGGAGAACGACGATCAGGTGTTCTTCTTTGC
>CAYYJX010000051.1:18600-21927 GCA_964471545.1 uncultured Fimbriimonas sp. | reverse complement strand
TCTTCTCACTTCCCGCGTCGAACACTCGTCGGTTCGTGAAGTCGCCCTTCAAGAGAACCTCGAGACCTTCAAGCAATCTGGCTCGGAGATTCAAACCCACAAGATAAGGCCCGATCAGGTGGCTTCCCTCATTGCCGTGAGCAACGAAGTTGGAACGATCCTTCCGACTGACACGAACCATGTTCTCGCCCCAGGGAGACTCCACCTAGACGCAACTCAGGCGATCGGAAAAATCTCTCTTCAGCAGTGGGGGGCCCATTTCCTATCCGGGAGCGGACACAAATTTTACGGACCAAAAGGAATCGGCTTTCTTTTCGCCCAGGACCCAACGGAGCTAACACCGCGATTTATTGGCGGAGGGCAAGAAAATGGTTTGCGATCCGGCACGCTCAATGTGCCAGGCATCGTGGGCATAGGAGCCGCAGCAAAGATCGCTGTTGATGAGATGGAGGAAAACTTCCGTTTCGCCAATGAGTTGAGGCAGATCGTTCTGGACGCACTCGGAGACGTAACCGATCTGAGAGTAAACGGTGGGGCAAACGTCTCACCGTATATCCTTAGCATCTCCGTCCGAGGTGTCGAGGCAGAAACACTCCTCCTAGAGATGGACGCGGCCGGTTTTGCCATTTCGGCGGGTGCGGCGTGTTCGTCGCGAAACACCGGCAATAATCCTGTTCTAGAGGCGATGGGCTTAGAACCGGATTGGTTACGGGGTACCCTAAGACTCAGCTTCGGGAAATTTAACACCCGAGAAGCGGCCCAGGCGTTGGGAGCAACCTTACGCCAAGTGATAGAAAACGTACGCACGCTTCGCAGATAAATTCGCGGACCGTCCAAATACTTGCGCCAAAGAAGCAGGATTGGGCGTAGAGTTTGTTTGCGGGCGAGTTTTCGTGTTAAGGGAACCTTTCCCGCCTGGAAACCGCTTGACAATTAGGAGCACGCGTGATTTAGTTAGGGTCCTTGCCTGGACTCTTGCAAAATCGCTCGGGCTCAAAACGCCGTCTTTCCCAGGGTCGTGAATGAGCGGTAGGAAACCGAATGGAGTTCGGTTTAGGAGAACACACAGAACACAATGGCACTTGAGAACGGGTTACCAACGCAGCCGCGAAGGGGGAGAGCGATTACCGTCCGGACACCGGGACGCACATCGTCATTCATGGACCCCCACGTCACGACGCTTGATGACCCAACTGCTGCGCCTGAAGACGATTTGCTCGATGTCGATGCGACGGATGAAGAGCTTGAAGAGCTAGAAGCCGAAGCACAAAACGACGATTCCGAAGAGCTTGAGATGTGGATGCGCCAGACTCGGCGCGCACAGCTTCTTACCCCTGAACAAGAGGTCCACCTTGCCGTTCTGGTTATGGCGAAGGAACTTGCTGAGAAGGAAAAGCATAAGGAACTCCACAAGCTCCTCCAGCGATCCGAGATCGCTCACCTTGGTCGCCCCCAAGAGATCACCCCAATGGTGATTCAACGGGTTATCGCCGAGGGCACGGAGGCTAAGCGCCACTTGATCGAATCGAACCTTCGTCTCGTTGTCTCGATTGCGAAGAAGTACAACGCTCGAGGCATTCCCCTTGCCGACCTGATTCAGGAAGGCAACCTCGGTCTCATCCGCGCGGTCGAAAAGTTTGACTGGTCCAAGGGCTTCCGCTTCTCCACTTACGCCACGTGGTGGATTCGACGAGCGATCGCCCGGGCAATCATCAACCAAGGACGAACGATTCGTATTCCGGTCTACGTCGCTGAACTGATTAACAAGGTCGTCAAGACGGCGAGCCGACTTCAACAGGAGCTTCAGCGAGAAGCGACTGAGGAAGAGATTAGCCGAGAGGTCGGCCTTTCGGTCGATCGTGTTCGGGAAATGATGCGGGTGGCGGTTGAGCCTATTTCGCTTGAGACCCCGGTCGGTGAAAAGGACAATAGCTCTATTGGAGACTTCGTCCAAAGCACGAACATGCCCACTCCCGGGGACGTCACTTGGAGCTTGATTCGACGCGAAGAGATTGACGGCATCCTGGGTCGGTTGACTAGCCGAGAGCGAGACGTTGTTCGACTCAGATTTGGTTTGGACGACGGTCGCGCACGAACCCTAGAGGAAGTTGGAACGGAACTTAACGTAACTCGTGAGCGTGTTCGGCAAATCGAACTGCGCGCGATGAAGAAGCTGCGCCATATTGGTCAAGAGCTTCAGTCCCAGGGCTTTACGATCACACCGAGCCCGAACTAAAGCCACACCATCAAATGCGACAAAGCGGTCTGCAGCTAATGCAGGTCGCTTTTTTGCTTTAGCAGGATGCGCCAAGGCTTGGCAGAAAATGTCCGTCTAGCCGATCCACCGCTTCAGCTGAGGGGGGTGCAATCTTCTCTCCGGACGCCGCCTCAAGAGCCCGCCTACATTCGTCGAGTCTGAACTCCCCACGCAAGTTAGAGAGAGCCCGGAAATACGTCTTGCTCATTGCTTCCCAGGAGCGTCCAGGAAAGGGTTCCCAGTCGATATGAACGGCCAGTGCCCGCCGTTGATCATCGGGCGCGGTTAAGATCTCCGAGGCCGTTTGCACATTCCAAGATTGGCGAACAAAGTCGACCAGCCGCGTGAAGACGTCTCGGTGGGTGAGGCTCGTTTCATTAACCGGAATCGATACTTGGAGGAGAACGGCTTCCCTTCCAACTTTCAGAGCTGATCCGGCTAACTTAGCGCCGTTCGGTGCAATTACATCAGGACCGTCTACCATCGCAAAGCAATCGGGATCAGACGGGGAGCCAGAAATTCGACGCTTCTCGGATCCTAAGACAGCATCGGAATAGACGCCCTGAACCGAGTAAACCACCGATTCGGCAACAGCTCGGTAAACCGTTCGGACACTTGGCTTCCCTAAGTCCTGACCAACGAGGGCCGGCAACAGAGAAAGTGGCATTGCCAAAGCGACTGTAATCTCGTTTTGGTGCCGAACAGCCGCCCCCCCCGTTGGACGCCTAACGAGGCGGTAATCGGGGAAAGAGGTTTGTACTTCCCCTTCGTCTTGAAACCGACCAATGGAGAGCCACGGACCCGCTTCCCACTCGTAGACTCTCAAGGAAGCTTGTCCGCGTTCAGCTCGGCGGAATAGATTCAGGTCTTCTGACATGTTGAAGGCCCCGTCAGAGGGGCCTTCAAGAGAGACTCTAAGAGTTGGCTTAGACACCTGCGGGTTCTTTTGTCGCCGGAATCCACCGGACATCCAGTTGCTTTACCGCAAGAGTTTCATCCAATCGACCTACCATTGCCGTGGAAGGCGCATGGTGGAGAACATCAGGATTCTCAACCGCCTCGTGACAGAT
>CAYYJX010000051.1:0-18590 GCA_964471545.1 uncultured Fimbriimonas sp. | reverse complement strand
AAAACATGTCTAAGGTTTCCTTCGACTCGGTTTCCGTTGGCTCGATCATCAAGCATTCAGGGACGATGAGCGGGAAGTAGTTCGTTGGCGGGTGGAAACCGTAGTCAATCAACCGCTTGCTTATGTCCAGAGCCCGAATGCCGTGCTCTTTCTTGTACTTCTCGGCAGTCAAGATGCACTCGTGCATGCACGGACGATCGTGTGCCGGGGGAAGAACGTCCTTCAACCGAGCCCGGACGTAGTTAGCGTTCAGAACCGAATAGCGGGAGATGTCCGCCATCTTTTCTTTGCCGTATGCCCGAAGGTAGGTAAACGCCCGAACCTCCATGAGGAACTGACCATAAAACGCGGAAACTCGACCGATAGAGTGCGGGCGACTGTAGTCAGCCATCACTTCTCCTTCGGTACCGCGCCGAATCACGGGCACGGGAAGGAACGGCTCTAAGTGGGACTGGAGGCCAATAGCGCCACACCCAGGACCACCACCACCGTGCGGGGTGGAGAAGGTCTTGTGAAGGTTCAAGTGCATGCAGTCAAAACCGTGATCGCCAGGCCGGGTTGTTCCGACCATTGCGTTCATGTTGGCTCCATCGCAGAACACCTGACCGCCTGCCTCGTGGACCATCTTGCAGATCTTCTCGATATTGGGCTCGAACAGGCCAAGCGTCGAGGGATTCGTCAACATGAGTGCTGCGACCGAAGAATCGAGAGCCTTCTCAAGCGCTTCGAGATCCGTGTTGCCATTAGCATCCGTCGGAATCGACTTTACGGAATAGCCACATCGAGCTGCGGACGCAGGATTGGTACCGTGAGCGGAGTCCGGAACCAGAACAACTTTTCGAGTCTCGCCTTCACCGCGAGACTCGTGATAAGCCTTGATGAGCATGAGACAAGTCATCTCACCATGCGCGCCCGCGAGCGGTTGGAGGGTGATGTTGTCGAATCCGGTGATCTCTTGAAGCATCTCTTGAACGCCCAAAAGCAATTCAAGAGCGCCCGGGATCGTCTCGACCGGCTGCATCGGGTGCAGGTTTGCAAAGCCCGAAAGTCGAGCCGTAGCCTCGTTGATCTTCGGGTTGTACTTCATCGTGCACGAACCCAGCGGATAGAACCCGGTCTCGATACCGTAGTTGATCTGGCTCAGATTGGTGAAGTGGCGAATCGCTTCGAGCTCGCCTACCTCCGGCAGATGAAGTTCTTCTCGAACCTCGCCGATGGCCTCGCTGAGGTCTACCTCTGGCGTGGAACACGTCGGTAGGTTTGCGCCAACTCGACCCTTCTTCGACTTCTTGAAAATGAGTTCCGGCTCCGGAACACGCTTCATTCGACCGTTGCTTAAATGATTCATGCCTTCACCTCAACTTGATTGGCTGCCCCTGCGAGAACGCTTGCGAGCTCTGATGCGAATCGATCGATCTCGTCCTTCGTCCGAATCTCGGTGACCGCGACAAGAAGTTGATTCTCTCGTCCTCCGTAGTACTGTCCTAGCGGCAAACCTGCCAGGATTCCGCGCTCCAGAAGAGCATCTCTTACCGTTGAAGCCGCAACTGGAAGCTCAATCACGAACTCTGCGAAGAATCGACCTGTGTAAACCCGCTTGGCGCCCGCTTCCACCAGTTTCGTGAGAGCATAGTGAGCGTTTCGAATGGAGGACTCCGCAACCGACTGCAGACCGTTCTTGCCCATCACCGTCATATAAACGGTGTTGGCAAGTGCCATTAGGGCCTCGTTGGTGCAGATATTAGAGGTCGCCTTCTCTCGGCGAATATCTTGTTCGCGCGTTCGAAGAGTCATGACGAACCCTTCTCGATCACCGTCCATTTCTTTGGTTCGCCCGACCGGGGATATGGCGGACAAGCTCCTTCTCGCAACCGAACAGGCCAACCATCGGACCGCCTAGCCCCATCGCAACGCCCATCGGTTGACCTTCACCCACCACGATGTCTGCACCGTACGCACCTGGCGCTTTCATGAGCGCGCAGGCAACCGGATCGGCAACCACGATCATCATCGAACCGTCAGCGTCGCAAGCAGAACGGTGGGCGGCAAGATCTTCGATCTGACCAAAGAAATTCGGAGATTGAAGAATGATGCTTGCGCATCCCTCGGCAGCGGAAAGATCCTTCGTCACACCGTCTTGAGTCTTGAGAACGACGACTTCAATCCCCATAGACCAGCAGTACGTATCCAAAACCTGACGGTAATGAGGATGGACGGCATCGCTGACCGCAACCTTGTCTCGGTTCTTCAAGCCCGTGGACATGATGGCCGCCTCAGCCATCGAGGTACTCCCGTCGTACATCGACGCATTTGCGATATCGGTTCCAAAAAGCTCCGCGATCATCGATTGGAACTCGTAGATCGTCTGCAAATATCCTTGGGAAGCTTCGGGCTGATATGGCGTGTATGCAGTGAGAAACTCGCCTCGAGAAATGATTGCACCCACCGATTGCGGAATGAATCGGTCGTAGATGCCCGCTCCTAGGAAGCAGGTCACTTCATCAAGAGCGGTGTTCTTGGCGGCGAGTCGCTTCAGTTCACCGAACAACTTGTGCTCGTCCAAAGCGCTCGGTAAATTGAGGGCACCCGGAGCGACGCGAAGGTTCTCCGGGATCTCACGAAACAGTTCGTCGATTGAACTTGCCCCAATAGTGGCAAGCATCGCCTCGACGTCTTCGGGGGTGTGGGGAACGTAGGGCATTCTTAACCGATGAGGGCTTCGTATCCGGCAGCGTCGAGCAGGTCGCTCGGAAGATCACCCGAGACCTTAACCTTGATCATGAATCCTTGACCGTAGGGGTCGGAGTTCACAAGTTCGCTCTGAGAAGTTAGAAGTCCGTTAACTTCGACCACTTCGCCTGCTACGGGCGCATAAAGATCAGAAACCGTCTTGACGCTTTCTACGCTGCCGAAGACCTCTTCCACGGCAAGGGATCGTCCAACGGCAGGAAGGTCGACGTAAACGACGTCACCAAGTTCCGACTGAGCGAACTCTGTGATTCCGATCGTGACCGTGTCTCCCTCGACTCGGACCCACTCATGCGACTTCGTGTATTTCAGTTCCGCTGGAACGTTTGCCATGATCGCAGAATACCAGCGCGAACCCCTTTCGATTCCCACTGAAAAACGGGTTTGCAATCACCTTTTTTTCAGCCTCGGAACTCGGAAACTAGGTACACCTTCGGCATGAAGCGAATCGCCTTCGTCAGCCTGTTCCCGGAGGTTATTCGCGGCTTCCTGGATGCGAGCATTCCCGCCCGAGCCCGTTCTGCCGGAGTCGTGGAATACGAGTTTCGCAACCCGAGAGATTACTGTTACGACCCACACAAGAAGGTCGACGATACTCCTTACGGAGGGCATCCCGGCCTCTTGATCAAGGCAGAACCGGTGGCGCTTGCCGTTGAGTCGCTGGACCTTACAAGTGCCGCCGCGATCATCGTCACAGAGCCGAGCGGACTTCCCTTCACCCAAGAATCCGCAAAGGAACTATCCGCCTTCGACGAACTGGTGTTCGTTTGCGGACACTATGAGGGCATCGATCACCGTTTCGAAGAGAGCTTTGCCACCCATGTCTTCAGCATCGGTGATTACGTGCTGAGTAACGGCGAAATTCCAGCCATGGTCATGGCGGACGCCGTTATAAGAACGCTTCCAGGTGTCCTTGGCTCACCGGAGAGCTTGGAGTCCGATTCCTTCTCCGGTGAAGGGCTGAGCGCACCCAACTTCACAAGACCGGAGGTTTGGCGGGGTCGACCGATTCCAGCAGTTCTCAAATCCGGCAACCATGCTCGTATTGAAGAGTGGCGCAGAAACGAGTCTGAAGCGATCACGCGAAATCGCCGTCCGGATCTACTCCCACCGAAGTAACCGCATCCGACGCGGCCCGAATGCAGAAATCGCTTTTCGTATGCCATAATCTTCTCTTGGCGTAAGCGACGTTCTTCCGAGTCGCCTCTGTGTCCAACAAGTTTTGATTCGAAAGGATCCCTGCGGGCAAGACCTGCAACCGTATCGGAAGGGAGAAAGCATGTCAAAGAGCGCAATTCTCAATAGCGTCGTCGAGTCTTACAAGAAGACCGACCTGCCCACCATCTGGCCGGGCGATACAGTCAAGGTTTCCGTAAAGGTCCGCGAAGGCGGTAAGGAACGAATTCAGATGTTCGAAGGCACCTGCATCGCCGTCAAGAATGGCGGAATCGCAGAGACCATCACCCTTCGAAAGATCACCTCTGGCGTCGGTGTCGAGCGAACTTTCCCGCTTCACTCGCCGAATATTGCCAAGTTTGAAGTCACGCGCCGCGGTAAGGTCCGCCGAGCCAAGCTCTACTACCTGCGACACAAGGTTGGTAAGGACGCTCGGATCAAAGAAAAGCGCTGATATCTCTCGATGCAAACTCGAGAACTCATTGATCAACTTGCGAGGACGCCGCTTAGCCAGATTCTGGTCTTGGCGGTCGTCCTTTCTGTCGTTCGCCTAGCCCTTCATCCTTACCTAGTGAAGACTAAACCGCACATGCGGTTTGGAAGCTACAAGACAGCACGCTTCATCAACGAGTTCTTCGATTCGATCATCTACGCTGCGGTGTTCATTTTCATGATCATCCGCCCGTTCGCCTTTCAAACGTTTGTCATCCCTAGCGGATCGATGTGGTCAACGCTCTTGGTCAACGACTACATCGGATTAAACAAATACGTCTATCGATCGAGCGATCCTAAAGCGGGTGACGTGGTTGTCTTCCGACCGCCGACAAGAGCCGTCACTCCGAACCAAATCGACAACGACGGTCAGGTCAAAATCGACTTCATCAAGCGATGCATCGGGACTCCCGGCGATCTCGTCGAGTTTAAGAACGGGATCCTATACCGAAATGGTCAAAGGGTCGATGAGGCATACACGCACCTTTCCAAGACGGAAAACCAAGTTCAGTTCTTTGAGTTGAATGACTCCGAGAAAGCGTCTTGGCCGCAATTCAACTGGAAGCTGGTGCAACGAGACGGCAAAGTTATCCCGCTATGCTACACCGAATTCGATGCCAACGCTCGTATTCCTCGGTCGGACGTTATTGGGCCAGCACCGTACGTCATCGCCGACGAGTACGCACTCTCCGATCCAGCCGAGATGAACGCCCTTAAGGAAGCCCCGGCGGTGAAAATCCCCGCGGGTTACTACTTGATGGTCGGCGACAACCGAAACAACTCCAACGATGGACGATTCTGGGGCTTGGTCCCAAGAGAGTCGGTCGTAGGGAAAGCAGAATTCATCTGGTGGCCGGCAAGTCGCTGGGGTCGCATTAAGTAAGCACGGAAGCCGTATCGAAACGGTGGTGGGCCCGGAGGGGTTTGAACCCTCGACCAAGCGGTTATGAGCCGCCTGCTCTGACCACTGAGCTACAGGCCCGATAAGGGAGAAGCGCGCGGAGTTCGCGCGTTCCAAAGACTCTACCAGAAAACCTTTTATCTCTCTGCGCAACCCTTGACGATCCATGCGTTGCAGGATGTGTAGAACCCATAATAGAGACTTAAGGAAGTATTTCAGGCTTCTTTATCAGTGAACGACGATGTCCACGACTGCCCACGATTCCACCGGTCAAAACTCCGTTATTCAAGGCGGAAGCTTCCTCTCAGCGCCCGCTTCTGCTCCATTCAAGCCAGAAGATTTCACTTCCGACGATCGATTGATGATCGAGACCGCCGAGCGGTTCAGCCGAGACAAGGTCCTTCCCGTGGTGGAAGAGATCGATAAGCAGGCTGAAGGGCTTATGCCTAAGTTGATCGCCCAAGCCGGCGAACTGGGTCTTTGTGGTATCGACACGCCTGACACGTACGGCGGCCTCGGTCTTCAAAAAAACCTGGCGGCGCGAATTCTAGAATTCATGAGCCTGAACGGCTCTTTCTCTGTTACCTACGGCATCACAAGCGGAATCAGCCAGGTGGGACTGAGCCTGTTTGGAAGCGAGACGCAGAAGCAGCAGTATCTTCCCCGCCTAGCCGCCGGCGAATGGATGGGCGCCTACGCGCTGAGTGAACCAAACAGCGGCAGCGACGCCCTCTCGGCAACGACCAGAGCCGAGCTCAAAAACGGCAAGTGGGTTCTGAACGGAACCAAGATGTGGATTAGCAATGCCAAGTGGGCAAACCTTTTCCTCGTCATGGCGAAGATCGATGGAGAGAAGTTCAGCGCCTTCCTGGTGGAAAGAGACCACCCCGGAGTGTCCATCTCGCGCGAAGAGCATAAGATGGGGCTCAAGGGATCTTCTACGGCTCGTTTAGTGCTTGAAAATGCGGAGATTCCAGAAGAAAACCTACTTTACGAAGCGGGGCTAGGACACCACGTCGCATTTAACGCTCTCAACATCGGTCGGTTCAAACTCGCTTCTATGTCGATTGGTCCGGCACGCAACGCGATCGAAGTCTCTTCCGCGTACGCGGTTGATCGGAAGCAATTCGGCAGATCACTCACCGAGTTCGGCCTCATTCAAAAGAAGCTCGCCCAGATGGCAGGCTGGTTCTTTGTAGCTGAATCCGCCACCTATCGCACCGGAGCTCTCATCGATTCTGCCTTTGACGCGTATGCGGGCACCATCGCCGGAAATCGGAAGGCTGCCGAGGAATACGCCATCGAATGCTCGGCGACGAAGGTTTTTGCCACCGAGGCCGAGTCTTGGATCATTGACGAGGCGCTCCAGATCTATGGAGGCTATGGCTTCACTGAGGAATTCCCGATCGCACGTCACTACCGCGACTCACGAGTCTCGCGCATCTACGAAGGCACTAACGAGATCAACCGTGTTTTCCTTGCCGACCGATTGAAGCGAAAGCTCAAGGACGGCTCGATCACCCTGGGTACGGCCGACTCGTGGTTCTCCGAGCTTGCACAAAAGGCCCTTCACCAGGACCTCCCAACCCAGATCGAAGTGGGAGCCGCAAGCGACCTGCTGCTTCTGGCCTACGCGGAGCAAAGCGCTCGCCTACGCGCGGAGGCTGTTGGAGGAATTGCCGTCGAGGCATTCCGAAGTGTCCTTCCGCATCTTCAGTCGAAAGCAGTGGAGGCTTGGCAGACGCTTACAGGCGACGCCATTTCCGCCCCGGCCGTGGGCAAAGTCGACATGAAGGCGGTGGCAGACGCAGTCCTTCAGGCCAAAGGCGCGCTCCGTTTCTAGTCTCACCTAACTGCGAAAACCTCGGAATCAGCCGAACCTTTCGAAGGTCCAAAGAATTCCGAGGTTTCTTTGCTCCGCAGGCTTCAATTCTTTTGCTTCATTAGCGATAATAGGTCAATCGTTTGCAACGGCGCGAGCGGTTCCTCACCGGGAACCCCCGACGGGGAGAGCGCCCTGTTCTGCGCCCTCATTTCGGACCAAGTCCCCGGGTAGGAAACATCCTTTCTGGGAGCAATATGGATCCAAAGTCAGCACTTGCATACATCGAAGAGAACGACGCTCTATTCGTCGATATCCGCTTTACGGACTTGATGGGAACTTGGCAACACTTCTCGTTGCCCGCAGGCCACTTCACCGAGGACGCGTTTGAAGAAGGACTTGCCTTCGACGGTAGCTCCATTCGAGGATTCCAGTCCATCAACGAATCGGACATGCTGCTGATTCCGGATCCGAACACTCTGTTCATGGACCCGTTCACTGAGGTTCCTACCGCCGTTATCGTTTGCAACATCGAAGACCCCATCACCCGACAGCCGTATGCAAAGGACCCGCGCTACACTGCGGTGAAGGCCGAGCAGTACCTAAAGTCGACGGGCATCGGTGACACTTGTTTCTTCGGTCCTGAGGCTGAATTCTTCGTGTTCGATCACCTCGCTTTCTCCATCAAGCCGGAGCACACGCTGGTCAAGATCCGATCGCAGGAAGCCCACTGGGAAAGCGCCGAGGACGACAACCCCGGATTCACCATCAAGCCGAAAGGTGGTTACTACCCCTGCGCGCCGGTCGACAAGCTCCAAGATCTTCGATCGCAAATGGTTCTGAAGATGATGGAGTGCGGAATCGACGTTGAGATGCACCACCACGAGGTTGCCACCGCAGGTCAGTGCGAGATCGACATTAAGTTCAACACCCTCACCAAGATGGCGGACGAGTTGATGAAGTACAAGTACTGCGTCAAGCAAACCGCATTCTTGAACGGCATGATCGCTACGTTTATGCCGAAGCCGCTCTACGGCGACAACGGTTCGGGCATGCACTGCCACCAATCCATCTGGAAGAACGGTCAACCGACGTTCTACGATGAGGCCGGATACGCAGGGCTGAGCGAAAGCGCACGCTGGTACATCGGTGGAATTCTGAAGCACGCCCCAGCGCTTCTGGCATTCTGCGCACCAACGACCAACTCTTACCGACGACTGGTTCCGGGCTACGAAGCTCCGATCAACCTGATGTACTCGGCTCGCAACCGATCTGCTTGCGTCCGAATTCCGATGGTCAGCAAGTCACCGAAGGCGAAGCGAATCGAGTTCCGCGCTCCAGACCCCATGGCAAACCCATATCTGGCGTTCGCTGCGATGATGATGGCAGGCCTAGACGGTATCCAGAACCGAATCGAGCCGCCCAAGCCCATCGACAAGGACCTGTACGAGCTCCCGCCGCTTGAGAAGGCTCAAATCGAGCAAACCCCGGGTTCGCTTCGTGCAACCTTGGCAGCTCTTGCAAACGACCATGAGTTCCTTTTGAAGGGCGACGTCTTCACCAAGGAGCTCATCGAAAGCTACATCGAGTACAAGCTCGAGCACGAGTGCGATGCCGTCGATCTTCGACCGCACCCGTACGAGTTCTATCTCTACGCAGACAACTAAGCCTGCGAAGTTACCGCACCTTCAAGGCGACTCCGAAAGGAGTCGCCTTATTTCTTTACGGTCACAGCAACCGGAATCCTTCTCGGAGTTGTTTCGAGAGCGATTCGGGTTGCTTCCAAAGCGTCTCGCGGAGATGCGAGATCCCCACTTTCACCCGTTCGAATGTAGTGGCAGAACGCGTGCCACATTCCATCGAAGTTCTTCTCCCCTTCGCTCGGACCCTTAAGAATTCCTTCTCCGTTTCGAGCCTCTAGAAGGTAGCCGTTGCGATCGTATTTTGCGACCCCTCCAGTTCCGATCAGCTCGTAGGTGAACTGAGGGGCGGGAAACTTTGCCGTGTGCCCATAGGTAAAGCTCATCTCCACCATTCCGTGGATGCCTGATTCACTCTCTAAATGAGCATAAACGTGGTCGGCGGCTTCATAGTTACTGACCCAAGCGCCATGTCCGGAAGCGTCGACAATCTCTTCACCCGACATCCATCGAATAAGGTCGATCATGTGGACACCGCAGTCGATCATTGGACCGCCTTCCAACATCCGACCTCGCCACATCGGCGACTCGATCCACTTCCCTACCTCGTCTTGCACCCATTGCCCGTGGAGGTTCCAGTTGTAGATCATGCGGATGGACTTTACGTCCCCAATTACGCCCGAATGAAACCAGTGCTTCAGAGTCTGCGCGATCGGCGAGAAGCGGTAGACAAAGGCGATAAAAAAGCCCTTACCGGTTGCTTCCATCGCCTTGATCATTTCTTCTGCTTGATCCTCGTTCTCCGCGATCGGCTTCTCGCACAGCACATGAACACCATGTTTGGCGCAAAGGAGAACGTTTTCATGGTGCTTAGGCATTGGGGAGCAGATCACGACCGCGTCTAGCTTCTGACCGAAGAAATCGTCATAAGAATCCGCGGCAACGGCCCCTTCAAACTTCGACGCGTACTTCTGAGCCTTTGAGATAACCGGATCAAAAAACGCGACCGGGCAGAGCCCCCAACTGTGGCGAATTCGCTCGATCGCCGGTACATGTCCAAAATCTGTAACCGAGCCACAGCCCAAAACCCCTAATCTGATTGGCGACGTTGAACCCATGCTTTCCCCTTGCTTACTTTCCATTTTTGTGGCGTAGGTGCACAAACAAAAACGCCCCTGAGCATTCACTCGGGGGCGTCGTTGACCCAAATTGTTGAACTTACTGCTTAACGCGAGCAGCGTTCGGACTGTACTCGCCTGGTTGGTCTTGCAAGGACGGAGCGTTACTGTTTGCGTGCCCTTCCTTCGCCTTACCGTTGTTTTCTCCAGGCTGAAGACCCGTTCCCTTTGCGGGTTGATCATAGGACGGATTTGCAACCACGCCTGGACCCGAGCGTGCGCCCTTGCCGTAGGTGGTCTTGGCATTCACTCCGCCGGTTGCGTCGGCAGATCCGCCGCTCGCGTAAGGATCACCCTTCCAGGTTCCTACCGGAGGATGAGGCGTAGTGGCCGACGAAAAGCTCTCATAGCCCTTCCATCGACAGCCAGACAAAAGCAGACCGAGCAGAGCCGTGCCAAGGATTGCGGTGCTTCCCTTCACAGGCATATTCTACTCGGTCTCTCGTGTTTTTGTCGGTAGGACGAGTGTTAGAACGAAACGTCGACGGGTTGTTCCTTGCCTGTTTCGGAGCTGAGGTACATCGCGTCGAAGATCGCATTGAGGATAAGGCCGTTCAATCCAGGCACCGGCGATGTCTTTCCGTTTCGAATCGCGTCGATGAACGCCTGAACCTCTGCGGTGTGCGCGCTTTCAACCTTGGGAACGTTCTTGGGCGTCAAGTTAAAGAGCTGCTGATTCTGCTCGGTGTAGATTTCGATATCTCCCCAAGCCGGAACCATGGCTCCTGCCTTCGTTCCAAACAACTGAGTTTGGAAAGGATCGCCCTCCAGGTTTGCCATGAACGAGCTCTCAAGGGTGATCACGGCACCGTTCTCGAACTTAATCAAGCCGACGGCGAAGTCCTCAACGGTGAACTTGTTGCGATCGTAGCTTCCCCAATAGTTGAACAGTTCAGGGTTGGTTCCTAACGTGTTCCAGGTCTTGGCAGAAGCCGACACGGGCTTGGGATAGCCCATGAGGAAGAGGGTGAAGTCGAGAATATGGACGCCGATGTCGATCAGCGGACCACCGCCTTGCTTTTCCTTGTCGATGAAGACGCCCCAGGCGGGAACGCCGCGTCGGCGGAGAGCCTGCGCCCGTGCGTAGTAAATGTCGCCCATGTGCCCGGCATCGATGTACTGCTTCATGAAGCGAGCGTTTCCGCTGAACCGCTGTTGAAGAGCAACCTGAAGGATCTTGCCGCTATCCTCCGCTACTCGGCACATCTCGCGTGCCTCGTCAGCGGTCATGGCAAGGGGCTTCTCGCACAAAACGTGCTTACCGGCCTTTAGCGCAGCGATCGTAGGATCTTTGTGAAACTTGTTCGGCGTCGCTACAGACACTGCATGAATCTCAGGATCACTGAGAAGTTCGTGGTAGTCCGTGTACGTCTTGGGAGAGCCTACGAGATCCGCTGCCTTTTTCGCGATTTCGGGGTTGGCGTCGCAAACAGCAACGATCTCACACTCATCCGGAATCGACAGATAGCCGGGAATGTGGCAAGACTGCGCAATTCCGCCGCTGCCGATGATTCCGACTTTAACCTTTCCGTCCATCGGGCGAAGATTACTAGATGTAACGAGTCACCTTGCTATGTTTTGACAGGTAATCGTGTCAGTCTTCAACCCGAATACGGCGAGAGCCCTGAGTGACTGCCGGCGCTTCTTCATCCACGTCGTCCAGGACCAGGTCCTGAGCGTCCTCGACCATGTCATCAAGGTCAGGAGCCAACTCACCCTTCCTCTCGTTCTTGTAGGCGATGAATGCCCCAATTCCTGCAATCGCGAGCAAAACTCCCCAGAAGAGACCCTTCGACATTTCAGGAATGTGAATGGACATCGCTCCGGGGTTGTTCTTGTCGAACGTGTGGGCCGCGATCATGGTTAGCTTCACTCCAACCCAAGCGACGATCGCATATGCGACGTGATCCAGAACCGGGAACCGGTCGAGCAACCGAACGAAGAAGCCTGCGGCGAAACGAAGGAGAACGATGCCGATGATCGCACCGAAATAGACAACCCAAATCTTCTCTTGCTTGTTGCCCACAAAGGTGACTCCGGCCAAAACCGAGTCGACAGCGAAAGCGATGTCGGTGATTTCAACCGCAACCACGGTTCGCCAGAAAGACAACCCCTTCGTGTTTACGTGCTTCTCGTCGGAATCTCTGTGCTTGAACGCAAGGTAGAAGTGCTTTAGTGGCACGAAGAGCAGATAGGCTGCACCGACGGCCTGAAGTTGCCAAAGTTTGAGAACGTAACCTGCCCCTAGGATTGCGACGAGCCTAAACGCGAATGCACCACCCAACCCGTAAAGAAGCGCTCGTCGTTGCTCGTCTTTCTTGAGGTGCTTCACCATAACGGCAAGCACCAGGGCGTTATCTGCTGAAAGCAGGCCCTCAAGGATGATCAAGGCGGCAACGGAAGCGAGGTCGGCTAGTTCAAAAGTTTGATTAAGCATTCGAGATCGTTTGTTTGTCGCGAGATGGTTCCGAGCAAGATCGGTAGAATCTTGTTGCTACGGAGTAACCATGCCAACTTACGTTTACGAGTGTTCCAAGTGCTCAAGCACGTTCGAAGTCGAACAGCGCATCACCGAAAACCCGCTCACGTCTTGTCATTGTGGCTCAGAAGGCACCGTCAAAAGGTTGATTCAGCCCACCGCCATCATGTTCAAGGGCAGCGGATTCCATATCAACGACTACTCTGGTGCGGCCGGTTCCCAGAACACCTCCGCCGATCATGCAACCCCACCAAACTGCACGGGCGACCAATCGTCCTGTGCTTGCTCAACCGAGAACTAAGAGGCGTCCGGGAAAAGAAAATCATTGAAAAAGGGTCTCGCCGCTAGGGCGAGACCCTTTTTTGGTCGGCTTACTTCGAAGGGACGACGATCTTGCCGGAGACGATTTCCTCGCCAACTTGAGAGATCTTTTGAAGAGCATCGGCCGGAACCTTGTCCTTCGTGAACTTCAGTTCAGTGATTCCGACACCCTTGGACTTGAGATCGTAGGTCTTGGTGCCCGCCTCAAACTTGCCTTCCTTTAGATCCTTGATCGTGCTGAAAACAGCTTCATCGACTTTCTTCACCATCGAGGTCAGAACGAACCCTGGAGCGAGATCGTCTTGGTCGCTATCCACGCCAATCGCCATCTTGCCAGCTTCTTTAGCGGCTTGAATGACACCCACTCCGCACCGTCCGCTGGCGTGGTAAACGATGTCTGCACCTTGGCTAAACAGCACTTGCGCAATTTGCTTGCCGAGGTTCGTGTCGTCCCAGCTATCCGTGTACTTGGCAGGAAGGATCTCAATCTTCGGGTTTGCAGCCTTCGCGCCTGCGGCATAGCCAACCTCGAACTTCTTGATCAGCGGGATGTCCTTCCCGCCAACGAATCCGAGTTTGCCCGACTTGGAGGTGAGACCTGCCAGATATCCGGCGAGATAGCTTCCCTGCTCCTCAGAGAACAGAAGAGATCGGACGTTATCCTTCTCGACCACCGCGTCGACAATTGCGAATTTGGTTTTCGGGAAGTTGTCCGCAACTTCGGTGAGAGCATTCTGCTGGGTAATGCCAACCGCAAAAACGAGATCACAACCTTGCTCGGCAAGGGTCGAAAGGTTCGTGGTGTAGTCCTTCTCACTCTTGGAGTCGATCGTCCGAACGTCTACGCCCAATTCGGCCTTCGCTCGCTCTAGACCACGGTTCGCCGAGTCGTTGAAGGACTTATCGCCGATTCCGCCACTATCGAAGACCATTCCGATAGCAAGTGTCTTCCCTTCGCCTGCGGGTTTGTCACCGGTGGAAGCGGAGGCATTCGCTTCGGGCTTGGAATCGGAGCTTTCCGTTCCAACACAACCGCCCATGAAGAGCGCGGCAGATGCGACGACGAGCGACCACTTAAGGGTCTTTTGAACCTGACCGAAACCAAATGTTCTCAAAGATTCTTCTCCAACGGCACTTAGGATAGCGGTCGAACGCAAGGAACGTTAGCCCAACCCCTCGTTCCGGGTAAACTGCCGAATTATGGCGCATATCGCGCCTTCCCTGAAACTTCGCGGATTCCGCTCAAGAAACGCGAACGTTGGAGCAAAAAATCTTGGTCACTTGTAACCTTACTAAGTTGGAAAGCGCGGTCGATCAGATCCGCAAAGCCTATCCGAAGTTGGCTCCCGCCGACGCCGGACTCATCGCCGCTGCCCTCTCGCTCACCGGTCGACACGCTGTGGCCGTCTACGAAGGCGACAAGTTCGTTTGGCCAGATGACAACGAGCGACTGCTTCAGTCCATGTCCGGACACCTTCAGTCGGTTCAAGAAGCCATTGAGGCAACCACCCCGCCCGTGAAGAAGACCGCCAAGGCGGCCGTAGTGGAAGAAGAGCCTGTCAACGTCAACGTTGGCCTGGCTCCCAACATTTCGGCGGGTGAAGCACTTCTTAAGACGAGAGAGGATCTGAAGACCCTCCTCAGCGACATCGTTGCCGAAGGTGTCGAGTTCGTTTACAACCCGAGCGACATCGGATGGCAGTGGGCTCTTGACCGAGCGAACTGGGCAACGGTAAGCGCAGGCGAACTCAGCCGCCGTATTAAGGTGAAGGCTGTCTTTACCGAAGGCGCCGTCGGCGTCGAGATCGGTTCCGCGCCTAAGAAGCGCGGCAAGAAAGGCGAAGTCGAAGCCTAACTTCTTACAAAGACCAGTTAAAGAGGGCTCCCGAATCGGGAGCCCTTTTTGTTTCACCACCCTTTTAAGACCCTTTTAAGGACGGTGAAGCTTCATGTAGAGATAGCGAAGGATCGATGAGAACACGTGTGGGCGGCTCTTATCTTGTCCAATGCTGTGATCATCCCTCGGGTAGGCGAGCATGTCGAAGTATTTGCCGTTCTCGATAAGTCGCTGTGCGAGGCGCGCCGTGTCTTGGAAAAGAACGTTATCGTCCAGGATTCCGTGCACCAGTAGCAAGTTGTCTTGCAGTCCCGCGGCGTACGTCACGGGTGAGTTCTTGTCGAACGCTTCCTTATCGGTGGAGACCAACCCGATACGACGACGGGTGTACCACTCGTTATAGCTCTTCCAATCAGTGACGCTTGCCACTGCAACACCTGTGTCGAACTCTCCAGGCTTCGTGAGGAGGGTCATACAGGTCAAGAAGCCGCCGTAGCTCCAGCCCCAAAGGCCGACTCGATCGTTCCGCACGTAAGGCAGTGCCGTCAAGAATCTCTTTGCTGCTACTGCTTCATCGGCGTCGATCAGACCCATTTTGCGATAGTAGCCGCTGTTGAACTCACCGCCCTGTCCCCAACTGGATCGGAAGTCGACGCAAAGAACCACCATATCCAGGTTCATGGCCGCATAGTTCTCCGCATAGCCAGACCAAGCGGCTTTGCCGCTATCTGCGTAGATGTTGCTGAGAATGGCCGGATACTTCTTGCTCGGATCCATGTTTGGATTCGTGATCAAGATGCCGTGGATGGTCGCACCCTCGGGGCCGGGAAAGGAAACGGGCTGAAACTTCGCCCACTTAATCTTCTCGAATTCCGGCAGTTGGCTTTTGGTCAAACGCTTGATCTCTGGCTCGACCCCGTACAGTTCCGCATTGAGCGTCCGTGAGGACGCCATCGTCGCAATCTTCTTGCCATCTTTGCTGTAGAGCGGGAGGTCTGCCCAGTTAAAGGCCTTTGGAACGCTGTATCCGCCCGGAATGACCTCATGAACCGTTCGTTTGCCGTTCGGCTCGATGATCGTGATCTCGGCTGAGAGCGGACTCTTCCCTGCCGTGGTTGCGATGATCCGATCGCTATCCTCGGGGCGGGCGAAGCTTCCGACGTCGTGATTTTCTTTGTAAACCGCCGTTCGTTGCGTACCGTCTTCCGAGAGCTTGAAGATCGAACGATGGATGAACTTCCCGTCCTCTTGGTCGGTCCCCAGAAGAATCGACTTAGAATCTCGCGTCCATTCCACGTAACGCCAGTCGTTAATGTAATTCTTCGGTGCCTTCTCTTTCAGGATCTCTCGCTTGACCGCCTTTGCAGGTTCAACCGTGGCAAGACTGAACTCCTGAAAGTCTTCCGAAATGTAGGCCACTGCAAACTTGCTACTGTCAGGCGCCCACTCAAAGCCCTTCAACCACATGTATCGCGGGAACCCGGTGACGAAGTTGATCACACCGCCAGAAGCTGGAATGACTCCGATCTGATCGTTAATCGAAAGGTCGCCGTTCCACATGCGCTGGATGTTCACCACGGTGGCGCGATCTTTCGAAAAGTCCATCATCACGTGCGAACCGGACTTCGACGAGTCGGACCAAACCAAAGCGATCCACTTGCCGTCAGGCGATACGATGTAGTCACCCACGCTTTGCCGCGGGGTGTTTAAAAACGTCAGCTGCTTAATCGAGCCGGTTGCTCGATCCATCCGATAAAGATTGGAGCCACTTGTCAGATAGAACGACTTTCCATCCCGGCTGTATTGAAAACCTCCATACGGTAACGAACCGTCGACGATTGGTCGAAGGTTCTTGCCATCGGGCGAAACCAACCATGTCCGGCCCTTGTACGAGAACATCAGTTCATCGCTGTCCGGCGACCAGCGAGCTCCGCCGATACCACCGTCGTAAAGCCGTGATTCGGTTTTCTCAAGCTCTGTGCGACGATCGTCTTGAGTCGGCAGGTCCTGGATCTTGTCCGCTTCAACGATCACTCGCTTTTTGCCAGATGGATAGTCCATGACCCACAGATCCAATTTACGCTCGCCGGTTTGGTTCCAGCCGAAGACGATCTTTGATCCATCGGGCGACATCGCAGGGGCCGAAGGGCTACGACCATTGATGAGCGGATAACTGTACAGGCGCTCAACCGAAATTTCCGGCTTTGGAAACACCTGTGCTTCCGTGATCCCGTGAACTCCAATTGCCGCTAGGAAGAGAGCAATGGGAACAATTCTAGAAAAAGGCATCGCAGATGTTCTACCGGTTTCCCCTGCCGAGAGGTCCCGAAAAACCTGCGATGCCTAGTGAAAATTAGCTGAGTAGCTTCTTTGCCTGGCTTACCACGTTCTCAACGGTGAAGCCAAATTCCTTGAACAAGACATCGGCCGGACCGCTGACGCCAAACGTGTCGACAGCGACATGACCATGTGCATACTTTGCCCACCCGAACGACGACCCTGCTTCCACAGAAAGGGTTGGCACCGACCGGGGGAGAACCTCTGCGCGGTATCCAGCTTCCTGCTTCTCGAACAGGAACCAAGAAGGCAAGCTGACGACTCGAGTTGGAATTCCCTCGGATTCCAAAGCCGCCGCCGCATCGAGACACAAGTTTAGTTCGCTACCGGTTCCAACCAGAATCAGTTTTGCCGCGGACGACGCTTCCTTCAAAACGTATCCACCCTTCTCTGCCGGGTGTCGAATCACACCCGCTCCAAGAGCCGGCGTAATCGTCTTCACGTTCTGTCGAGTGAGTATCAGCAGCGACGGGGTTGAACCGAGGGTCAGAGCCGTGCGGTAAGCAGCCGAGACCTCGTTTCCGTCTGCGGGCCGGAAAGTATTGAGGTTGGGAATCGAGCGCATGGCGGCCAAGTGCTCTACGGGTTGGTGAGTAGGACCATCTTCGCCCAAACCAATCGAATCGTGTGTAAACACGAAGAGCGAGGGGCACTCCATGAGAGCCGCGAGACGAATTGAAGGGCGACAGTAATCGGTGAACTGAACGAACGAACTTGCTACCGCGTTTGCGCCGCCGTGCAACCGAATGCCGTTGACTGCCGCCGCCATCGCGTGCTCCCTGACACCAAAGTTTAGATTGCGACCTGCGGGGGTTTCCGGCTGGAAGGACTTCTCGCCTTTGATGTGCGTGAATGTGGATTCAGCAAGGTCTGCACTGCCGCCCATGAGCGTGGGAATGGCTCCACCTAGCTTGTGAAGAACTTCTTCGCTCAGCTTCCGAGTCGCCATTTTTGCGTCGGCATCAAAGGTCGGAAGAACCGCATCAATCTCGGCGAGCCAGTCATCGGCAATGGCCTTCTGTAGTTGCTTGGCTAAGTCAGGATGAGCAGCGGCGTACGCTTCGAACTTGGCGTTCCAAGCGGCTTCGGCGGCCGCACCCGCTGTAAGCGCTTGGCGGTAGACCGAAAGGGCCTGTTCAGGAACGTAAAAGTCTGGTTCAAGCGGAATGCCCAGGGCCTCTTTCGTGAGCTTAACCTCGTCAGGACCGAGTGGCGACCCGTGAGCCTTTTGACTGCCTGCCTTGTTGGGTGACCCATAACCGATGACGGTTTTGCACATGATGAGGCTTGGCCGCGTGGTTTCCAATTTGGCAGCATCAATCGCCGCAGAAACCGCCTGCACATCGTGCCCATCCACCTTGATCACGTGCCATCCGAAAGCCTCAAAGCGCTTTTGCACATCCTCCGTAAACGCCAAGGAAGTCGAACCATCGATCGAGATGCCGTTGTCGTCGTAAAGGTAAATCAGCTTTCCAAGCTGCAGGTGACCCGCCATGGATCCAGCCTCACTCGAAATGCCTTCCATGAGGTCGCCGTCGGAGACGATGGCATAGGTGAAGTGATCGATGATCTCGTGGCCGGGTCGGTTAAAGGTTGCAGCCAGGAACTTTTCCGCAATCGCAAAACCAACACCATGAGCAAAACCCTGCCCCAGCGGAC
>CAYYJX010000050.1:0-22131 GCA_964471545.1 uncultured Fimbriimonas sp. | reverse complement strand
GGACAGGATCCTTGAACTAATGGATGCAATGCCTCCGCTGGAGGCTGCCGCCAAAGCAGCGGAAACCGTTTTTCGTGAAAAGAAGAAAGCGCTCGATGCATGGAAGGTACGGGCCGCTGAGGAAAAAACTCAGCTCGAAACGAGGTATCGCGCCCTCGGTGCCAAACGTCCAGAACTGGTGAAGGTCGTCAACCCTTCTCTCTTGGCGCGCTACGAAGCCATCCGGGCGAAATACCAGGTGGGCATGGCTGATGTTTTGAAAACCAGCACGTGCGGCGAATGCGGAACGCGCGTTCCGGAGAAGACGTTGGATACGCTTAAGAACGACGGGATCGGGACCTGCGAATCCTGTCACAGGTTGCTCTATTGGACCGACGGAGTCGTTTAAGTTCGCTCGCGTTACTGAGTGTTGCCGCACTAAGTGTAGGCCTCTCCGGTTGCGCCAAATTTCCTGACGTGGCGGAAACCGATGCCACGCGGGTGATTTTTCGCTTTGAAGTCTCGCGCGAGATTCGCTCGGACTACGTGTACATCGTCGCAATTCGCACGTCTACCGATCCTAATCCAGACGTAAATGGTCCCGTGCCCGTCGTCAACTATCCGGCTGCGAACGGATTCGTTGCAGGCGCGCCCAACTATTACGTGCGATGGGACCCGCTGCAATCGCGGGCGTACATTTTGTACCAGTTCACCCAGCCGGACCTGACCGTTTGGAGAGAGGTGGGAATTCCGATCACTCAGGTGGACGTAACACCCGGCGGTCGGACTTTGCAGTTTGAGTTGACCGTCGACCAGTTGGCAGGGAATTCGGCTGGAGCAGGGGCGAACCTGCAAGCGCTCCAAGTCAACTTCCTCACAATGAATCGAATCTCCCAGAGTACGGGGACGGGCCGTATCTTTGATTCGCTTGGAGACAATCGACTCGTCTCTGAACTGAACTCTTTTGTGCGCATTCCGTTGGCAACCAGCGGCATTTACGATAACTCTCGTTTTTCCTTGCTAGAGCCCACCAGCGCAACGCCGAGCGAGATTGATTGCGTCGATCCGGACCTGGATATTGTCGATTGGTATATCGAGGTGCGTCGCCAGTAATGCCACGCGTTAGCATTCTTCTGACGTGCTACAACCACCGTGCCTACATTGAAGAGGCGGTGGAAGGGATTCGCTCGCAAACCTTCAAGGACTTTGAGATCATCGCCCTGGATGATGGGTCTTCTGACGGAACGCGCGAGTGGCTCTCCAATCAGTCCGACCTTGAGACAGTTTTCAACGAGCAAAACCTGGGCACATACGGGACTCTGAACGTTGGGCTCCAGCGGGCATCCGGCGAACTGATTGCGGTGTTGAATGACGATGACGTTTGGCTGCCTGAGAAGTTAGAGAAGCAGGTCGCGTTGCTCGATGCTCATCCGGAGGTGGGATTGGTCCACACAGAAGGGAAGTTTATCGACGGAAAGAGTCAGATTTTTGAAGGGAAGCCTCTTGGATTCTCCTTTCCCCGGTTTGAGACCGGGGATATCTTGCTCGACCTTGTGTATGAGAACAAGATCATCGCTTCGGCGGCGCTGGCACGACGAGCTTGCTTCGAGCAACTAGGCGGTTTCAACGAGGCTTACTTCGGGTCTGGCGACTGGGAGATGTGGTTCCGGATTGCCGAAGCCTGGAAAGTCGGCTGCGTGAACGAAGACCTGACGTACTACAGAGTTCACGGGGCGAACGCTTCACATAAGCTCGAGAAGATCTGGCGTGACGACCAAAAACTGCGCGAATGGATGCTGCCCAGACTCGAAGATTTAGGGGATCGTTTTCCGGAAGATCGTTCCCGGCAAGCCAAAGCGCACTGCTGGGCGACGCTCGGAACCGTCCGTATGCTCAACGGGGCGCCGAGAGAGGCCCGCGAGGCATACCGTGCCAGTCTGCATCTGATGCCGGGAAGGGCGAAAAGTCTGCTCCGATACGCTGCCACTTTTCTTCCACCCAGCGCCTTTAGGAAACTCATCTAATGGCTTCAGGGACGCGCATCTATCTGGATCACGCCGCCACGACGCCGCTTCGAGAGTCGGCGAAGAAAGCCATGCGACAGGCGGCCGAGAGATTCGGCAATCCTTCTAGCCTGCATACAGAAGGCCGAGCGGCCAAGGAGACCATCGACGCTGCACGAGAGGCGGTTTCGACTGCCTTAGGGGCTCTCTTCGCGGAGGTCATCTTCACAGGATCGGGAACCGAGAGCGCCAATCTTGCTCTGATTGGGACCGCCCTTGCGAACGAAGATCCACGCCGGACGAAGGTCTTGCTATCGAGTGTCGAGCACCACTGCGTCCTCCACACCGCGCCCATCCTGAGAAGACTGGGCTACGAACCGGTTTCGATTCCGGTTCGGGCGGATTCGGAGGTCGATTTGGACGCCCTTGAGGCCCTCGTAGACGACCGAACGCTGATCGTTTCCGTCATGCATGCCAACAACGAGACGGGACGGTTGCAACCCATTCGTTCGATCGCTGAACTCGCGCATCGAAACGGGGCGCTCTATCACTGCGATGCAACTCAAACGTTTTTGAAAAGCAAAGAACCCCTGCCGATCGCGGAATCGGGGACGGATGTTTGCGACCTGTTGACGGTCTCGTTTCACAAAGTGAACGGTCCCAAAGGAGTCGGAGCACTGTACGTTCGTGGCGGAGTGAAGGTCAAGCCCTTCGTATCCGGTGGAGAGCAAGAGCGAGAAATCCGCGGTGGAACGGAGAATCTCATCGGCATCGCCGGAGCGGGCGCGGCAGTGAGGGACCATTTGAGTAACCCGGGAGCCGATACGGCCCAGGCGAAAGCCACCTTGTACGAGAACTTGATTGCCGAAGGATTCGTCCCGACCGTCTCAGATCAGGATCGAGTCCTTGCGGGCCACGTCCATGGTCGCTTCCCGGGATTAGACGCGGAGACTCTGCTGATCCGACTGGACCGTGCCGGCGTGGCGGCTTCGTCGGGGGCGGCTTGCAGCAGCGGCAGTATCGAGCCCAGCCATGTGATGTTGGCGTGTGGCTACAACGAAACCGAGGCAAAAGAATCGGTCCGTTTTACGCTTGGCGATGGAAACAGTCCGGAGCAGATGCGGGAAGCCTCTGAAATCATTCTCAAATGTGTCCGATCGATGCGCGAATCTCGCGCCGTCCTGTAACCTATAACGAACGCTATGAACACGCCTCCGATTGAAGATTTGACGCCCAGGCAGATTGTTGCCGAACTCGATAAGTACATCGTGGGGCAGAACTCGGCAAAGAAGGCCGTGGCCGTGGCTTTGCGAAACCGATATCGTCGCCAGCAACTTCCAGAAGCGGAGCGAAACGACGTGATGCCGAAGAACATCCTCATGATCGGTCCGACGGGCGTTGGCAAAACCGAGATTGCTCGACGATTGGCGCAACTCGCAAAGGCACCGCTTGTGAAAGTGGAAGCGACCAAGTTCACCGAAGTCGGCTACGTCGGTCGAGACGTGGAGTCCATGATTCGGGACCTCGTTGCCGCCGCCGTGCGAATGGTGGAGAAGGAGCGACAAGATGCCGTACAAGAGCAGGCATACGAGGAAGCTCTTGGGCGCATCGCGGATACGATCGACCAAGATCGATCCCGCAACGTTTTCTATGCCGACGTTGAGGAGGCCTCCGCCGTCGAGTGGGAGAAAGAGCAAGCCGAGCTCGATATCAAGCGAAGAGCTTTGATCGAGGAAGTTAGGAACGGCGTTCACGATAAAGAGGTCATCGAGTTCGATGTCGTCGAACCGAGCAATCCTTTCCTCCAAGTTTTCACCCCCGGCGGAATGGAAGAGATGGGCTTTGATATGAACCAGCTCACCAGCCCGTTCGGCAACAAGTACGTGCGGCGCAAGGGCACCGTCGCGGAAGCCAAGCACATCCTGACGCTAGAGGAAGCCGAAAAGCTTATCGATCGGTCCTCGGTTCACCGGGAGGCGGTCGATCGAGCCGAGCAAACGGGAATCATCTTCATCGACGAAATCGACAAGGTCGCAGGGAAGTCGGGCGGATCGGGACCGGACGTATCCCGCGAGGGCGTTCAACGAGATCTTCTGCCGGTGATCGAAGGTTCAACGGTGCAGACCAAGTTTGGTCCGGTGCGAACCGAGCACATTCTCTTCATTTGCGCAGGTGCGTTCCACATGTCTAAGCCCAGCGACCTGATCCCAGAGCTTCAGGGTCGGTTACCGATTCGGGTGGAGCTCGAGCCGCTGAACACGGCCGACTTCCGACGCATTCTCACGGAGCCGAAGAACGCGCTGGTCAAGCAGTACCAGTCGCTGCTCAAGGTCGAAGGCGTAGAGTTGAACATCACTCCCGATGCGCTGGATGAGGTCGCACGATTGGCAGAACAGGTCAACAAGACCGCCGAGAACATCGGCGCTCGACGTCTTCAAACGATGCTAGAGCGGCTGCTCGAAGACCTCCTGTTCGATGCGCCCGAAGCCGCACCGAAGCAGGTGAGCATGGATGGCGCTGAGGTTCGGAAGCGCCTGGAAGAGTTCGTAGCAAACATCGAGCGGGCCAAACTGCTCGTATAATTGCGGAAACAGAAACTTCGTGTTCCCCGCGTCGTTAATCTCTTTAGGAACGAGGAGAATCGACTCGGGGGATGCGTCTCCTCGAACCAGGGAAGGACGGAGGAAGCACATGATTCTAGGGACGATCAAAGCCCTTGCGGGTACCACATTCACCTTGTCTACGGCCTGCTACAACCAGGATCCAATCTTCACGCCCGAAGACATCAAGCAAATCAAGGCCTATTGGAGCGCCCCAATGCGTTATGTCGCCGCTCCTTCGAGTGATCGCACGAAGGGACCGTGGGTGGTCCGCCTAACCCCGGATGCGTCTCTATGGCTTTGGAACTACAACAACCGGCGAGGCAATGGAAAGACCGCTCCAACGCAACTTCCTCCCGCGAACTCGGAGCAAGAAGCCTATTGGGAAGGGTGGATCGATGCGATGGTCAAATACGACCGATACATCGCGTCGCTCGAAGCAAAAAAGCTTAACGACGCTCTTTGGCGGGCGAAATCGCCGGACCCGGAACCTGTCGTTTCCCCCGGGATGCCCCCACAAACCCTGGTCACCTTTGCGGGTGCTCCTCCAAAGTTTGCATCGTGCGTCCGTCCGACGGTTCATAACATCAAGTTCGAGGACATGACCCTGTCTTACGAAGACAACGTGGACATGCGGCCTCGTTACGCCTACTACCGATTTCCCGATGGCGTGATGTCTGGCGGGACGCGCATGAAGGACGTGGCGCCGACGGAGGTGCAACAGGTTCTTGAGTCGGCCGGAGTTACGGATTCGGTCGCTAAGGTGTTCAAGGCGGTGTCGCTGCTAGAAGGCGGGTTTGATTCGATCAATACCTACGACACGGGTTACGTTTCGGTCGGTTTCATTCAGTTTGCAGCCCTCTCGGTTGGCGGACACTCGCTTGGCCAAACTCTCCTTCGATACAAGACGGATGATCCGGAAAACTTCAAGAAAGACTTCCAGCGGTTTGGCATCGAGGTCACGGAGACGGGAACTCTGGTGGCACTCGACCTCGAAACCGGAACTCCAAAAGTTGGTCCGGACGCCAACGCGACGATCATAAAGGACAAGCGGTTGATCGCCGTTTTTCAGCGGGCAGGCAGATTTGCGCCCTATCGGGTCGCTCAGTTGAAGGTTGCAAAGTCGCTTTACTATCCGGCTGACGACCAGATCAAGTTCACGACCCAGACGGGCGTGGAGCTGAGCGGGAAGGTCTCGGACGTTATGAAGACCGAGGCGGGGATCGCGACGCTCATGGACCGAAAGGTGAACACGGGCACCATTGCGCTGTTCGTCGAGGCGGCGAAGATCATCGCCGAGGCGAAGGGAATCACGAACTTTGCCGATCTCGCCAAGTACGAGCACGTTTTCATCAACGCGCTCTGGTACCGAAAGAATTACACTCGCGACAACGGTCTTTCTCAGCCTGAACCCGCGCCAGATGTGCCCCAGCAAATCATGTCCCGCTGGGGAAGCCGATACGGTCGATCGAACTAATCCGATCGACCGTTGGTTGCCGTTGCTCGTTAGAGGGAGAGGGTCTTCTTTAGGAACTTGGACATTTCCACCCAAGATTCTTTGTCTGCCTTCTCTTGGTAGTTGCCACCGCCAAAAACGGTGAAGGCGTGCTTCGCCTCAGGGTAGTCGATGAAGACAAGGGGCACCCCTGCGCTCTTCATCTCTTCCTTGAATGTCTCTCGCTCTTTCACCGGGACCACCGGATCGGCGTCTCCGTTGAGAACCATCACTTGAGCAGATACCTTGCCCTTCTGCGCGGGAGCGTTCGTTCCAAGGTTCCCGTGGAAACAAACCACCGACTTAACGGGCATGCCGAATCGAGCCATTTCGAGAACCGCCTTTCCGCCGAAGCAGTAGCCGATCGCGCCCACATGGGCGGCATCTACCTTGACCGGAAGTTTGCCGAGTTGCTGGAGCCCAACGCTCATCCGCCGAGCCAGCAAGGCGGGGTCGGCATAGTACTTGCGCGACTCTGCTCCTGATGCCTGAGGGTTCGTCGGGCGCACGCCTTTGCCGTAGATGTCAATGGCGAACGCCACAACGCCGAGTTCTTCAGCGAGCATGCGACATCGAGTTTTCTCGTAATTGTCGATTCCGTTCCAGTCTTGGATGACGATTACTGCCGCTGTCGGCTTCGTCGCTGCCTTGGCAGGCGCAGCGTAGTAGCCCTCGAAGGCGAGATCGCCGTCTTTGTAGTCGAAGTCGCCTTGGGACAGGGTGGCTGCCCCCTGACCGGTCAGGGCAAGCAAAGAAAGCGCGAGTGCGGACATGACACTCTAAGATACGACTCTTTGATCGGTGATTTCGCTAAACGGCCTGGGATTTCCAACGACCCTGCAAAAAGACGATTGCGCTAAAGATCCCCTGGAATCCCTGCGTGAAAGACATGGCGATCCAAGCTCCCTTCGCGCCCATCGCCCAACCGAGCGGGGCCGTAAGGGTGAGTCCCAGAATGGTGAAATAGGGGTCGCCTGGCTTCAGGCAAAGCAGCACCGCCAGCGGCACTCGGAGCAGCCAAAGCGAAAAGACCGAAATCCACATCGGTCTCTTGGTGTCACCTGCCCCTTGCATCGCGCCGATCAAAACCATTGCCAAGCAGAAGAGAGGTTCGGTGAGGCAGAGCAGATGAATCAAGCTCGTCGCTTCTCGGATCACCCCGACGTTTGCCCCGAGCATCGATTTCGCGATCGTCTCCGCATAGATATAGACGGGTGCGCAGAAGGTGAGTGCGACGGCAAAAGCGTACAAGCCCGCGATCCAGCCAAGTTTCTGGGCTCGCTCCGGCTTTTTGGCTCCTAGCGACTGTCCGACTAGAGCTCCGGCGGCGGCGGAGAGTCCGAAAGCAGGGGCGAACATCACAGATTCGATGGCGAACGCGGTGGTCATCGCAGCGACCGCGTCGGAAGCGGTTGGGGTGAGCGCCAAGACCATCGTGAAGACGGTCAGCGAAAACACTCGCAAGACCGACATGAGAGCCGCCGGAGTGGCGATCTTGAGGATGCGGATGCCCCACTCCTTTTCTGGCAGGCGGAACCCAAAGTGGAGTTCAAGGGCCGTTTTGCGCACATAAACCAGATAGACCAGGCAAGCAGCCCACGTGGAGATTGCAATGGCGATGCCCGCGCCTAAGAGCCCCAGCCCAAGTCCAGGGACTTTGAGGTTTGCCCCGCCGAATCGAACGACCTGAGGCGGAAAGATGAACAAGAAGTTCAACACGATGTGGAGCAGGATCTGGAGACCAGAAATCCGCATCGGCGACTTGGTATCGCCGATGCTTCGCAGGTTGGCCGCGATGGTCTGGATCAGAAATGTCGCCGGAAGAGCGACGCCGAAGCAGATGCTGAAGGTGGTCATCTGCCGGATCGCGTCGGTTGCGTTTCGCGGAAGAATGAAGGTGGCAAAGCCCGGTGCACCCGCGATGGTGATCAAGGCGCAAACCAGACCGGAATAGAGCGCGACTCGAAGCGCTTGATCACTCCCTTTACGATATTCCTGTGGGTTGTTCGCGCCATAGGCTCGACTAACGATGGCTCCAGCACCCGTTGCCACGGAAACCGCCAAAGAGAACATCAGGAAGATGACCGAAGTGGCTCCGCCATGGGCGGTGAGCGCCGATGAAGGGAGATGCCCAAGGAAGGTTCGGTCGAGGACCGAGTTCACGACCTGTAAGCTGTTGAGTGCGACTACCGGCCACGCTAGCTGCCAAAGAACCTTGCTTGGATTCTCTTTCTCTTCCGTAACAAGCGATTGTTCTGCCGCAGTGGTGCTGTTCTCTTCCAGACTCGGTTGGGGCGCCGAACCTTGCGATTCGGACTGCGCGTCATCTTGTAAGTCGGAAGGATTCATGGAAGGTAAAGAGTGGTTACGCTCTTTCTACGGACCCTAGAACTTTGTCAATGCGCAGCAAGGAACGTTAAGGTGCTGGAATCTGTGGAAAGAGCGTAGATAAACTTACCGTATGAATCGTTCGCCCAAGATTTGGCCCACTCATTCTCGTATGGGCGTTGCGATAAGAGGTCTGGCGACCGCTCTCCTACTTTCCGGGGCTCTCCTTGGTTGCGGAGAAGAGAGTCTTGGCGCCGCAAACGAGGGACCTATCGGTCGGGCCGTTCCGGACTTCAAAGTCCCGCCTGTCAAAGCCGGAGGCGATGTTTCGCTTTCCTCGCAGAAGGGAAGTCCGGTCGTCCTTTATTTCTGGGCGACTTGGTGCGGACCGTGCCGACAGTTCGCTCCCGTGCTGGATAAGCTCACTGAAGAATTTGAACCGAAGGGAGCCAAGTTCATGGCGATCTCTACCGACGATGAGTTGAAGACGGTTCAGACGTTTGAGGCTGAGCACCCTCACAAATCTCCCGTTTACTGGGATCGAAACCATGAGGTGCAAGCCCTCCTTGGAGTGGGGAGCCTCCCGAGCATCATGGTTGTGGACAAAGCGGGCAAGGTCGCATTCATGACCTCGGGTGTGAACGAATCGACCGGCGACGAGATCGCGGCAATCCTCACCAAAGAACTAGGCGGATAGCCGGTGCTTTGGCGCGAGCGCTACGATACACGCGTCCTTTACGATCTCGACACGGAGTCGATTTCCGGCGTTGCCCTCACCGGCGAGCTTCAGACCCTTTCGCGTGGCACTATTGCACTCGGCGGCTTTTCTCCCGAGGCTTTCATGGGCATGGGCGTCTGGTTGCGCCTGATCCAGGACGAATACGGTATCGACCCTCTCCGCTTGGTCTTCTTTGGCGAAGATTGGACGGACGAGGAGCGAGAAGACCTTGAGTATGTGGTCCCCAAGAGCCTGCACGCCCAAACGATCCTGACCGTGAACAAATCTGCGTTCTGGAAAGACCTCGTTCAGCCCGATCACGCCGGCCGCTCGTTTGCAGCGCTGATCGCTGAATCCGGTATTCGATGCCTCATGATCGGACCTCCGACTGAAGAAAGATGGGATGAGTATCAACTCGCCGTTCAGTCTTTGCGAAACTGAGGATTCCTTTAGCCGATCGTGATCGTTTGCGATTGAGGAATCGCTCTCGCACCCACCGGAGGAATGAACTTGAACGCAGGATCGTTGAGCCCAACCTGAACCTCGCCGTTTTGGGTCATCCAAGGTCGTATCGATGTGACCACGGATCGTTGCGTGTTTTTGATCATCGAGGGCTCGCTGATCATTAGACTCTCCCAACTCCAGACGTTCGTCTGGCTGTTGTAACTAAGACCGAATTCGATGCGCTTGCCTGTATTCGGCATCAGATAGATCGTATCGTTGGGGTGTGTTTGTCGGTAAGGGTCGCTCTGATCTTGGCTACGGAAAAACGGTGTAATCCCAGGCACCCAAGGCTGGAATCTCGCGTCCTGGTAATAGGCCATCTCCACCGCTAGTCGCCAAAGAGGGTTTGCAACGCTCGGAAGATTCTTGCCGATGAGGCCAAAGAAGTCGGATCGGTAACTCTGCGATTGGTTACCGGTGCGGCGGTCGTAGATCTCGCTCTTGTACTTATTTCCGGCAAACTCGTAGCTCCAAACCGTCTCCCCATCGGCCACGATTCGGTGGGTGGTTTGACCGTTTTTGTAAACGACGATTTCGACCTTGTTCACCAGACGGTTACCGACTTGACCGGAGTACCAAGCCAAGGTGGCATCGTGCTGCGTGACAGACGTTCCGATCGAATCCTTCTGGGTGAGTTGCAGGGCGAGCGCTACGCCTCCGTGAATATTGGTGCGATTCTGGCGGTGCGTGGTTAGCCCTGCGGCGATGGCTTGGTCTCCTGATTGCGCGTGAGCCGCCAGCGACGTCGTTAAGAGCGCAGTTAACGATCCAACAACTTTAACCATTCCTCTTTTCATGACGCCTTCAAGCCTTTCCGTTGGATTTTGACGGTAATGCGACCCCGGTTGTTTCCTTAACTTTGCCAAAAGTCGCCTTGAGGTCATAATTAAAGCGAGGTCCAAATCTGGGCTTTAAACAATTCGATCCCGTTGTAGGGGAGGAAAACACATGCAAGAACGTTACGAAGACAGTTATCTTTACCGACTGCGTCACAGCGCCGCTCACCTTATGGCGCAGGCAGTCACCGAACTGTATCCGGGAGCCAAGCTTAGTATCGGCCCTCCTGTTGAGAACGGTTTCTACTACGACATCGACTTTCCCGCACCCATTGCAGAGGCCGATCTAGCTTCCATTGAAGCGAAGATGAAGGAGCTTTCTAAGCTTGATCAAAGAATTGAGCGCATGGAAGTTAGCCGAGAGGAGGCCCGAAGTCTGATCCTTGACGAGACCATCCCGGGCATGGGCGAAGCCGTCGCTGAGTACAAGCTCCAACTTCTGGACGCTATTCCGGAAGGAGAAACCCTTTCTTTCTACAACCAGCAACGAACGGATCGAGAGGGCACGCACCACCGATTCCTAGACCTTTGTCGAGGCCCCCACGTGGATTCGACGAAGGAGATTAAGCACTTCAAGCTGATGTCGATTGCAGGCGCCTACTGGCGAGGCAACGTGAACAACAAACAGCTCACCCGGATATACGGAACCGCTTTCGAATCGAAGGAAGAGCTGGAAGGTTATCTGGAGCGACTGGAAGAGGCGAAGCGGCGCGACCACCGCATCCTTGGCAAGGAACTCGGCCTATTCATGTTCTCGGCTCGCGTGGGCACGGGTCTTCCGCTTTGGTTGCCGAAGGGCGCCCAATTGCGAATGACCATGACCGACTTTTTGAATCACGAGCAGATGAAGCGGGGCTACAAGCCGGTGGCGACGCCGCACCTTGCCAACGTCAAGCTGTTTGAGGTTTCGGGTCACGTTTACAACTACCGCGAGAAGATGTTCCCGTTCATGGAGGACGACGAGAAGGAGACCTACGTTCTCAAGCCGATGAACTGCCCGTTCCACATTGAGATTTACCGATCTCAAATGCGGAGCTATCGAGACCTTCCGATTCGATACGCGGAGGTTGCTACTGTCTACCGTTACGAGCAGAGCGGGGAAGTGACGGGCATTCTCCGTGCCCGTGGTTTCACGCAAGACGACGCTCACTTGTTCGTGCGCCCGGACCAACTTCTCGAGGAGTTCCTTGGCGTGGTGGACTTGATGCAAACCGTTTTGAAGAAGCTCGGTCTAACCGACTTCCGCGCTCGCGTGGGCACCAAGGACCCGACCTCGGACAAGTACATCGGCCACGATGAAAACTGGGAAGCCGCCACCAAGGCGATCATGGATGCGTGCGATCAGAAGGGTCTTGCATACGAAGTGAGCCCCGGCGATGCCGCCTTCTATGGTCCCAAGCTGGACCTGGTCATCAAGGATGCTCTCGGTCGGGAATGGCAGATGGGAACCGTTCAGGTCGACTACAACCTGCCAGAGCGGTTCGAACTGGAATATATCGCCGAGGACGGCAAGCCTCACCGCCCGATCATGATTCACCGGGCCCCGTTCGGGTCTCTCGAGCGAATGATTGGACTGCTTACCGAGCAGTACGCCGGTGCCTTCCCATTCTGGCTCTCGCCTGTTCAACTCGTCGTTCTGCCGATCGCTGACCGACACAACGACCGTGCTCACGAGATCGCCTCGCAGCTCATTGAGCAGCACGGCTACCGCGTAGAGGTCGATGACCGACGCGAGACGCTGGGCAAGAAGATTCGGGAGAACCAACTCCAGAAGATCCCCTTCATGATCGTCCTGGGTGATCGCGATATCGAAAATGGCACCGTCGGCGTGCGCAGCCGAGAAGACGGCGATCTGGGAGCGATGAGCCTAGACGACCTCGTGGCGAAGCTCAAACCACTCGAGTAAACAATAAGGGGGCTCCTGCTGACGCAGGGCCCCCGTTGCTCCCCCAAAAAGTGCTTTAGCCCTTGCGCTTCCTGCGCGCGAGGGCAAGCGCTCCCACCCCAAGAACCAGCATGGTTGCAGGTTCCGGCACAGGTGTTACGGATTGGAGGTCTCGTCCAAACCGAATCTCATCAAAGGTGACCTTCGATGCGGTTTGACCCGTGTAGAAGGCGGTTCCGAACTCCACTCGAGATCCCGAGATCGACTCTTGGAATGTGATCTCCGCGTCCCAAGCTACCGACGGTCCAGAGAGAATTGGATTTACAGCGAGGGATAGCTTGGAAGCGCCGCTCACCGTGGAATCGAACTTGTAGACGACAAACGAAGTTTGGCCAATAGACGTGAATTTGCCCGATCCCTTGATGACGGCAGTAGCGTTGTTGTTATAACCGTATGCCGAAATCTCGCCGTTAATCACCTCAATCCCTCCGTTGTAGCTGCCGTTTCCGGTTCCGTTAATTGCGCCATTGTCGAACGCTAAAAACCAATAAGGATTGGTCGATCCGGCGGTGCCGATGTCGGGCCTCACTAAGAACGAGCCATAGATGATCGAACCGCCGACGACAGCCGGAATGTTTGGCGTGTGGATGCGGCTGGAAAAGTAGTTGGGCGCAAAATTCGGGGCATTCGAGCCGGCCGCGTCAACTTGCACCGCGCCACCAAACTGCGTGTACGCCGGTAACCCTGCATCTGCATAGGTAAGTCCGGTCGATAGAACCTTATCGGACTGGTTGCCGTTCAGGTTGTGCGAATACCAAGTGAATCCGGCAGGCGATGCAAGGTTGTTGACGATCGTTCCCGCCGGATAACTGAAGGAATCATAGATCCCCTGAGCAAACCCCAACGACGCAACCGCACCTACAAACAAGACAAAAGAAATTGGTTTCGTACAATCTCTCCTTTCATCAATAGTTTCAAACAATTTGCGAAGAGTGCGGTTGTTTCTATTCGCCATCGCTTGACCTGATTTGTCTGTGTTTTGAACTTGCATCGACTTTTGGGTTCGGGTTTTGTATGATCAGTGCGTCGGCTATTGACATACAAAATCAAGTGAAACAGCCCGTCCTTGTCTTTCCCGCCCGATTAGGCATCCCACCTGACCGCATCTACGCGGGTGACGGAGAGTTTCGCGAGAACCGTCAAGAATGGCTTCAGCCCATCGATCTTTGGACGGCCATCTACTACGACCACGAAAATACGGTCACGATCAACTCTCGAACATTGCCGGTGAAGCGCGACTCGATCGTCGTGTTCGCTCCAGGGGTGCGCGCGGCCCATGGCCGAATCGATACGGGTACCGATCACCTTTACCTTTCTTTCAACTTGCCCAGCGACCAAGGGAAGCGGTCCGCCATTCCCGCCTTAGTCGAACAGGGGCACGGCATGACGACCCCCTTCCGCAGAGCCATTGCTCGTGTGAGCGGAGACTTGGTTCAGGCACGGGCATTCGCTTGGGGACTCGTGAATCACATCGCTCTGGACCCGATCTATCTGCGCAGTCATGAAGCGCTGTACGCCGCCGAGGAGTTCATCGCCCGAAACCTGAAGCAAGAGATTCGAGTGCCGGAGATTGCTGATTATGCCGAGGTCTCTCACCGACACCTTCTCCGTATGTTTCGCGAAGAGCACCGGATGACGGTTCAAGAGTTCATACGGAAACGGCGCGTGCAAGAAGCCTGCCGTCTCTTAACGACAACCTCCCGACCGATCAAGCATATTGCCGAAACGGTCGGCGTTCCGGAGCTTTCTCAGTTCAATCGATTGGTGAAATCTGAAACAGGCGTCGCGCCATCCGCCTTCCGGCAGATCGCTCTCGACGCCCGACGACCGTCTTAAAGACTATCCTCGCTGGATCGATCTCACCGGATCTTTCTTGGCCGCGGTCATCGCGGGCAAGATTCCAAAAACAAGCCCCGCGAAGAGTCCCACTCCTACCGTCCCCAACAGAAGGTCTGCGGGGAAGAGCGGCTTGATCGGTGTCCAATGGCGAATCGCGGCGCCAACACCGATGCTGAACCCGATGCCAACCGCGACTCCCACGAGCGACACGAAGGAGCATTCGATCAGGAACTGCCAGAAAATGTCTCGCCTTTTCGCGCCGTTTGCCATGCGAATCCCGATCTCGGATGTGCGCTCGCCAATGGAGAGCAGCATGACGGTCATGATGCCGATTCCACCGACGAAAAGCGCAATTGAAGTGAGACCGATGAGAAGGTAGGTGAGAATGTTGGTGAACTTGAAAACCAGTTTGAGAAGGTCCTTCTGGGTCAAAACCTGAAACTGACTCTCGTCGAGACGTTTGCCGAGAACGCCTTCGATTTTCTCGATCATCGAGGTTGGCTCGATGTTCTCGTCAATCTGCACCAAAAGGCGGTCGATCTGAGAAGCCGGGTTTCGCTTTCGAAGGAGATCGAACGGAAGGTAAATCAAGTTTTGAAAGCTGCCGAAGCTTAGGACACTCTCCTCCGCTTCCTTGTCTTCGGTTACGCCGATGACTTCAAACTCAGATCCGTTCACGGTGATCTTTCTCCCAAGGGCGCTTTTTCCTGGGAACATGGCGTCCGAAGCGATCGAGCCGATCACAGCCACCGGTTTCATCCGATCTTGTTCCTCCATCAGCCTGCCTTCGCGGAGATTGAAGGAACGCATGGAGAACCACTCGGGCGTTGAGGCGACCAAAAAGCTGGAAGCCCGCTTGGCTCCGGCCGAAGCACCGCCCCCGACGAATGTCCACATGGCGGTTTTTGTGACCCCGCTAACCCCCTGCAACGAAGACGAGTCTTCTGCCTTGAAATAGCTCGCTCCACCAAGGTTGAAGTTAAATCCGTCCTGTAATCGTCCCGGGATGATCACAAGGTTGTTCACTCCCAGTTCGTCGACCTGAGACGCGAACTCCTGCTGCACGCCAAGAGCGATACCCGTTAGGAGCACAATGGCGACGGTCGCCGCCATGACGCCCACCGAGCTGAGCAGCGTCCGTTCTCGATACTCCGTCACGCCTCGTAGCGCAGAAACTAGGTTGGAGAGCACAAGTAGGTTCTACGCAGGTTCGGCTTCAGAAAGAGTCCTGTCGTGGGCGATCCACCCAAAACGGTTGCAGCGGCAGGCCAACTCCATTCGTTACGTTGGCGCTCGGGAAGTCGTGGTACGCATACCGAACGCTCAAAGGGTTGGGAACGCCCTGAGCCGTGACGATGATCTCAAGCCCATCGAATTGGGCTACGCCGGTGTGCCAAACGCCTTTTGAGTCGAGTACCTCGAACCCGCGGATTGGGCCGTTATCCAACGTGTTGAACGACCCAGCAACGAAGTCAAACCGAAGACGAATGGAGTCTCCAACGATGTTGTAAGACTTAAACCTTGGGGAGAAGCCTGTCTTCGGCTTATCGTAAATGCGATCGAGCGCAATGGCGGCCAACCGATCCCCGACCTCACGCTTCTTTCGGGGGTGTGTGCTTGCCTGTTCTCCTAAATCGTACGAGACCGCCATGCCCGTTGCAGGCAGGGAAAGGGCAGCAGTTTGAGCCTCTCTCATTTCAGCCCAAAGATACTTATCCGACTGCTTATCAAGTGGACCGTAGCCAGGCAGTTGCACAAAGTAGAAGGGCAGATTGGGCTGCTTCCAGCGTCTCCGCCAATCGTTGATAAGGGCAGGGAAGAGCTTGCGGTAAATGCCGTGTTCCCCAAGGTGCGCCTCGCCCTGATACCAGAGCACGCCGCGAATGGCCATCGGCATCAATGGGCCTACCATCCCGTGGTACGCCCCAGCAGGCGCATTCGGATCTCCTGGTCCCATCGGGCGGACAGGTCGAGTCACGTCGGTTTCGGCTTGCTCAAGAAGGACCTCCGGCTTCATCAACCACGTTCCGGCGAGGTCCAGTTTCCAATTGGAAGACGCCTGCTCTAGGGTGCAGATCGGACCCAAGACGCCCCCGTCGCCGCTACGGTTCCAGCAACGAATGGAGATGACGTTTTTTCCAGGGCGGACCAGACCGGAACCCACAAAGTAAGCCCGCCGTCTCTCTTTGCCCTTCGTCCCTCCGACCTTGGAGTTGTTGAAGTAGACGGTGTCGTTATCGGCGATCTGTCCGAGCGCCATTCGAAGCCCTTTTTTTGCGACCGAGGCCGGCACGTCGATGGTCTTGCGGAACCAAAAAGCTCCGTCTACATCTCGACCCTCAATTTGCTCGATGCTCGCGGGAAGGTCTACCGGGAGCCAATCCGATTCGTCCAGATCCGTCCTTGCCCAGCCGTCTTCGAATCCTTTGTTCCCCGGATCGGTTTTCTGAGTCGCCGCTTCCCACTCCGCCAGTTGAGTGCGATACGTGACCATGCGACTCTCGAACGTCGTGAGCTGGGCGAAGTACTCGTCCATGATCGGCCGAAGGGCATTGTCGGAATCGATAGCCTTTTGGCTCATCCAGCTCTCGCATCGCGATCCACCCCAGGTTGCCTGAACGATCCCCACGGGCACCCCGAGCTCGCTTCGAAGTCTTAGAGCGAAGGCGAGACCGACCGCCGAGACGCTGCTCATCGACTCCGATGCACCGGTGACCCAACTCCCTTTCACGTCGACCGCCATACTCGGCCTGCTGACTCGCTGAGCCTTGAAGAATCGGATGTTTGCATCCGATTCTTGGAGCATCTCTTTGGCTTGGTCGGCCTTCAAAACAGGCCAATCCATGTTCGATTGTCCTGCGCAGAGCCAAACTTCACCCACAAGAACATTCCGAATGACGGTTGTCGAGGTGCCCTTCACGGTTAACGTGTGAGGACCGGGTCGATCGACGGCGCGGAGATTTAGAGTCCATCTGCCCTCCGGCTCGGTGACGGTCGCCACCTTCTGACCGTTAAACTCGACGACCACGCGCGAGCCAGGCGGTGCAAATCCGAAAACAGGGATCGGTTTTCCGCGCTGTAAGACCATCCCATCCGAAAAAATCGCGGCCGGTCGGCACGCCATTTGGGTGGTGATCAGAAGGGCTAGCGAGACCATGAGCGATTACAAGGAGCCGGATCCGTCGTCTGGTGTCTTGAGACCGGCAACTTCGGAGAGAATTTTCCGAGCAAGTGGAACAGCGTTTTTACCTGCTCCATTGCGCAGGACGATCACCGAAATCTGCTTATCGTACAAGCGCACGAATCCAGCGGTGTATCCCAAAGTGCTGCCACCGTGGCTCACCATTCGAAGTCCTTCGACAACGCCGGTGGTCCATCCTGTTCCGTAATTGCTGGTCTTGCCGGTTGTCAGAGGAGTCGGGGCCCAGGCGATGGCCTTCATGGCACCGGTCAAGGGAAAGTCTGTGTACAGCGCTTGGTCCCACTTCGCCAGGTCTGCGAGTGTGGAGACAACCGGTCCCGATCCATCAAGCTCAATCGGACGCTTGGTGCCGGATTTCACGAATTTGCCTTCAGCGAAGCGGTACCCAACGGCAACGTTGGAGACGTCCTCGTAATCCCGAAAGACGAATGACTCTTTCATGCCGAGCGGCTGGAAAAGTCGGTCTCGAAGGAGGAAGCGCAGGGAGGTGCCCGACACTTTCTCCAGGATGAGTCCCATCAGGGCATAGTTTGAATTTGAGTATTTGTACGCCGACCCTGGAGCGAAGTCTGGCTCCCGTGTAAGGATCAACTCGATCATGCCGTCGACTCCGTAATTCTTGCTGTACTGGAACTCGGCGAACGACGTCACATCCGCTATACCCGCGGTATGGCTCAATAGGTGCTTGATCTTCACACCGGGATATCGTCGACTTAGAGCAGGGAAGAATTTGGTGATGGGGTCTTCCAACGAAAGACGGTTTTCCTTCGCAAAGTGGTGAGTGACAGTTGCCACCATCTGCTTCGAAATCGAGGCGATGCGAAACCCTTTGTCGACCGTCATAGGGATGCGCTTCTCCAAGTCCGCGAATCCATAGGCGCGAGAATCCACGATCTTCCCGTTCTTGAGGATTCCAACGACCACACCCGGAATGTGTTCGACTTCCATCGAATCGACGACCGCCTTATCGATCGCATCCAGATCCTGCGCGGTAGCCGTTGTTGCGAGAACCACGAAAAGGCTCAGCAAATAAGAGCGACTCGATCTCATAGCTCAGAAAAGAATCGATACAGTCGGTCGTTCCATCCAGGCAGACCTTCATGTCCGAAATCGGGGTAGATCATCGCTTCTTTCTCGGCCGTGATCTTATTGAACGCCGCGAACTGCGTCGAAGGCGGGCAAATGTCATCCATCAGACCGACGGCCATGAGAGTCTTGGCGCGAATTCGAGGGGCAAGGTGTTGATTGTCGATGTAGCCGAGTTTTGTCCAGAAGGCTTCCGCTTCGGTGTGATTCGGGTGACGCCGCCGAAGATGATCTCGAATCTCTGCGTAAGCACCTTTCGCAAGATCCATTTCCCAAACTCGCTTGTAGTCGCACAGAAACGGATACATGGGAGCGGCCATTTTGATGTTGGCGAGCGCGCTACACGCCAAGGTTAAGCCGCCGCCCTGCGAGCCACCCATCGCCCCGATTCTCTCGGCGTCCACCTCTTCAAACTGAGCGACGACTTTTGCGAGCATCGCAGTGTCCAAGAAGACATTCCGGAAATACATGTTTTCGGGTGGACCTTCCACACCGCGAATGATCTGCCCGTTGTGCGTGTTGCCTACGTTCCCACCGGGATCGGTGCTGAGGCCAGATTGTCCGCGACAATCCAGCGCCGCGACGCAGTACCCTTCGCCGGCTAGTCCAAACCGATCGGACCATTCGCCGCTATGCCAGGTGTAGCCGTGGAACTGAAGGATAGCGGGTCGATTTTTTGCCCCTTTCGGTCGGACGTACTTTGCGTGAACGTCGGCTCCATGAGTGCCCTTGAACCAGAGGCGAAAACACTCGTACGTGCTGACTCCAAGATCAACTCTCTCCAGCCGGACCTCGGGATCGATGCCATCGAGTTCGGCGAGTGATCGATCCCAGAATGCCTCAAAATCGGCTGGCTTCGGATTTCGACCCTCGTAGCCGTAGAGCTTTTCGAGAGGAAGATCGAGGAGCGGCATATTCGAATAAGCATAACGAACGAACGGCGGCGGTAGAGCAGTGATCGTAACAATAATGCTGACGACGCTGAGAACGGTGGGCAGGTAAAACTCCCATTGATGCGAAAGAAGATCGTGGTCGGCAACTGGAAAATGAACCTGCTGCAAGCCGACGCGGCAGCCCGAGCAACGGAGCTCAAGGAACTCGTCGGAGAAAGCTCGGGGTGCGAAGTTGGGATTTGCCCCACGTTCCTCTCCATCTCGCCCGTTGTCGCCGCGCTTGCCGGATCCGGTATCGGTGTCGGTGCGCAGGATGTTTTCTGGAAAGAATCGGGGGCGTTTACGGGTTTTCTCAGCGCGTCCATGATCGCTGATGCCGGGTGCAAGTACGTCCTGATCGGTCACTCGGAGCGCCGAGGTCGATTTGGAAAGCTCGAGGTGCCTGAAACCACTTTGAGCTTCTTCGCCGAAACCGACGAAACCGTGAACCTCAAGCTGAAGGCGGTGTTGGGTACCGAACTCACTCCGATCGTATGCGTGGGTGAGACCCTTGCCGAGCGGGAGGCTGGAAAGACCGACGAAGTGATCGCTGCGCAGGTAAACGCGATGCTGGACGGAATCGATGCCGAAGCCTTTGCCCAGGGAGTCATCGCCTACGAACCGGTGTGGGCCATTGGAACCGGGCAGGTCTGTGATTCGACCGAGGCGAACCGAGTTTGCGGCTTTATCCGCTCCGTTCTGCCCGCCTCGATCCAAGAATCCGTTCGCATTCAGTACGGTGGAAGCGTGAACCCGGCGAACGCCGCTGAGCTGTTCTCTCAACCCGAAATTGACGGTGGATTGGTCGGGGGAGCCTCCTTGAAGCCGAGCGATTTTATTCAGGTTATTCGGAGCGCATCCTAGTGTCGGAGCAAGTCCCACCTGCGGGCAAAGCGGTCTCTGCGACCAAGGTGACGATTGCCGAACTCATTCAACCGAATGAGGCGAACTACCTTGGCAAAGCGTTTGGCGGCGCGTTGCTCTCTAAGATCGACCTTTGCGCTTACGCGACCGCTAGTCGATTCGCAGGAAAGGTTTGCGTCACTGCCAGCTTCGATCGGGTGGATTTCCACGAGCCGATCGAAGTGGGCGAGCTGGTGACCCTAGAGGGCACAGTGGGCTTCGTTGGTCGAACCTCGGTCGAGGTAATTGTCGAGGTTTACGCGGAGAATGTCCGAACGGGCCATCGCCGACACACCAACACGGCACGGGTGACAATGGTTGCCCTTGAAGATCTCAAGCCGAGTCCGGTGCCTCAGCTCATTTGTGAGTCTCGCGAAGACCGTATTCGGTTCCTTCAAGGAAAGCTGAGACGGGAGCTACGGACGAAGCACCGCGCCGAGCGTGCCGCCTTGGAGTCGGTGTTTGAGCGGCTTTCGGACGAGAACCTTCTTCACCTGATCGAGGCGAAAGAGATCGAGGACGAGATTCTCGCCTATAAGTCAGAATTCGGTTCCTAACGGAACCGTCAATCGAAGAGATTGGCAGGGAGCGCTCCTTCATGTTTGAGGAGCGCTTCTTTTCTTTCGATTCCCCCGGCATAGCCGACCAACCCACTGCTACCGATGACGCGGTGACAGGGCACGATGATGGAAACGGGGTTGGAGCCGTTCGCCAGACCCACTGCCCGAGAAAGGTTCGGATCGCCGAGGGTGGCGGCGAGTTCGCCATAGGTGGTCGTACTCCCAAAGCCTACGGACAGAAGAGCAGTCCACACGCGCTTTTGAAAATCGGTGCCGATCCGTTGCTGGCCTGCTCTGGCACCCAAGGCCCTTCGGCCTTCGAGCTCGCATTCGATTCCAAAGACAATCGATTTTTTGAGCAACTCGTCGATCAGGTGCCCACACCACCTGGCGGATGGGAGACCTGGCTCGGCAAGGCATTCGAACAAAACGACATCATCAAGGCGCGCCTGCTGTTTTCCCGCGGCGTGAGCTTTGGCAATGATTTCAATCGCGAAAAACTCGTCGAAATCGCCGCGCGGAAGGGCATGATGAATTTCGCAAAACTGTTTCTCGATTACGGTTTTCCATCAGGCAGCGCGCTCGAGGAAGCCTGCAGTCACGGCGATCATCAAACGGCAAGCCTCCTGCTCGCAGGCGGTGCGTCTGCCAACTTTTCACGCGCTCCCTATCTCGCCACCCCGCTCTCCGCGGCTTTGCGCCATGGCCACGATCAACTTGCATCGCAGCTTCTGCAACACGGCGCCGATCACCATGCCATTATGCCCGAAGGTCAACGCGCCTTCCATGTCGCGATCGCGCGCAATTGCAACCGCTCGGTCCGCACGATCATCGAGCTGGGCGCTGATCCCAACACCCCCTTTCTCACTCCGATCTCGGATGAGTTCATGAAACTTGTGCGTGAAGGTGCGATGCGCTGGGTCTTGAAGAACGATACTGGCGCGACGCCGCTCATGATGGCCATCGACTCAGGCAACCTCGAGACTGCCAAGTGCCTCATCGAGGCTGGAGCGAAATTGAATGTCCGCACCCGCCGATCTTATTACTGGCCGCTCACCTTTGCCGCTCGCCGCAATGATGTGCCGATGATGCGATTGGTGCTCGGCAAAGACCCGCATCGCGAAGAACGGCATGTCGAAATACGTCTCGCCGAGCAAGTCGCGCGCGTCTACGACGCCATGGGCGCGGAAATTTTTTCCAC
>CAYYJX010000049.1:0-22163 GCA_964471545.1 uncultured Fimbriimonas sp. | reverse complement strand
CTGTCCAGCCCCGCCAAGACGTATTCATTGGTCTGATCGAAAGCCTTAAGCAAGGCCTCTTTGTTATGGAGTTGATCCGGGGCCTTGATCCATCCTTCCGGCCAATCGAACAACGGTTCCCCCAGAATGGACTTCACGACGTGCTTGTTCACCAGATTGATCTCGTGAACCATGTCGGCCGCAGACCGCGTAACCCCTCCAAACGTTTTGGCAATTCCATCTTCGGGGAGCGCGACCAGGTCCTTCCGGAGAGTCCCAAGAGCAGATTGCAACCCGGTAATGAGTGTGGCTTTTTGGTTCATGCTCTGCGAGAATAGGCCGTTTTGAAGCATTCGTAAAGAAGTCCGGTCGGCACAGCCGAGGTAGCTTTCAACCGAATGTCAGAGATCACGACCCCACCGCCCGATCCCAAAACTTATCGAGCCAAGTTTCTGCCTGGCCTCGAAGAGCTGGACGGAAATCTCAACAAGTTCCCTTGGACCGAATGCGAGTGGTCCGACGACTTTGTCGACATTGAAGGCGATAAGCGGCCAAAGCCTCGCCACCGCACTCGAATGAAGATGTTCTGGGCGGAAGACGGCCTTTACATTGGTGCCGAGATGGAAGAGCCCCACCTGTGGGCAACCCTCACCGACCACGATTCGGTGATCTTCCACGACAACGATTTCGAGGTGTTTCTTGACCCCGATAACGATGGTCTGGCCTATGCCGAGTTAGAACTTAACGCGCTAAACACCACTTGGGACCTCCTTCTTATCCGACCTTATCGACAGCAAGGACGCGGGGTCGATGGCTGGGAAATACAAGGTCTGCGCACAGCCGTGGAACTTAGGGGAACGCTCAATGACCCATCGGATACGGATGACGGTTGGTCCGTCGAAATCCACTTGCCGTGGCACGCCCTTTGGGAAATTTCAAAAGGTGACGTCCCTCCCAATCCAGGCGACAAATGGAAGATCAACTTCAGTCGAGTTCAGTGGGACCTGCAGATTATAGATGGCAAGTACGTGAAGCCAGCGGGGCAAAAAGAGGATAACTGGGTTTGGTCCCCGCAGGGAGAGATCGACATGCACCTTCCGGATCGGTGGGGGATGGTGGAGTTCCTCCCCCCTTCCCCCTGAACGACCTAGCGCGCAGTCGATGCGCTGGAGTTATCGAGTTTCGTAAACCAGATAGCTCCAGCCATGCGGGGGGACGCTGCAATCAAGCTGAATTCCCTTTCCTTGAACCTTAGGAGTTCCCTCACCTGCCGTTTTCTTCACGCCTCTGAACGGTCCCGCCAAGATGGGAATCACCTCTTTGAGAGGCCTGTTTGTAGGGTTGTATACGACGGTGATGTGCTTGCTCCCCTTGGAGTGAGTCACAAAGTCGAGTCTTCTTCCGTCAGCCCGACGAGCCAAGGAGATATCTGATTCCAGAAGTTCTCGATTCGCTTTGAACCAGCCAACCATGCGGAGCACCATCGCCTTTGTCTCAGGAGCATCGTAGAGCCGAGTTCCGCGCCAGCATGCTTGCGCTCCCCAGCCAAGGGTGTTCGCGAAGTGCATTTCGTAGTCCGGAAGATGCTCTTTCAGCGGCTCGATCGTCGCAGCGGGTCCACCGCCGTGGTACTCCACGAGAGGCACAAACATCCAACCCATGGAGGGCAACTTCTCCTTGGTCCCATCGAACAGATTCTGCCGAGCATGAAGATGCTGTTGTTCTCGCGGCAGAGACCAGTTCGTCTCCCGATATCCCATGCCCGACTTGTTCGACCCTGCAAGGAAGTAGTTGTCCGGCACGTTCAAGAACACATTCTTCGCCCGACACCACGCATAGAACTCCCTCATCACCTCGAATTGGCGCCACTGGGAATCTTCTAAATCGCGATGCCCAGGGTGCGAGGTCGAAGCGCAAACGTCGCCGGGATAGTTGCCGTCATGCTCGAGAACCTGGAATCCCGTCTCTTCAATGAACTTCTTGATATTGGCGAAGTATCGCTTCCCCCAATCGGAACAAAGACAAGGGGAATTCCCAAAGATGGCTCCACCAGGCTTGCCTGTTTTGGGATTGATCACATCGTTCGCATCGTCGATCCGTCTGCTCGCGAGGAGCGAATACCCACCGAATCGAACCCCTTTGGCGTTCGCGTACTCTCGGAGTGCCTTGAATCGGGCGATGTTCTTTTCAGAAACATCCTCCATGTTCAGGCCGCTTCCGAAGCTCATGATGGCCATCTCGAACCCGCATTCAGAAGCTTGGTCGATCGCACGCCTGATCTCCGCGTCGTCATTGCTCCTTATATGGAGCATCAGCGGGTTATCCAGCACCCATGGAGCGTAGGCAGCGAAAAGCGCTTTCCGCTCGGATCGTTGCACAGTCGGATCGCTTGAAGGGTGGACGACTAGATAAGAGCGGTTCGACTGCAAGGTCTCACCCGGCTTGAGGTCGGCACCCGGACCGGTAGGAGGTGCAACCTCTAAAACACAGGGTGTTTCGAGCAAGTAGCTCACTTGAGTCTCGTAGGCCGGGTCTTTCTTCCACGCGACCGCCGAATCCCACCTGCCGCCAAACGATAGGTCGGAGAGAACCGTGACGTCCGGTAGTTTCCACGCCCCCTGACGCTCGACTTGGCTTTCGCCTTCCACCATCGCGAGCCGCTCCACAACGACCTGATTGACTCGAACGACCTTCTGAGAGCGATTTCGAACGATCACCTCCTTGGTGATGATGGGAAGACTTTCGTGACACCCAATAAGCAGTTCTGCTTCGACGGAATCGTTCTGAAAAGTAAGGCGGTAGCCCTGAGTCGACGCCACAAACGAACCTTTGGATTGATGAGAAATGGGGATCGAAACGGTCGCCTTTTCGCACGAGACGAGCGGAATGGAGTTCTTTGAAGGGCGATAACGAGGCAGACGATTAGCATCAATAAAAGCCCGATTGACCTTCTCGTCGGTTCCCCCTAACCACCACTCTTTACCATCGATAACGATCTTCGCCTCAGGCTCGACCGCACGCACGAACTCCTGCCCGGAACCCACGGAGACCATCGATGTTGTTCCAACGAACGGGTTCAGCGAGATGGTCCGTTTCACCCGGTTGTTCCCCAGGATGATCTGATCAGGAAGAGAGGCAGGTTGATTCATGAGGCTAGTAACCAAAGAAAGCACAATTACCGAAGCGGGACTCATTTTCTTTTCGGCGGCTCCTCGCGGACGAGCCCGGCGTCTATGTACTGACCACCAGCGTTTTGGTGACAGTGGATCGCAAGAACGTTCTTGCCCTTTCGGAGAGCCTTCTGCGCAGCAGAGGATATGGGCATCGCCTCGTAGTCGGTGGTCCAGCCCGATCGCTTCAGCGCGAGGACTCCGTTGATATACACCTCCACGTCGTCATCATGGTGCAGCCAGAGTTTAAGGTTGTCCGGCACCGAAGAAAGTTCAAACTCTCGCTTCAGCCAAATATCAGACGTGTCCCAAACTGAGCCGACTTTCGCACCTGGGGTGCCTCGTGTCCCAAATCCACCTAGCCCAACCTGCCAGTCTCGCGTGGACACGTCAGAGGTCCAGTTTTCGGGTGGAGCAACGAATCGATACTGCCAGACCGATCCTTGCGAGTCCGCCGCGGGTACCACCATCTTGAGGACTGGGCGCGGTGGAATAGCCGCATATCCTGTGGCCCGATCTTTGCTCTGGTTGCTCCATTTTTTCCAAACGGCTTGGTTGTAAAGGAGTTGGAGATAGGCCCCGCCCAACACGGGTCGAGTGTGCATGAAGTTGAACGCTCCGGTTGCGGTGTTGTACCAATCACCGATAGCGACTCTCTGAGGCGACTCGTTCACGTACCGGAACACGCCATCAACGAGGGCATCGAAATCTTCTCGGTTCTGCGTCAGGCTCGCCGTCCAAAGAGTCCAGTCCACCTTAGCGCCGGTTCCCCGACTGTCCAATGGAAGCCCATATGGGTTGAGCTTCGTCCGGTAGAAGACCATTTCTCTTTCTCGGACCGAATTTGGAAAGAGGTCGAAGGACAAGATCCGGTCCCAGACTAGGTTGTACTTCTGACTCCAAGTGCCGGCGCGATCAAAGGTTAAGCGTGAGTGACCGCCATCCTCCGACCGGATCACCCACTCCTTCGCAAACTCCCTAGAAACGGATTCGTATTCGGCTGCTAAATCGTTACGCCCCGTCATTCGGCACAACTTCGCGAAGCTCTTCAGTCCCAAAATCGCCTTCGCCGAAAGGTTCACGTTGTGGGCAAGGTGTCCGAGGAAGTCGTCGGTACAAAGCTGATTCTCCGGGTCCAGTCCCTTGGAACGCAGATACTCCGCCCAAGTTTTGAGCTCTTTCCAGTACGTTTCCGCGTAGGAGCCATTGCCCTCGACCTCAGCGAGCGCGGCAACGAGGATGAGCATGTTCGCCGACTCCTCCACGGGCATCTGGTTCTCCTCCGTCTTTTCACCCCCGCCATAAACCTGTCCGTTTGCTTGCGGATAGGTGCCCAAATCGTGCGGCGCAAACGGAAACGGCCATCGACCAGAGGCTGCGTAAGCCATGATCGGCGTGAGGAGCGCCCTGGTCAGTGCAGAGCCAAAAAGAAGCGTCTGGGGCGCCATCGGATAAATGACATCCGACGTTGCGATGCATCCGTTACTGGTGTTCTCCTTCGGGAATAAAAGCGGTTGACCTTTAGGGTCCGCGGCAAGCTTGCACCCGCCGAGACCTTGTCTAAACGCGAGGGCACCGATCGCCGCGAATTTCTCACCCCCCGCCGCGTGGAGGTCGGCGACGAAATCATCGTCGAAGTTTGCGCAAGCATTTCGGTCGGCGGCGAGACTTTTATCGATGTTCTTCAGCAAGGTCTCTGCTGTCTTTCCGCCTTTGCGCCAGTACGGTCTCAGGTTCTGCCCAAAGTATTGAATCGAGTATTCGTCGTCGTAGAGAAAGGCGAAGTGACTCTCAATCCCCTGCTTGTCGCACGTGAACGAACGGGACTTGAGGACAAGTTGCGTATCCTTCGCGGTTGAGGTCTCTGCCCCGCCCGGATGCGAGATTCTTAGAAACTCGAGGGCGTCGGCAGGGATCGCCATGTAAAAGCGACCCCAGTCGATCGTGGTTCCGTCACCCTTTCTCTGGAGCACTCGCTGGGCTTTCGTCCCAACGCTGACAACTTGATGATTCCCTACCTTTTCTGAGTCAGTGACGACGAGGTCGGACCCATCCCCGGCGCAAATTTGACCCGAACTCTCCACCTCAAGAGCCACACGGTGGCTCTTGCCGTCCGTTGCGTTGGCTCGCCACAGCAAGTACGTCATCGGCTCGGACATCTTGGTGAGATTAGTCGGCAAGGAGGGAGTGATCCATTGGAGCTCAATTCCGACGCCGTCGGCTTTATGGGTTGAGATGGTGCGGGTTGGAGTGATCCGCAACGACTCCTGCCCCATCGCCGGAGCAGTTCCCTTCCCAATCAGTCGAAAAACCTTACCGTCGATCTCGGCTCGCACCCGAATGGTGTGGGCGGCACCCGTCCAGTGTTGCGTATCCGCCTCAGTCAGCTTTTCGTTCGGAAGCCAAATGCTGAAGTACGGGTCGTGAACAATAATTGGAACACTCGGGGGCCGGAGAGGGGCGATTGGCGGCTGCACCATTGGTGAGAGACCGGATCCCAAAATGGACCACGCGGCAACGAACATGCGCGCATCTTACCGCTGAAGCTTGAAGTTGCCAAGACGACGGTTTGCCACGCTTTCCCGGGTCATTCTTTGGGGCTGGTCCAAAGTAGAATCTTGGTATGAAGAAGCTTGCACCATTCGTCCTTTTTGCGCTCCTGATCGGGTGCGCAGTTCCTCCTACTGTCGAGGAAACGAATAAAGAAGGCGAGAAAGTCGCATCGGGTCAAGTCCAACCTGAGGCAACACCCCCGGCCGGCGAGGGGAGCACCGTCACCACCCCCGGGGAAGGAACGCCGATCACTTTCAAGAATTGGTCCGGCATGCGGAAAGGGTCGGGCGTGCTGAAGGATGGCGAAACCGAGGAGCCGCTCGAAATCGCCGCGTTCACCTTGAGTGAGGACGGAAAGGCCGAGATCAAGCTCACCGGCAGCAAACTGCCAGAAACGACGTTCCTCGGCACATGGGAGAAGAAGGACGATAAGACCGTTTCGCTTACCATCAATGGCGGCATGGGTAACGCTGGAACCGATGCAAAGGGTGAGTTAAAGTTTATGGATGCCGAGAACCCCTACGAGCTTACGTTCGAAGGCACTGTTCCCAAGACCAAATCCACCATTACCGTCTCTTTCAAGATGGGCGGCTAAGCGGGCAAATAGAGGATGACTATGGGCGAGGATCGAGGGACACTGTCAAAGGCTTCAGCACAGGCTGGGAAGCCACTCAACGTCCCTCGATTTCTCGCCGTATTGCTCGTCACGGTCCTCATCGCAGGCGTCATGAAGCACTTCTTCAAGAGCGACTGGTTCGAGTTTGCGGGGGTGGTGACGGGCGTGTTGGGCGTCTACTTAGTGGCCGTTGAGAACATCCTGAATTGGCCGATCGGCATCGTCAACGTCTCGCTATACGCTTACGTCTTTTGGGGAGCGAAGCTGTACGCGGACATGGTTCTCCAGTTCGTGTTCTTCGCCCTTTGTATCCACGGCTGGGTTCAATGGGTTCGCGGCGGAGAGAGCGGAACCGCCCTTCGAATCAGCCGTCTCAAGAAGTCGGAGTACGGTCTGCTCGGGGGCGTGATCCTCGTTGCGACCCTTGTGGTGGCGCCAATCATCAAGGCCAGGGGCGGCGAGTTCGCCTATGTCGATTCTGCTCTAGCCATCACCAGCGTGACGGCTCAGTTTTTGCTCAATCGGAAAAAGGTCGAGAGTTGGATCCTCTGGATATTGGTCGATATCGTCTACATTCCGGTCTACATCCAGAGGGGGCTCCAGTCCACTGCCGTTCTATACGTGCTGTTCTTGGGCCTTGCAATCTCCGGTCTGCTGCAGTGGCTAAGGACCGAGCGCGACGAGCGCCAAGCGAGCGTAGCCTAGCGTGAAACACCGCCTGTCGGTCGTCATTGGCAAGTTCTACCCGCCGCACCCAGGGCATCGTTTCCTCATAGAGACCGCCATTGCCGAGTCGGACAGGGTTATCGCAATTGTATGCGAGCATCCCTCCCAAATCCTCTCCGGCGAGCTCAGAAAAGAGGCGCTTCTCGAGTGGTTTCCAGACATCGAGGTGCTCGTCACTCCAGACGACCTCCCCAATGAATCCGAACCTTGGGCGCGACGAACGAGCGAGCTATTGGGACGTGTGCCGGATGCGGTTTTCACTTCCGAGGAGTACGGGGACGCGTACGCAAATGCTCTTGGATGCGTACACCGTTCCGTCGATCCCAGTCGATCAAGTTTTCCCATATCGGGTTCGCTTCTTCGGCAAGATCCCTACGCCCACTGGGATTACCTCGCACCTGCGATTCGAGCCTTCCTGGCCAAGCGAGTCGTGCTAGTTGGGGCGGAATCCACCGGAAAAACCACTCTTGCTTCCCTTTTAGCGGATGAGTTCAAGACGGTCTGGGTGCCCGAGTTTGGAAGGGAGTACTGCGAAACCCGATCCGGTCCGTGGAAGTCTCGGGAATTCGAGACCATTGCCAAGGGCCAACAAGCATTGGAAAACGCCAGAGCTAGAGAAGCGAATCAGGTGCTGTTCTGCGATACGAACGGTCTTGCTACGGCGGTTTGGCACCGTCGCTACATGAATCGTTACAGCGCCAAGGTGGAAGCAATCGCTGCACAGGACAAGGTCGACCTTTACCTACTCGCTCTACCAGACATCCCGTGGGTTCAGGATGGAACTCGCGACGGTGAGCACATTCGAAAAACCATGCACGAGTGGTTTCTGTCCGCACTCGGCTCCAGCGGAAGACCCTACGTTAAGTTAAGCGGCCCGATCGAACAACGAATGGACGTTGCACGTAAGGCCGTTTTGGAGCTTTTGAACGAGAATCCGTTTAGCGGAATCGCCAGATAACGGTCCCAAAGGTGTTAAGCGCCCGAGCCGAATAAACCTTTGTGTGACCGTCGGCAAAGATCACCGGAGTACGGCCATTGTTCTGCCGATCTGCGGAGAATCTAGCGAAAATTGGCTTCAGACGACCCGCCGAGAGAGACGGAGATGTCGGATAGTTCGGGTCACCGGGTTCTGTAACCAGGTCCCGGTCTGAGATCAAAGGCAGCCCCTTGGTGTAGTCCCCGTCCGGGCTGTTCAACCCATTGTAAGGATTGAAGACGTACCCTCGGTGCTTGGTGGTAAAGGTGTTCCGAGGAGCGTTTGCGCTCGCTGCAAAAAGACCTGTGCGCGCGCTTTCTTCGACGTTAGAGAAAGAAACCACCGTTCGAAAGCCTTCCGTCCCAGGCGTTGCCGCACCGGGCACGGCGGCCGTCAAAGGATCGTAACCTGTTGCGTCGCTGTATCCAACGGCTTGATGGTGTCTAGAAGCCCATGCCTCTGCATAGCCTCCATTGGAATCAGGGAGGACGACCAAGTCTCGGTTTTTCAAGTAGGGCAGCACACCTTGAGTCCAGATGGTCGGAGTATCGGTCGTGATTGCCGAACGCATGCTCGCCGGAACGAAACAATCGTCATGATCGCCGGCGTACATCATCACGCCCATGCTGAGCTGACGCATCTGTGAGAGCGCCGCCGTTTGCTTTGCGGCAAGCTTTGCCTGAGAAAAAACTGGAAAGAGGATTGCCGCCAAGATTGCGATGATCGCAATGACCACCAATAGCTCAATCAACGTGAAGGCGCGTTTCACTAAACAAATCTTATCAAAGTGTGTCCGTCTTCGGCGGTTCCTTTTTCCAATTTCCAAAGAATCTTTCAAAGTGGAAGCAACTAGACGATTCTGACGATTCGACGATCGAAGAACATCTGACCGTACATGTCGCGCGTTCGCACTTCCACCACATGGGTGCCTTTCGCCATCGCGCCCAACTTCCCTCTCCATAGGTGACCGGTTTCAGACGGATTAGGGAGCTTGAGCCCCGCCGGAGGTTTCGGACTCGACTCGAGTTCCTTGAGCTTCAGGAAGAACGGGTCTTGTCCTTTGAAGTTCTCCATCTTCACCCATTCGCCGTTGTCAACTTTCATCTCGACCGTCGAACGTTGGGATCCCGCAAACACGTTCACGATCACGTTCGTGTTTCGAGCGTCTCCGGCAAGGAGTTCCTCCGGTAGGAAGATCGACATCTGTTCCCAGGCAGGACGACTAGCGGGTCGGTAGTGAACGGTGTATTCGTTGCCTTGGAATTCGATGATCGAGTACCCGTTCGGACCGCCGTCGCTCATGGTTGCGTGCGGAATGCCTCGCTCGTCCGGTGCGCCCTCCCACCAAGAGCCACAGACCGTGACGTGATTGAGGTGGTGGTGCTCCGTTTTCCCGTTCCACCCTTCTTGCTTTCCGTAAAAGAGATTGGCCTGAACATGCGTGTGTGCCGAAACTGAGAAGGTATGCGGACGATCTTCGATTAGTCGGAATAGTTCCTCTCGGTTCTGCACACCTGCTAAAGGAATGTGCATCGCAATGAACAAGAGTCGATCCTTTCCGACGTGAGCAAGGTCGTTCTTCAGCCATTCCAGTTGACGCTTTGTGAGCTCCCCGTGGTAGCCGCCTTGCTCGGATCCATGCCAGACCACATCGTTCAGCACGACAAAGTGCACTTTCGCATAATCGAAGGAGTAGTAAGTGGGCCCGAAAACGCGCTTGAATGTCTCGGTCGCTCCCTCGTTGTCGAGACTGTCGTAATTGAGGTCGTGGTTTCCGACGGTGTTGTACCAAGGAATACCGACGGTTCCAACAGTGCGGTTGAGGCTTTCGTAGAGCGAGAGGTTGTCGAACATCTCATCGCCGAGGCTCAGACCGAATAGACACCCCTGCTCCCGAGCTTCGCGAGCCACCTGCTCCACAACGTCGTGAGCGATGTAGTCGATTTCCGTCTGGTTCCGCGGTTGTGGGTCGCCAAAGAGAACCATCTTAAACCGGTCCGACTCTTTCGTTGGCGTCAAGGCGAAGTCAACGGACGCGGGCAAGGTGCCTGTCGGCGCGATTCCGGGATACCGTAACTTGGGAGAGCCGGAAGGCCGATGGACGTAGTGAAACTGCGGAAGTCCTTCAGGATTTACGGGAACAGACCACCCGCTAGGCTTGACGACAAAGACAACCATCCCGTCTTCGATAGGGAGCTTGTAGCGACCGTTCCGATCGGTTTTCACTACCTCTCTTCCGTTCGAGACACAGACTCCGGCAACGCCTGGATCGCCGGCTTCTCTTTTGCCTGAACCGTTGCGATCATGGAACACGACGCCTTCTACATACTGCGCTTGAGAGGCCACAGCTCTAAAGAAGGATGTGGGAGAGGATAGGGAGAGTCCTCCGATCAACGCGGCAGAGTTAGTAAGAAAACCTCGGCGATCCATCGTAGCCAATCCTACCCAGCGTCCTTGCATCGTTTTGATAAGGATGAGTTAAGGCAAACGGTGTTTGTTCCAAGGATTACCTCCGAACAGAACCGTCTCTGACGACGTTCAGAATGAGTAAGATGGTCTCGATTGCCCTTTCTACTCTCGTTCTGGGGTTCCAAACGGTTGGCGGAACCACCCTGTCACCTGTTGTGGAGTGGCACGAATGGAAACGAAGTCGGATCGAGTCGTTGAAGGCTCCGACCGGATGGCTCTCGGTGAGCGCGCTCCACAAGATCACGAAGGGTTACACCACTCTTGGCTCGGCTAAAGAGAGTGACTTAGTCCTGAGGGAAGGCAGTGTTGGCAGCAAGGCCGGAACAATTATTCGGCAGGGGAAAAAGTTCGTGTTCCAGTCGCATCCGTCCACGAACGCGATTGTGGCAGGCGAAACGATTGACCGAGTTTCGTTGAGTGATCCGGAGTCTGCTCGGACGACCGTACTCCAGCTCGGCGACGTCTCCTTAACGGTCATCAAACGAGGTCCCGATCACTATGTTCGAGTCTGGGACCCCGGCAACGAGCGCAAAAACACTTTCCCCGGGATCACGACCTTTCCCTACCGTCCTGATTGGCGGGTGACGGCAAAGCTCGTTCGATTCGCGAAGCCGATCAATATTCCGGTCACAAATGTTTTGGGCATCACCGAACCCACTCCCCACCTGGGCAAGGCAATCTTCTCCTTCAATGGCGAGACGTATTCCCTTCTCGTACAAGACGGCGGGGATCGGCTTTCCCTATTATTCGGGGATCGTTCCAATACGTCGACTACCTATGGGTCAGGCCGCTTCTTGGTGAGCGAACCGATCGAGGGGGACACGGTGGTTCTGGATTTTAACAAGGCGTACAGCCCCCCCTGCGCGTTCACCGATTTCGCTACGTGTCCGCTTCCCATCGCCCAGAACAAGCTGCCCTTTGCGGTGAATGCAGGCGAAAAGCGTATCAATAGGTGGAAAGGCGCCCACTAGATCCGAGGGTTCTGAAGCAACTGTTGTCTGCATGGGTGCATCGGCATATAGTGTTGCCATGCCCGGGGTGGGAACTTCATTGATCGTTTCGTTATGGGTGACGCTCGCCCTGCAAGGGAGCCTGGGCGGAACTTACGAAGGCAAGTATCAAGACGAGAGTGCGCAAGTAACTCTGCAAGAATCGAACGGCGCGGTAACCGGCTCGGCCTTGTTCTTCGGCTCGAGTTACAAGCTTTCCGGCATCCGCACGGGTAGTTCGGCGAAAGGCAAGATGATCGGCTCGGAGGAAAGCCTCGTTTTTCGCGCCTCGGTTAAGGGAGACGCGCTCACGTTCGAATACACCGACGAGGACTCCCCATCCGGTTGGGCAGAAGCCGACCGGGCCACTCTTTCCCGTCGTGGGAAGCCCGCCGGACAATCTACGTCGACTCCGGCACAGCCGAGCGGAAAGAAGCCTTCAAAAGAGAAACCTTCCGGAACCAAACCCCCGAAGAAACAGACGGGCTCAATTGGCGGGAGCAAACCCATTGCTCTCTTGTCCAACGGTAAGGAGTACGTTCACCCAAGCGGGGGCAAATTCCGTCTACCCAAGACTTGGAAGGTCGTCTCGAACGCGCAGACGGGCGGCATTGAACTTGTCCCCGACAGCAAGCGAGAGTCCCTGAAAATCCTGATGATGTCGGATTCGGCTCAGGGGGAGACCAACCCCGCCTCGGCGGAAGTCCAATCGTTACTCGACCAACAGGTCGCTCAACTGGATCCGAATGCTCAGCGCATTGAGGGTCCGACGAGAGTTCAAGCTGGAGCAGGGAGCGGAGCAACCTACGCCTGGAAAGCAGGCACCGGGGTCGTTCGCGTGTACCTTACAATCATCAAGGGCAGAGCGACGATCCTTCTCGCAGCCGGCGCAACGGCATCCATCGCCGCCCATGAAAAGACCCTCCGAGAGATTTTCACCACGCTTGGTTGGGGACAGGGCAAGCTCGATAGCCGTCTGGTCGGTCGTTGGCTTCAATACACCTATGTTCAGGCAACCGGGCGGGAGACCAAGTCATTCGCCACCCTCAAATCAGACGGCACGTTTATTCTGACAACCGATTCCGAATCGTCTTCCAACATGCAGGGGACAAACCAGTATGGGGATGTGCTGTGGACCGGCGGCACCTACAATCGACAATCGGGAACGCACAAGGGGTCCTGGTCTGCCGACGGCAACGCCCTGTATCTCACCTTCGAAGACGGTGGGTTCGAGCAGTTCACCTATCGGTTTGATCAGCAAGGCACCGCGTTTGTCATGAAGTTATTCAAAACCGGTTCGTCGAAGGGTGTTGAGTGGAGCAAACAGTAAGGCGCCGGGAGTTCTGACAGAATTGGAGTTGCGTTGATACCTGTCCTGCTGCTCGTCGCTCTGTTTGTCTTAACCGGCATTTTAACGGCCATGGAAATGGCCACCTTCTCCGCACGCAAGGAACGAATGTCTCAGCTGGCGGACGCCGGTGATCGCAGAGGCACCTTAGTGAACGCCTTCCAGCGAAGTCCTGCCGATTATCTGGCTGCGATTCAGTTGATCGTCACTGCGGCGAACTTCATTATTGGCGCGATGATCGGTGCCTACATTGAGCAGCCGATTCTGGACTGGTTTGAGTCGGTTGCCCCAAACTACCCCTACCCGAGCAAGGTCAGTTGGACGCTCGCAATTGGTGGTTCCACGCTCGTCGCGCTCATTTTCACCAACGTCCTTCCCAAACAAATTGGGTTCATTCGGGCCAACGAGATTGCCGTGAGCACAGCCCGGGCCATGAAGTTGTGGATGAAACTCACGTGGCCAATCACTTCAATTGTTCGGCTTTCTTCGAAGTGGTTTAGTCGCGTCCTACGAATCGCTCCCGATGAAAAGCATCGGGTGACGGAAGGGGATATTCATTCTCTTCTAGCGGAAGGAGTTCGTGCAGGGAGTATCGATCAGGACGAGAGAACCGTCATGAGCCGGGCCCTACAACTCTCCGACGTCCCGGTGAGCGAAGTCATGGTGCCGTCATCAGATTTGCTTTGGGTGGACTCTGATTGGAACGACGATCAATTGGATGGATTTTTCAGGGCTCACCTTCGGTCGAACTACCCGGTTCGACACGCGGGTGAATCCAGTCCCATCGGAGTGGTGAGAGTTCAAGATTGGTACATCCATCGCGACCTCAAGTTGGTTATGCGGCAGCCGGACTGGATCGAATCTGAAGCCTCCCTGCTTCGCGGGATCGAGCTTCTCCGTCCTGCCGAATCGCGAGTTCTGTTCATTAAGACTGACGATGAGTTCGTCGGTATCCTTACTCTCAACGACGCGCTCCGATTCCTGGTCGGACCGATCTGCGTGACTTGATCCATGAGCAACCTTGCCCTTGAACCAACCTGGGTCACCAAGAATCCGGTCGACCTTGAAGGTATTCGAACGCTTTTCACCGAGTATCAGGAAGAGCTTGGCGTCGATCTTTGCTTTCAGGGGTTTGAGGAAGAACTCGCTTCCCTCCCCGGCAAATACATGCTGCCCAAAGGCGGTCTACTACTGGTGAAGTCTGGAACAGGCGAACCCGTTGCTTGTGCGGCCTATCGCCCGCTTGAGGGCATCACCTGCGAGCTCAAGAGGTTCTTCATCCGACCTAACTATCGCGGTCAAGGTATCGCCGATCTTCTCCTGGAAAAGATTCTTCTCCAAGCGCGAAAAGCAGGCTATCAGGAAGCAAAGCTGGATACGTTAGAGCGACTTGGCCCGGCAAGGAAGTTTTACGAACGGAACGGATTCGAGCTCTGCGAGCCCTACTATCCCAACCCTGAGCCCGATGTTCTCTACTTTTCGCGGAGGATGGTTCCGAACGCCCCCGAGGCTCTCTGGCCGTACATCGATCTCAAAGGGTGCCTCACGGCCATGCCCACCGGAAAAGGATCGGCGGAAACCTACCAGATGGCGCTCGATTACCTTCTGGAAGCCTTTGAAGACGGTCGGGACTACGCCGAGCGCGAGGTCAACGAGGTGCTGAGAACTCGCCATACCTTCAACGATCCGGCCCTTCTTAGAAGAGACTTAGTCGATCGGGGTTCTCTCGCGCGAGACTCGTCTGGGCGTGCGTACACAAGAATCGGTTAACTTGTTCAAAACGCGGGGTTTGGAAGGATCGCGCCAAGCCTTAACATCCTTAGGCAATCGGGAATGCTGCGATAACATTCGGTGCAACTGCTACAGGAATCACCCTTGATCCTATAGAATGTTGCCCATGCGATTTGCGACGCGCGCCTTACGAGTAGCTCAGGAACCGGATCCGAAGTTCCGAGCGGTGGTTCCCCCGCTTTACCAATCGTCGACTTTTGCCTGGGACTCGCTGGACGATATCCCCAAGATCGACTACACCCGGTGTACCAACCCGAACCGAGACATGCTCGAGCAGGTGGTCGCCGCCCTTGAGAACGGTCGGTTCGGGGTGCTTTACTCCAGCGGAATGGCCGCGATTGCCGCCACGTTCTCGCTCCTCCAGAACGGCGACCACATGCTGATGGCGGAAGACATCTACGGCGGCACTTTCCGATTGGCCGAGAAGTATCTTCCGAAACAGGGCATCACCACATCCTTCTTCGATGCTCACAATCCGGAAACCATCCGCAAAGCGGTGACTCCGCAGACCAAACTTCTCATTTTTGAAAGCCCGACCAACCCCACGCTTCGCTGTCCAGACCTTCGAAAGGTTGCCGAAGTGGCGCACGAGTACGGGTTGATCGTTGTCTTCGACAACACGTTTGCTTCCCCGGCGCTCCAGAATCCGCTGGATTTGGGTAGCGATATCGTCGTTCACTCGACCACGAAGTACATCTCCGGTCACTCGGATGTGATCGGTGGAGCCACGGTCACCAACGATCTGGATATCCAGAATCACCTTTTCGAGTGGAACAAAGCTTACGGTTGCGCTCCTTCGCCATTCGACAACTGGCTATCGCTTCGCGGCGTTCGAACGCTTGGTCTGCGAATGGAGAAGCACTGCTCCAACGCACAGATCGTTGCTGAAGCGCTTACGAAGGCAGAAGGCGTCACCAAGGTCCATTACCCCGGGCTTCCCGACCACCCCGACCACGAAGTCGCAAAATCGCAAATGCGGGGATTCGGAGGCATGGTGTCTTTTGAACTGGAGACCGTTGAACTTGCCCGTGCAGTGGCCGAAAGCACCAAGGTGTTCTTGCTTGCTGAATCCCTCGGGGGAGTGGAGAGCCTGGTTGCTTACCCGCCGCTGATGTCGCACGCAACCATGACGGAAGAGCAACGAGTCGAGAGGGGAATCCCGCCAACCATGCTTCGCCTTAGCGTGGGCATTGAAGATCCCGAAGATCTGGTGGAAGATCTGCTTCAGGCGATCGCCTCCGCAAGGAAGACGACCGCCTTGGTTTAGGGAACCGACCGAGGTTGTGGCTTCCCTGATTAGGTGCCACAACCTCCGCATCCGCCTCCACCGCAGCCTCCGCCGCCTCCGCAGCTGGATCCACCGTCTGCTCCACTGCTATTTGGATTGGAAACACTCTGCCTGTAGTAGGCATGTTGAGGGGCCGTCATCGCCGATACTCCGACGACGCCTGCTATCAAAGCGACTTGCTCCGGAGACGCTCCCACGTGAGATCCGTTCTTCTGCTTCCACTGGGCTTTTTCCACCCATTCCTCGCCCTGCCTACTTCTGATACAAGGGATGGAGCCGAACACTAGCGCCGCTATGAGAACGATCACCGATTCCGCAACGAGAATCGAGATCGGTCGTTCTCTTTGAAGTCCGACCACCATCTTGGGGATTCCGATGAGGAGCGGTGCGGCCATTAGGAGCGCGGGAACCAGTTGGGTCCTTCTTCGCTCCTCGACGTTGAGGACAAGCCCGGTTGGTTCGATTGTTTCCATCAGTCCGACCTTGAATCCGTCGAGAGCAGAAAAGCACTCGTAGAGCTTTTTGCCAAGACTCGTTCTTGCCGCCCGAAGAAGTCGAACTTCGACCGGATGTTCGTTGGCAGGGTCCTGAACTTGGCTGATTTTTCCGCCTTCGCCAAGGATGATCTTGCCTTCTTCCACCAGTTTGATGGAGGCCGCTGTGGCTACTCCGTACATTCCTTTGGAAAGGAACGATGATTCGTAAAGACCGAGTTTTGCTCGATCGTCCACTGGGCGATTGGTGCGAGCCAGGAGATAGCGTGCCACGACGGCGGTGATAAGGCACAGGAAGCTAAGAACCGTATAGAACCGCAGGAACTCTGGGCCTGTTAGGTCTAGGACTCCTAATGCCTGAGTATTCGCCTGCACGCCGCTCGGCCCTTGCTGAGCGGGCGATTGCGTAGCGGTGAGAAGAACCAAAAGACCGATCCCAGCCTTAGTTCCGAAGGTTTTGACGAGTTTGCTGTAAAGCGATTGTTTGAAAGCTTTTGCCTTAATGGGTTTGTTTGTTTGAACCGTTTCAGGCTTGGATCCTTCTTGGGAATTGCCCCAGCAGTCTTCGGGTTCTGGTCCGAAGAAGGATCGGTACAGTTCTAGGGTTTCCGCGTACTGCCGCTGAAACCGTGATTCGTCTTCCTCGCGTCCGGTGCCAGGATGATGATGAAGGCGCTTTCCTAACGCCTTTCCGCAGAACTCTTCCCAGTAGTTGCGAGTGTAGATGAGATGGAGATGCCAAACCTCGTCTACGACCTTTGAAGGCGTGACGGGAGAGGCTGAAACCGTGCTGAGAAAAGCGAATCGCTTGTACTCTTGAATCGCGCGAAGGGTGAATCCCTGCGTCCAGCCTTGCTCTTTCGAGAGTCGGACCGAGAAGGGCGCAGGCACGCCGGGTTCGTCGATCTCAAAGGCTTCTATCCGATTCCAGGTTTCTTGTTGCTCAGGGGTCAATTCTGTTGGCCCTCAATTAAAGTATCGGAGATCGACTGGTTCGAAAACAGTTCTTAACAATTGGTTAACTTCTGGAGCAATGATTTGGGTCTGAGGGCCCATTGGGGCCACCCCTTACCTAAGGTCGCCGATGAGAAATTTTCTGACTTCGACTTCCGCCCCTTCCGACTGAAGCGCGATTTTGCCCTTAGATGCCGAAGCTCCAAATCCGTAATTGACCAGATCGCCGTTCACCCACACCTTGACTTGGGTCTTGTAACACTCCGCAACAAGCGTGTTCCACTCGCCAAGGGGTTTTTCTGAGTTATCGGTGAGGTTGGGAATGCGACGAAGTTTGTCGCCGTCATAGCCCCATCGGTCGCGCGGTCCCCGACGCTTTACCATGTCGTAGACCGTGATGTCCTCGCCGATTAGCCAGAAATCCCCGGCGTTGCGATGCATCATCTGCACCTCTATCGACTGCGGGAACATCTCGTACAGGCGACGCAGGTGAGAGGCGTGCACCAGAATGCCGCAGTTTCCGGGTTTAACGAACCGGTATTCAAGGGTCACACGGTAGTTCGAGTACTCGTTGTCCGTCAGAAGGTGCCCGCCCGGGTTGCCCAAACTCACCAACAGACCGTCTCGAACGACGAAGGGCTTTGTCCCCGACGGGTTACCGTCTAGAGCCGGAACGTCCATGCTCCAGCCGGAAAGAGATTTGCCGTCGAACAAGGAGCGTTGGTTGGAGATGGGGCGCATCTCGTTCGCACCGAGACCAGAGACAAGTCCAATAAGGGCAAGCACGTGCATCGTTCGTGATTCTAGACCCTCCCCGCTAAATTCGGACTATCGAATTCCCGATAGATACGTCAGAACCGATATGACTGCCATTGCAATGATTTTGCTGGGAGGTGCCGCAATAGCCAATCCGCCCTTCAAGTTGAACGTTCTGTCTGACCTTGCCACGATTGCCCCGGGTAGCTCGGCAACCCTTGTTTTTTCAGTGACGCCGGATAAGTCTTGGCACTTCTATTGGAAGAACCCGGGCGACTCGGGGACTCCTCCCGTTGTCAACTGGTCTCTTCCTAGCGGCTGGAGCGGTTCTAAGGACCTCCAGTTCCCCGCGCCCCATGTGAACGTTAACAAGCAGGACATCACCTTTGGTTACGATTCGAGAACCCTTCTTTGGGCTACGGTCAATGTTCCCAAAACCGCGAAGCCTGGAGTGCAGAAGGTAGCAGGCTCGCTTAGCGTCATGATCTGCCGAGACGTTTGTCGTGTGGACAAGGTGCCTTTTTCCGTGCCCATCACCGTGGGAAAGTCAAACAGCCCCGGGACCGGATCCAAACTGGCTGCCGAAGCAAAGCAGCAAACCGTGTTCTCCAAAGTCGCGGGTGAGTTCCTGATGGATGGGGACTCGTATGTCCTGATCTGCGACGCGCCCGAAGGTGTGAAATCGGCATACTTCTTCCCTTTCAGTGATTCGGCGATCAAGAACGAACCCGAACGCGAAGTGGAAGTGAGCGGAGGCAAGATGTACATCTTCCTCCCCAAGTCGGAGTACGCCACGAAGACCCTGAAAACCCTTGATGGTCTTTTGCAGGTTAAGTCGAAAGACAAAACGGTGAACTATCTGGTTTCTGCGGGCGTAAAAGCCGATTAATCCGGTTCCATCTTGGATGGATAGGTGGTTACCCTCATGAAGAAAGCAATCCTGCTTCCATTCGCCCTGGTTGTTGCATCGGCTGCCTTAGTAGCGGCGAAACCCGCCCCAAAAATCGCGCCAGAGCCCGCGCCCGCTTTTTCGCTCCCCGCATCGGGCGGAGGAACGGTTAACCTAGCCGACTTCAAGGGTAAATACGTGGTTCTTGAGTGGTGGAACCACGGTTGCCCTGTTGTCCAACGACACTACCGTGCCAACAACATCCAGACGCTGCAGAAGCAGATGAAAGATAAGGGCGTTATTTGGCTTTCCATCTGTTCCTCTGCCCCTGGCGCCCAGGGACACGTAACGGGCGACGAAGGAGCGAAGGTGATGAAAGAATCAAAGGGTTCGCCTCACGCCGTGCTGCTTGATCCTTCCGGTGAGGTTGGCAAGAAGTATGGAGCCAAGACCACTCCGCACATGTTCCTGATTTCTCCAGAGGGATCCACCCTGTACAACGGAGCGATCGATAACAATTCTCGCGGCAACCTGCCAAGCGGCGAGGTGGTGAATTACCTAGTGAAAGCATTCGAAGAGGCTTCAGCCGGCAAGGAAGTTTCTGAACCCAAGACGCGCCCTTACGGTTGCAGCGTGAAATACGCCAACTGACCCTTACGAACCAAGAAAGCCCTTATCCGCTTGTGGCGGGCGAGGGCTTTCTCTTGCCAGCGAATCGATCCAGAATCATTGCCGTCGTGATGTCTGCGCTCACGTTGGTAACGGATCTCAACCTCGCAAGGATCCAATCGACTGTAAGCAAGATCGGGAGAATCTCCGCGGGAATCCCAAGGCTGGACAAGATAATGGCCAGGCTAATGATTCCTGCTTCCGGAACGCCCGCAATGCCCACCGCAGTGATCATGCAAAGCGCAGCCACCGTCACTTGAGCCATCAAGCTCAAGTGCACGCCCATGGTTTGGGCCACAAAGAGAACCGCCATTGCCTCGTACAGCAAAATGCCATCGTTATTCAGGTTGGTACCGATGCAGGCGGAGAGTCTGCTACTTTCCTTGCTCACTCCAAGTCGATCGAGTGCCTTGAGAGTCAATGGCAACGTTGCCAAGCTACTGTTAACACCAAAGCTGAAGAGAACGGCATTTCCGGCTTCTTTCCAGAACTGCACAATCGACCTACGACAGATAATCGCGATCCAGAAGTGATAGACGACCAGGACCTGGAGAGCCAATCCAAGTGCACCGACTCCAAGATAGGCCAACAACCCTTGGAACGTCCTGAATCCGTTTTCTCCAACGACTTTGGCAATCACACCGAACACGGCAAGAGGCGTTAGTTTGACAAGCCATATCATGAGCCTCTCCGAGATGCGAAGCCCTGCCGTGAGCCAAGGGCTGAGAGCCGCTTTCCAAGGATTCTCATGGTCCGGAAATGACCGCCACGCCGCACCAACGAGCACGGCTACAAAAACCAAACCCAAGACATTGTTCGTGTTAAACGGCTCCAGCAAAGAGTCGGGCAAGATGTTGTCGATAAAGGCCATCCCATCGATCGTCTTCCCCTCTGCCTGCTTAAGAATGGAGCCGGGCGCTGCATCGGATAGATTGAAATTGATGTGCTTACCGGGCTGAAAAACGTTGGCCAAGCCCATGCCAATTACGGCGGCCAAGACCGCATTGATCGCAACGATCAGAAGGAGTTTCCCGGCCGACTTTAAAGCGATTTGGGTCGTGGCCACGGCCTCTAAGATCGCGAAGAACAGAAGCGGGATCGCAAAAGCTTTGATGAGCGAGACAAACAGCTTTCCTAGGTCTCCAAGCGGGGCGGCTTTCGGCCCGACGAGAAGCCCCACGATGATTCCCATTGCGATCGCAACGAGAATCCACAGGGTCGAAAGAAGCGACCTCTTGCCGTCGTGCGAATCGCTTTTGCCAACTGTCGATGCAATCGGTTCAGTCGCAGAGTGGGCGCTCAACTTTTCATCATCGGCGGCTTGTTCGTTGCGATCCATATTATGCCCAACTCACCGAACCGCAATGTTTGCGGGGGCGGCCTCTCATTATAGAAGAGTGGCACGTTCAGACCCGATAGCTGAGACCGCAGTTGAAATCGGGTCTGGCGAGGATTATTGCTTCACCACGTAGGCTTAGCGCGTTTCTGCTTCTTCAGCAGCGCATGTACAAAGTTGCAGATTCTTTGCATTCGCCAGATACCCGCGAGTTTCCAACAACCTGACTCCATCGAACAAGTTCCATTCCCGCCTAACCATACAATGAAGCGAATTTGCACTAGTATAAATACCAGCTTATCTAGATAAAGGGTTATAAATTTTCAATAAGAGCCTATGCTGGGCTCCTAGAGAGAGCAACCAGCTCCCATCTAGAAGTGGTTTCTACTATGAAAATGAAAGGATTGGTCCTTCTCTCCATCGCAACCTCCGCCTCGGCCGCCTTGGCACAGGTGCCCGCGATGGACTTCGGTGCCTACAGCACCAATGCAACCGCAATCACCTCTACTCGCGGGTACTCGTTCAACGTGATCGAGCCCAACGGCATCTACGTGACTCACCTCACATTCTTCGATAACGAGTCGAACGGACTCGCCGAGCGGCATGAAGTTGGCCTTTGGGACAACCAGGGCAACCTTTTGGCCTCTGCCGGCATCTCGTCCGGCACGGTTGATCCGCTCGACTCCACAGGCAAGTTCCGAGCGAAGTCCATTACTCCGATCTTCCTTCCCGCTGGCAGTAACTATGCCGTGGGTGGAACATTCGAGGCTGGTTCAGCTGATCTGCAAGCGATCAGCATGACCGGATTGACGATGGGATCGGCTCTAACCTATGGAGAGCTCCGGTTCATTAACAACGGGGTTTCTGCGCTCACGTTCCCAACTAACACGATCAGCGCCACGGGGCTTCCCGGTGGTTCGTTTATCTACCAGGCTGTCCCGGAGCCTGCATCGATGGTTGCCCTTGGCGTGGGTCTTCTCGCCGTTGCTCGGCGTCGCCGATCCGCGAAATAGGGACGTTGGGCGAGACGGTTTTCTCGCCCAATCTTGCTTCAGAAAAACAAGAAGGCTCATGCGACGCATGAGCCTTCTTGTTTGGTGGACCGTGTAGGGCTCGAACCTACGACCCGCTGATTAAGAGTCAGCTGCTCTACCAACTGA
>CAYYJX010000048.1:0-23001 GCA_964471545.1 uncultured Fimbriimonas sp. | reverse complement strand
GAAATTGCGAAGCGCCTATCAGATTCAAACCTGCCCATTTTCGTGACTAGAGATCTCACCGCCTTTAAGCAGTGGCTTAGGAACCATCAGGTCGGCACAAGGAGGACGGGCATAGTGGCCAGCAGTGCGGCAGAACGCCTAAGAGCCCTGGGATACGAGACTCCAACTTTCTCTTTCATGCGGGGGATCGACTATGTTCGGTGGTTCATCGAGCAGCCCGGAGACGTGCGTTCGTCCAACCAACTCGAGGTGGCAATGAGCGAATTCGAGATCCAGGGCCTAGAACTAGATCACGTCGGCTTAATCTGGGGTTGGGATTTCTTGGCGCGCAATGGTGGCCCGATTATCCGGAAGTTTTCCGGTACCTCTTGGAGTGCATCCCCAAGTTCTAACACCGCCGCGATTCGTCAGGCCATCAACCGATATCGCGTGTTGATGACGCGATATCGAAGCAGCATGATCATCCTTGTTCCGAGGGGGACGATTGAAGATTCGACACTCCGGCCAGATGAAATGAACGACACGTTTGAATATCTTGTGAGTTGCGGCGCACAGGTTCTTCCGGAGCGGTAGTGAGTCTTCAAACGTGCTTCAAGCCGGACCGCGCGTCAGACCACCATCGACGGTGAGGTTCACACCCGAAACATAACCTGCCCCGACACTGCACAGAAACGCGATCGCCGCAGCGATCTCTTCCGGCTCGCCGAGTCGCTTCATCGGAACCTCGGCGGCTTGCTTCAGAAGGGCTTCCTCAACCGTAATCCCTTCCCTTGCCGACCGCACTTCGGCTAGATGCACCTGACGATCGGTCATGGTGTGCCCCGGCAGAACACCGTTGACCGTGATGCCAAACGGAGCGAGTTCGGTGGCTTGAAGACGGGTGAGGTTCATGAGCCCGCCGCGAAGGGTGGAGCTAATGGCTAAGATGTCCGATGGCTGTCGAGCCACCAGGCTGGTGTTATGGACGATGCGTCCCCAGCCTGCCGTCTTCATATCCTCGCTCACCGCCCGTACCATTCGGACAACGTTCATGAGCGTGGATTCAAATCCCGACTGCCACTGCTCGTCGGTAAGCGTGGAAGCAAATCCCGGAGCGGGTCCACCCGTGTTGGTGACCAGGATGGAGATGGGACCGAGCGACATACGGGCCGCTTCAACCCATTCTTCAATCTCGGATGCCTTTGAAACATCGGCGGAGTAGGTGTGTACGCGCCCACCGATGGCGTCTTTGGCAACGCGTAGATTCTCCTTGTCTCGACCGCAAATCGAGACGCGGCAACCCTCTGCGGCAAGGGCCTTTGCCGCGGCTAATCCGATTCCTTTGCTGCCGGCGGCGACAAGCGCCACTTTTCCGGTTAATCCGTAATCCAAGATTGCTCCCACCGGTAACTCAGCAGCCCCCGGTGTCCCCGTTTTACCCCCGCTCTCCTTACAGGTTCCGTTCTGGGAATACACTTATGCCAAAGACATGGTTGTCACATTCGCCGAGGCACTGGCTAAGTGCCTCTTGCACGCCGGAACAGCGTTGTTCACCCACGTCCCCGGGTATGGCGGGACCGAAACTTTCCGCGCCTTAAGGGCGCTCGCTCCAGATCGTGTGGGGCCCATGAGTTTCCATGAGGAACCCGCTTACGCCATTGCGCACAGTGCTACTCTCCTGGGGTGCAGGTCTTGCTGCATCATCAAGAGCCACGGATTTCTCAAGGCCGCCAACGCCGTGAATTCGTGCACTGCGTGTGGGAACCATGGCGGATTCTTAGTGCTCATTGCCGAGGACTACGTCGGAAGCCACTCCGATACGGTTTTGAAGATCGCACCTGTGATCGACGACATGAACCTTCTTCGAGTTGATCTCGAACCACGCGCGGACCTGAGCGAGGTCATCGAGGGCGCCTACCGACTCTCAGAGCAACGACAATTGCCCGTCTTCCTGGTTTACAACAGCGCGCAAATCGGTGAAGAGATCGATCTCGGCGAATTGGTTGCTCCGGCTCCTGGCGGCAAACCGTACGCGCGGTCCGCACCCCATCACTTGGTCGCGCCGCTCTTCACTCGATTCCAGTTCGATGTGCAGATGGCGCACCTGAAGGGTGAACAGGCGCCAGAGCCCGCCCCGCTGAAGTCGATCGCCTCTGGAAACGTGGAGCTGCCCCTTCCGCCCGCCGCGCTCGATACCATCGATCGGTACCGACCCTTCTTCGATGCTTTCGCTAAGGTGCGTGGTCCAGAAGATTTCGTTGCGGGTGAGACCAGTCTCTCTAGTCTTTTTGCCCTTCCGCCGTACGAACAGATCGATGCCGCGACGTTTATCGGTGGGGCGACTCCGCTCGCCATTGGCGCAGGCTTGGGTTCAGGAAAGCGAACTTGGGCCATCAGCGGCGATTTCTCGTTCCTGACGGGTGCTCGGCTAGGCATTCTCGAGGCCCAGCAGAGAGACTTCCCTCTGCGCCTGATCATCTTGGCCAACGCGAAGGCGTCGGCGACAGGGGGACAAGAGGTTCCTACCGAATGGGTGCTCCGAGAATTGAAGGGGCTCGAGGAGTTCACCTCGCGGACATCCACAACCGCCCAAGACCTGGAGTCTCACCTTCAGAAGATGGCGGATTCCAAGACCCTCTCCATTCTAGTTGTTGAAGCTTAGAGGCTAATCGCACGCCAACTGCCGGTGGATGCTATTCTTTCTACCGGCATGAGCGTGTTGGTCACCCGGTGGACGGTCGAGTACGAAGACGGACGGGAGCGTGAGATTCGCGTTCCTCACGCCTGGAAGCAGGACGTTCCCGTCGACTGGGAAGGTCCGGCCACGTACCGCACGCAAATCGAAGTTCCCCGCGTCCCCAGCCTGCTCCGATTCCACGGCATCTCCTACCACGCCGCCATCAGCATCAACGATGAGCATGTCGCCGATCACGACGGCATCTGGGACAGCTTCGATCTCGACTTATCCAAATACACGGGCCGGGTGATCGATCTCGAAGTCAAAGTCACTAAGAACGGTGGAGCGACCTACCCCGTCCGGCGCGTTCTCAGCGGTTTCCTGCCATACGTGTTCAACACCTTTGGCGGCATCTTCCGAGACGTTGAACTGATCCGCTTGTCTGAACTGGAACTCACCGGTGCGCTGAATAAAGGCCCTGCCAGCCAGAAGCATCGGGTGGAGGTCGACGGGAATCAAATCGCTATCGACGGCAACCCGTTCTACATGCGCGGTGTCCTTCACTGGGGTTGGTATCCGGAACTGGGACATTGCAACCCAGGTCCGAACCTGATTCGAGAAGAAGTCCGCAAGATCAAGTCGCTCGGGTTCAACACGGTTAAGTTCTGCCTCTGGCTTCCGCCTCACGATTACCTTCAAGCCCTGGAAGAAGAAGGCATGTTCGCTTGGGTCGAGTTGCCCCTGTGGGACCCCGATCCGGCGGTTTACGACGACCCGCACGTCGCCCAGGAATTGGAAGCGGTGATCCGCCAGTACGCGCATCACTCGTCCATCATCGCCTGGACTTTGGGCTGTGAACTCAGCAACGCTCCGCTCGGATTCCGCGAATACTGGACAGCCAAGATTCGAGCCATCACCAAGTGCCCGCTCGTGAAGGACAACTCCGGTGGAGCCGAAATGTACGGTGGCGATCCGCGTGAGTTCGGCACGTTCTACGACTACCATCCCTATGCAGACGTCGATCGGTTCGAGCCGCTTTTGGACTCGCTCATTCCGGGTGCTCGAGAGAACGGGCCTCTTCTTCTTGGAGAAACAAACGATCACGACGCGCACCGAGACCTCGCCGAGCTTCAGTCGAAAATGCCTTTCTGGGCGTCGGCACTCAGCGAGCTGAACGCAAAGGGTGTTCGTTGGCAATACGATCTTCCCGGCGTGTTGCTTAGATCCGAATTCGCCCACGAACCCGGTCCCGCAGGTCACGACGCGCTGATGGAGCGTTCCAAGCGACGCTCGTTGTTCGTCCGACGAACGGTCACCGAGATTTTCCGTTCGAAGCCTTGGATCGGCGGTTACGTTATCACGGGTCTTCGCGACACCCCCATCAGTTCTGCGGGCATGTTCGACGACTGGATGGCTTATCGATTCGATCCTTCTGAGACCGCTTCATGGAACGGCAAAGGGTGCTTGTTCACCGTCCCTGCCAGAAGACCCAAGTGGACTCATGGCGGCAACCGAGCTGCGCTCGACTCGCGATATGTTCAATTTCAGGGCGGAAAGCTATACGAAATTGGATTCCACTCTGATTCCGCCGAGCAGTCTGCACTCATTTGGAAACTCCAGAATGAAGAGGGCCTTACGATCAAGCAGGGCTGCGGTCCTATTGTCGAAGTTGAGCCCAACCTACCGACGGTCGTCGATCGCCTCTTCTTGGAGCTCACTCCAGGCAGGTACACGCTTGTCGTTGAATTTGCGGATACGCTCAATCGCTGGCCGATTCTGGTCGTTGAGGGTGAGCCGCAAACGCTGGCTCAGTGGGAGTTGGCTCACGGTGTTTCCGTGGAGATCGATCGCGGCGGTGAACCGGTGAAGGCAGACCTTATTCTGTGGACCGACGAGACCCTGCCCCGTCGCCCCTTCTGGCGAGAGTGCGTTCTGCCCACCATTGGCGTACCGGCTCTTGATACCGACGAGTTCATGCTCGACGTCAGCACGGACCGGGTGATGACCGTGGACGCATTGGTGCAACGGTTTGGGGAGTTCGTGCCGCTGATCACGCGGATCGATACTCGAACTTACGAGGAATCGTACTACGCGGTTAAGACGCCGCATGGAGTGGTCACCACGCTATCCGTGTTCGCACCCAATCAACCCGCATTGCCGGAATCCCAGTTGAGTGCAATGGGCGGCGCTTGTCTGAAGGCCCTTTGGGGCCTAGGACGCTAAGCCACTCGCTGCTGAGCGTTCCAGAAGTCTAGATTTTGGTGAACCCAGTCGTAGACTTCGCTTTGGGCAAGCGGCTTAGCGATCAGGTAGCCCTGACCCATATCTGCGCCGAGGTTGTGCAAGAACGACCACTGTTCGTTGGTCTCGATACCCTCGCACGTCACCGTGAGCTTGAGCGTCTTCGCGACGTTCACAATGGCTCGCAGAATGGCTTCGTCCTCAGGTCCGCTGCCAACTCGGCTGACGAATGAGCGATCGATCTTAAGCGTGTGGACAGGCAAGCTTCTCAAGTAAGACATCGACGAGTAGCCCGTGCCAAAGTCGTCGATGGCGAGCTTTACGCCAAGGTCTCGAAGTTGCTCCAGCACACGGATGACGTGCTCGGGTTCGAGCATCATCATGCTTTCGGTGATCTCGAGCTTCAGACAGGAAGCGGGCAGACCGCTTCTTATGAGCGCCGAACCAACCTTATCCACGAACGATTCGTCCCGGAGTTGCGGAAGCGACACGTTGACGCCAACGCGGAGGTTGGAATCTCCAGTTCGACCGATGAGTTCGGTGAGGTGAAGGCATGCTTGGTTCAGAACCCACTCGCCAATTTCGTTGATGAGCCCGGTTTCCTCCGCGATTGGAATGAACTTGAGTGGCGAGACCAGTCCTCGAACCGGATGCTGCCAGCGGATCAGCGCCTCCATCTCCACCACGCGGTAAGAGGAGAGCTCGACGATCGGCTGATAGAAGACTCGGAATTGATTATCCGGGATAGCGGATCGAAGCTCGTTTTCCAGTGCCAGACGCTCTTTCGCCTGCTCCTGCATGGTCTCCTTAAACACCGCACACCGTCGCTTTCCGTTCAGCTTCGCTTGGTGCAGGGCAATATCGGCCTGCTTTAGGAGCTCACTCGACGCCGTTTCGGAGGATCCGTTGAGGGTAAGGCCCATGCTTGCAGTGACCAACACCTTGTTGCCGTCGATCTCAATCGGAGTCGAAAGCGCTTCTTGAATTCGGTCGGCAACGGCAAGGGCGGCCGCTTCTCCGGCAAGAGATTCGAACAGAATCGTGAATTCGTCTCCGCCCACCCGTGCCAGGGTTTCAGTTTCTCGAACACACTTGTCCAGCCGGTGAGCGACCTCCTGAATGAGCGCATCCCCTGCAAAGTGCCCCAAGCTATCGTTGACGACTTTAAAGTTATCGATGTCCACGACCATGACGCCCAACGTCTCCTTCGTGCGCGAAGCTCGATGGACCGCGTGGGTAAGGCGCTCCATGAAGAGGGCACGGTTGGCGAGTCCGGTGAGCGGATCGTTAAAGGTCTTGAGCGCAAGTTGCTCTTCAAAGAGCTTCCGCTCCGAAATATCGGTGATGGCGCCGAGCATGCCCGTGATCTTGCCGCTCGGATCTCGGAATGGCGTTGCGTGAACCTCCACCCAAACCAGCGATCCATCGCCACGTTTCATCTCGGTTTCGTACCGCTGAGTGATGCCTGCCAGACGTTGGTTGTTGCGCTGGCGTGCCGCATCCCACTCCGCCTCCACCATCAACGACTCCCAGGCAAAGAGCCCTTGGAGTTCGCCCTCGTCGTATCCCAGGATTTCGTTGGCCCGTCGGTTGGCGTAAGTCACGCGGTCGTCAAGATCGGTAATGAGAATGCCCTCGCCGAGAGACTCGACGACGGTTTGAAACTGCTGTTGCGAGGCAGCGATCTCTTGCTCGGCACTTAAAATGCTGAGTTGGGCATCGCAGAACGAGTCGATGGTCCGAGCCGTTTGATAAACCAAACCATTAATCGCTCCGGCAAGGGTGCCGAGTTCATCCGTTCGCGATTCGTCCAGAGGAGCAAGGTGCGATGTTTCGCAGTGGATGATGTTGTCGTATTGCCCCAGCGCCAGTCGGTCGATCGCCGCGTCTAGGGCACCGAGATCGCGCTTTTGCAGGAACTGCAGGCGCTCCATGATGGTCTTCAGGGCCTCGTCAGCAGATCGAACCACCTTTCCGCAATACAAAACGGCCGGGATCACGAAGATCAGCAACGAGATCAGCGTGAAGCGCTCTTTAGCAAGGTGGCGCTCGACCAGAATGGTGTATTCACCCACCAACGATTCGAGAGCGAGGTCCCAGCTTTTGAGGGTTTCAATCGTTCGGGCTTGGAGCTCTCTTTCGAGAATTGGGATCTGCCAACTGGAACGAGGATAGGTTTGCGCGAACGACTCGAGTTGGCGCATGGTCGTTCGAATCCCCTTTGCATTGGACCGGAAGCTCTTGATGTTGAGCGTCGTTCCATCTCCAACAAAGTATTGGAAAGTCCGATCCGAGGTGAGCTCGTTAGTCTGCTGAACGGCAAACTTATAGGCAAAAACTTTATTCTCCAGCTCGATAGCCGTTCGGGTGCTCTCCGAACCGTCGGTTTCGCGTCGTCGAGCGGTTGCGAGGCCTTCCTGCAAAGCGAGGAGTGCTTCAAACTCCTTTGGAAGGTTGTTCACCACCAACTGGGGAACCATCGATTCGCCAGAGAGTTCGGTCCGACCGAAGAAGGATCGGGTCGAAATCGCCTGGACCAGGGCATTGCCCGCGCGGAATATCCTCAACTGGAACCTCTCCGCGTCCCAGGCGAAACTGCCGTTCAAAAGCGGAGTGGAGGCTTCTACAAAATTGCGAAGAGCGCGTACGGTCGCTCGGTCTCGTTGAGCGTCGCCGGAGTCGGCTAGGGTTTGCAGATCGTTGAGTAGCGCTTGAGCTCGTGAAGCGACCTTCCTGATCTGTTCGCTGCTCCTTCCCTGCACGCCCGCTTCAGGCGTCAGTTCCAGAATGGACTTGATGCACCTTACGGCTTCAATCGCCTTTAGCTCGGAAACCGCGGTTCTGCGAGCCGCGCGCTGGTCGGTAGTGACATGGACCGCAAAGGCTCCTACGATGCAGGAAAGCAGCAAGACGACACCCAATAAACGGGTACCGATCGATACCCTCCGGTTCGCCCACCACTGCCGCATAGATGCCATCCGCAAACAAATGTCGATTAGACATCTTTAACTTCGGATTAGACAGGTGAATTGAACAGGGTCAACTAACCTTAAGCATCAAAAAGGGAGGTTTGGTTCGCGTTTTTCTTGCGCGTAGCAAACCTTTGCGTCCGATTTAGGTTCAAAGTTACGAAATTAAACTAGTTCAAAGGTTTAGGGTTTTTGCTTAATTGCGGGCGCGAACTCCCAGGTCGGAGGCTTTCACCACCTGTTCCCATGCTTTCGAACCATCTTTCAATAACGAGCTCATCGAGAGCGTCATGGTCTCGCCCTTTCCTCGAAACTGGAGCATTCCAAAGTTACGCTTGGCTGTGATCCACGTGCCGTCCACGCGCGCGGGGTTGTTCTCTTCTCGCGCATTCCTGCTTCCTCCCGATCCGAGAGGGCTGCTGGTGAACTCGTACCAGTCATACTCTGCACCTGGCCATCGAACCTTGAGAAGCTCAGTGTGGTGTCGATCCCCACTCAAAAAGACCAAGCCCGTCACCTTTGCTTTCGCCAGGAAATCGAACAGATCTTTCTGCTCATCCGGGAAGGCTCCAAACCTCTCATTGCTGTTCATCGGCTGCAGGAGTTGGTTGCCGCCGACTACGATTTTGAACGTCGCATTGGAGGCCACCAGTGAATCTTTTAGCCACTGCATTTGCTCCTTACCGAACATCACCCTGGGCTCCCCTGCGGGAGTGCGATTGGGTGACCGGTGATAACGGTCATCGAGTAGGAAGAACTCTACGTGCCCGTACTCGAACTTGGTGAACACACCCTTCGTTCCCCCGTGTCCGCGATTCGGCATTGGGAAGTAGTCGCTGAACACCTTTAGAGCCTCGTCTTTCAGTTGGAAGGAGCGGTCGCTATCGTTCGGACCGAAATCGTGATCGTCCCACGTTCCTATGTGCAACGCATTGCCCAGCAAGTTTTGCATCGAGGGAAGAGATCGGTTGTGACGCCAGCGGGAACGCATTGCGGATTCTGCGACCCAGTCCATCTCTCGGTAGTAGATGTTGTCGCCTAACCAAAGCATCATGTCTGGCTTCTGCTTCGTGATGGACTCGAAGATCGCATCATAGTCGCCTCCGTAGGGCGTTCCCGGTCGATCCGTTTCCGCCTGATTCACATACAAGCAAGAACCGATCGCGACGTTGAACTCTGGAGGATCGCTTCGCCAGCGCCAGTGAGGTTGGGTTTTGAACGCGGTTGAGTAGCCAAGATCGGCAACTTTCCCATCGATCTTGACCCGATAGTCGTACGCAGCCCCCATCTCTAGCCCGGTTAGAAGAACCTTCGCGATATGATCGCCGTCAGCGGAAGTGACAACCTGACGAGAGGGCACCCATCCAGGATTGAAGGGGGTTTTCTTGGTCGCAACCTTGTTGGTCCCCCCTTCCTCCACAACGGTGACAAGGGATTGATCGGGCTTGAGACGGTATTCGACAACCACCTTTGCCGACCTGCTTGTTTGCACCCAAACGCACACCTCGGTCATGGTTGCGTAAGCCAACATCGGCCCGGCGACTATTCCCGACTTCAACCGCGCGGAGTTCAGGGCCGTTTCTTGAGCCGACTGCGGGTTTTCCGGTGTGGCAAACACCTTCGTTGGCGGAACACCAAAGCCCAAACCGGAAGCGATCAATAACGATGCGAGTGCAATGGGGGCGACCATCACCTAACTTTTACTCGCTTTGGTGGTTAAGAGTCGCGCCTTAGGTGCCACTCCAAAACAACAAGGCCCCAGAACCGAACGGTTCTGGGGCCTTGATCAGAACGAGTGCCTTAGCGCTTTCGAGCCGGCTTCTGACCGACCTGAGAAGGCTTCCCTTCCATGTCGTTCAGAATCTCGCGAAGGGCCATCGGCAGAGCTCGAGCCCAGCAGGCGCCTTGATCGGCATCCAGGTCGTAGATGCCGCCAAGAAGGTCGGCAAGGCTGAAGGACGGCGCCGAAGCGGACGGCTTCGAGTACTTGTCTTCAAGCACCTTTTGGATGTCGGATCGAACCTCTTGCAGGTGAGCCGCGGTGACTCGGTCGGCAGCCTTTCCGGACGCTGCATCCAAGCGCTTGGCAAGCGTTCGGAGCGAACTCTTGAGGAGCGGCTTCAGATCGGTTTGCGTGGCCGATCCACCGTTCAGGCGGGTGTCGGCGACCTTCACGAAGTTGCGGTGCAGTTGTCGACCGTAAACGTCAACCGATACCTTGCCTCCGTTGAGTTCGGCGAAGACACCACCAACGACGTCATCCACGACCTCGCTGATGCGGTAGTTATCTTGACCGTTTGCCTCGGAGTCGGAGAGTCTTCGCAGGCGGGACTCGTTGAACAAGCCGTTCAGAACCAACGACTGAAGTTGATTGAGAAGCGAGAGGCCGCTACCCGGCGTGATCTTCGTGATGATTCGCGGGTTGACCATCTCCTTGGAAGGTCGAGCACCCTTGCTGAGCAACAGGGCGACGGCGCGCTTCTGCATGCTCTTCGGCATTGGCTTAAAGATTTGGCCAGAGCCTCGTCCGTGGTGCGTATCCAACTCCTCAACGCCTGCCACCACTTGCATGGTGTGCATGATCTCAGTGAGCCACTGACCCACAAGTGCGTTGTGGTAGTTCGCCAGGTCGTCGTAAGACTCGCCGACCTTAGAGGTCGCCGGGATCAAGACGTTCTTGGCGATGTACTCAAGGTTCATCAAACCAAGTCGAGTCGCCTCAACGGTGTCGTCACCAATGTTCTCGCTTTGAGTCGTGGGGTCGATTCCGCTGTACTTGTAGTTGCCGAATCGAACGGTTCGATCGGAAACTTGCTTGCTGAGCAGAGCGTCCAGCGCGGGCTTTTCAGCCTCGGGGCTGGTCAAACCAAGTTGCTTGTAGCCGTACTCGATCGCAAAGAAGTCGTACGGGCCAAGGCGGGGCATGAAGTTCTTCACACCGTCGCCCGGTTGAGCAACATAGTTATTTCGACCGTAGCTCATGATCGAAGAGGTCGGGCCGAACTTATCCGTGAACGACTTGCTTCGGAGGTCCTTGATGGTGAACGCGACGGACGCTTTGAAGTTGTGCTCCAGACCGAGGGTGTGACCCACTTCGTGGCAAGCGACGTACTGCACCATGCGCCCGATCATCTCATCCGACATCGGAAGCTTCTGGACGGTCTTGTCGGCAGCGGCCGATTGAGCGAAATACCACTCTTCAACGGTTCGAACGATGTCGTTCCAGAAGATGACGTGGGCGGAGATGGTCTCACCCGAACGAGGGTCTTGAATGGACGGACCCATCGCATTTTGCACTTCAGAAGGTGCCCATCGGATCACGCTGTATCGGGCGTCTTCGGCATCCCAGTTCGGATCCTCTTCGATGCTTGGGGCATCTTTGCAGATGATCGCATTCTTGAAGCCTGCCTTCTCGAATGCGGGCTGCCAATCTTCAATACCTGCCTTCAGGTACTTGCGCCACTTGTCCGGAACCTCTCGGGCGAGATAGAACACGATCGGCTCTTTCGGCTCGGAAATGGCCGCGCTTGGGTCCTTCTTCTCTAGGCGGAAACGGTTGATGTACTCGACCGTCTTGCTGAATCGCTGCGGAGATCCAAACAGGGTGAACGGCGTGGTGAAGTAACCAATGCGCGAATCCTTCAATCGGCCCAACATCGGCTTCTCGGGAAGCTCGACAAGGCTGTAATGAACCACGGTGGCGATGGTGGACGCGTTGTAATCGCCGCTACCCCCGAAGAGTGCCGCGAGGCCGGTTCGGCCGCCGCCCGCTCGTCGGAAAGTCATGTAGGTTCGTGCTTCGATGTTCTTAGGGAACGCCTTCACGCGCTGAATAAACGTCTTGGAGGGATCAGGAGCCGCACCCGGTCCAATGGCGGAAGAGACCGAAAAGTCTTGCGGGTTGCTGGTGTAGAAGCTCGTGACATCGATGACGGCGCTCTTGTTCGGGCCCTCCGCATAGATGTCGTAGCTCAGAAGAATTGGCTCCGGAGTGTTGGCTACGATTCCGGTTTTAAGCCCTTTGTCGTCGCCTTCCACTCGGGTCGAGTGGTCCACGTTGCGGATGTCGATCTTCTTGTCTCGCTTAGCGAAGCGGATCACACGAGTGCCTGCAGCGGTGCCAACGTAAGTGATCGCCTTGGGGGCTTCGCTGACTTCGCCTTGCCACAAAAACTCTCTACCAAGCTTGTCTTCCGGAATTTCGAAGTAGATCTTGTCGTCGACCCGGTGCACTTTGAACACGCCGTCGTCGGTCTTTGCCTTCTTGATCAGTTCGTCGTACTTCTTCTGCTCAGGAGTTCGCTCGTCCTTCTTGGGCTCCTCTTTCTTCGGCTCTTCCTTCTTTTGGTCCTGACTCTGTTGGGAGGCCTCGGCGGTGAGCGTTGCGTAGAGGGCGGATGAAGAGAATTGCGCAAGAGCGCTGTTGGCAACCAGCAGGGATGCTAGTGCTAATGAAAAGAGCCTTGAGTTCATGTGATCACCGAACTTTACACGTTCCTTCGAGAAGACGTTCCGGGCGATTTCACAAAAGCGAGAAAAAAGAGCGGAATCAATGCTCCTCTCACGCGTTTAATAAGCCTTCCACCATAATCTAAACGCGATGGCGAAGACGGTTCGGATTGGTTTGTTAGGTTTTGGAACGGTTGGAACGGGCGTTTACGGAATGCTCAATGACAACCGAGAAGCGATTACAAGAAAGATTGGTCTTCCTGTTGAAATTGTAAGAATCGGCATTCGAGACACTACGAAGCCCCGTACGGCCAATCCCGATCTTTTTACAACTGATCTGCAAGCCATTATCAACGACCCAAACATTGATGTCGTCCTTGAGTTGATGGGAGGCGTTGATCCCGCCGCATCGCTGGTTGAGCAAGCTTTATTGAACGGAAAGCATGTGGTCACGGCGAATAAAGAACTGATCGCCAAGCACGGTTCCAGATTGGTCCACCTCGCAAAATCGAAAGGGTTAGACCTTCACTACGAAGCGGCGGTAGGCGGTGGCATCCCCATCGTCCAACCCCTGAAGCACCAGCTTGCCGGAAACGATGTCATCCAGATGATGGGCATCCTCAACGGAACCACCAACTACATCCTCACGCAGATGGAAGAGAAGGGTTCCGACTTTGCCGACGCACTTGCTGAGGCACAGGCGCACGGCTATGCCGAGGCGGACCCCACCAACGACGTGGAAGGCTTTGACACCGCGTACAAGATCTCGATTCTTGCGAGCATCGCATTTGGCAAACAAGTGCCTATCGATAACGTCCACCGCGAGGGGATCACCAAGGTGGCAAAACTCGACATGGAGTACGCGGATTCGTTCGGATACCGAATTAAACTTCTTGGTATTGTCGACGCCGTCTCTCACGATATTGTGCGTGTCCGCGTGCATCCAACTATGATTCCAAAGAGCCACCCTCTGGCTAGTGTGATGGACGTCTATAACGCTCTCTGGCTGCAAGGGGACTTTGTGGGCGACCTCATGTTCTCGGGTCGAGGTGCCGGATCTCACCCCACGGCATCGGCGGTTGTTGGCGACTTGGTGGACGTTGGTCGCAACATTTTCGTGGGTGGAAACGGGTCGGCCATTCCTTACGACGAAGGCATGCAGACGGTCAACATGGACAATCTTGAGTCTGCGTTCTATCTTCGACTCCGCGTGTTGGATCGACCGCGTGCCCTCGGCGAGATCGCAACCGTCATGGGCGCTCACGAGATTTCACTCGCCGAGATGCAGATGCGAACCCTGCCCGAAGTTGCCGGCGACACCACCCAGCGTGGCGAGATCGTCTTCCTCACTCACTCGTGTAAGGAGCGCGCCCTCCGAGACGCCCTGGACTCGGTAAGCAAGATGCCGATGGTCACCGAGGTCGCCTCCTTGATTCGAGTTGAAAGCGACGTTTTGTAAGGATCCCGAACTATGCGCATTCTTATCACGAACGATGACGGTGTCCACGCGCCCGGCATACGGGTTCTCGCTCGGGTCGCCAAGAAGTACGGCACTCCCGTGATTTGCGCACCCGACCGTGAGCGTTCTGCGTGTGGACACGCCATGACGCTTCGCGATCCCTTGCGAGTGCATGAATCGGAGGTGGAAGGGTGCCAGGCCTATGCGGTGAACGGCGTCCCCGTCGACTGCGTGAATGTCGGCCTTACCATTGCTTACCCGGATGGATGCGATCTGGTTCTTTCCGGGGTGAATGCGGGTCCAAACCTCGGGTTCGATATCACTTACTCCGGAACGGTCGCCGGGGCCATGGAAGGTGCGATCAACGGGATTCCCGCTATCTCAGTGAGTCTTGCCACCTTTGTTCTGGAAGCCCCACCCCGATGGGAGACGGCAGAGCGATGGCTCGACGAAAACTTCGCTTCTCTCCTCGCCTTCCAGCAACCGGAATTGGGATTCCTCAACGTCAACGTCCCATCGATCGATTACAACGAACTGCGCGGCACCCGAGTGGTTCCGATGGGCAAGCGAGTCTACAAAGACCGCGTGGAACGTCGCGAAGATCCCTGGGGTCGAGCGTACTACTGGCAGGGGGGAGCGGTGGTGATGAAAACCAACGACGAACACACCGATGTTCGCTCGGTAATGGACGGATTTGTCAGCGTGACCCCGATCTCGGTGAATTGGACCGATCAGAGCGCCCTTTCAAACCTTGAGAGCGCTCTGATCCCCCGGAACCACTAGCAGGTTCTATTTGCCTAGCAAGAACAGGACCGGGGCGTAGAAGCGCTTCGACCAGGCGAGTTCCGTATGGTCGTCGCCTGGATAGAACATGGTGATCCAGCTCTTCTCCGTCCACCCCAGACGCTTCATCGTCTCGTCCATTTGCCGCTGCTCGGCCGGATAGAACGCATCGAGAGTCTGATCGCCGTAGTCGAAATAGATCCTGTGTCGTCCGGGCTTCGGAAGCGACTGTCGGAAGTGCTCGCGGATCGACTTCGGAAACGCCTTGTTCGTCACGTCCATGCCGCCCGGCCAGTGGGTGCTGAGACACGCTGCGCCCCCAAAGACTTCCGGATACTGGCAAATCGCGTAGAGCGAGATGAGACCGCCCATGCTGGAACCCGCGACAAAGGTCGACTCTCGGGCAGGGTTCGTCGAGAAGTTGGCATCGATGTAAGGCTTGACCTCCGTGACCAGATGCTTCACGTACTTGTTGGCAAGGGGCTCGCCCACAAGAGCCGTTTTTACGAAGAGGTTGCGTGCCTCTTCGCTGAGCAACGAGAGCGAGTTCTCAGGGTAGTACTCGGCGTGTCGGAAAGGACCGCGGTTATGAAGTCCGACCACAATCACGTCTCGAAGCTTGCCAATCTTGGATAGCTGCGTGAGAGTCTCATCCACTTTCCACTCTTGCTTGTTCCAGGTCGTCGTGGCATCAAAAAGCATTTGGCCGTCGTGCATGTACAGCACGTTGTATCGCTTCTTCGTGGAGTAACCCTCTGGCAGCCAAACGTCGATGGTGCGCGGCATCAAGATCTTTGAGGGCAGTTCGTTGATTCGAACCACCTTCCCGTAAAGCGGTGTCTGGATAGGGGCGACCGCCGGAGGTGGAGGAAGTTGCGTCGCAACTGTGAAGGCCATCGCAAGGGTGGAAACCATGTTGGGACTATACTCGCCGGGCAGGCGGAAAACGGGTCCTTAGAGTTCGCGACGATATTCGAGTGCAGACAGAAGCGTGGCTGAATCCGCGTAGTCCAGTTCGCCACCAATCGGCATGCCGTGAGCGAGACGCGTCACTTTCACGCCAAGGGGCTTCACCAGCTTTGCGAGATACAGCGATGTGGCGTCGCCTTCAATCGTAGCGTTTGTCGCCAGGATGAGTTCTTCTGTCTCTCCCTGCCCGATTCTGGCCAGGAGGGACTTTATGCGCAAACGCTCTGGACCGACGCCGTCCATGGGCGAGAGAAGACCGTGAAGGACGTGATAGAAGCCCTTGTACTCGTTGATCCGCTCCATAGCCACCACGTCTCTGGGCTCCGCAACCACGCAGATGGTGTGGGCAGATCGCCGAGGATCGGCGCAGATTTCGCAAACTTCGCGGTCGGTCACGTTCTCGCAAACGGAGCAGAAGCGTAGCTTTTCTTTCGCCTCCACAATGGCAGACGCGAGTCTTTTGGCTTCGTGATCCGGAACGCCGAGCAAATAATAGGCAAGCCGCTGGGCGGACTTAGGACCGACACCTGGGAGTTTCTCCAGTTCGGCAATCAGTTCGGCCAGCGGCTTTGCAAAGAGCAATGTTCGCCCTTTGGTTACATGGTCAGACCGGGAATCTTCGGAAGGTTCGGAAGAATCTCGGCCATCTTGTCGTTGCGGATTTCAACCGCCTTCTCAAATCCGTCTCGCATGGCTCCTGCGATCAGGTCCTCCAGCGCTTCGACGTCCTCAGGATCGACCACCGACTTGTCGATGGAAACTTTCTTGATGCGGCCCACGCCGTCGAAGGTTGCCTTCACCGGCCCCTTGTCGATCACGAACTCTTCTTTCTCGAGTTCCTGCTCCAGGTTCTGAGCTCGGGCCATTGCGCCTTGCATGGAAGACATCATGTCTCCGAGTCCGCCGCCGCCACCAAATCCCTTGGGAAGTTTCATCCGTCGTTATCCTCTTTCATTGGTGCTTTTATTCCATCGTCCTTGGGTTCTGGATCAATACCAAATACCTCTCGCACGAGCTTTTCTAGTCGAGCACCGTCTACGGGCAATTCTACCGCTTCTGCTTCTGGGACTACGAACTCAGTTTTTTTTTTAGCTCGAAGCGAAGCTGTGCTTCACCCCGACCGAGTTCCACCAGAATCTTTTGAAGGTATCCGGCCTTTCGCGGATCTTCCATGAGCCACTCGTAAGCCATGCTCTGCGGAATGCCGACCACGATCTCGTCGCCGTTATCTTCGAGCAGATAAGCCCCAGCTAGCTTCAGCTTGATGGGAGTATTGCCACCGGAAGGCGTCTTATCGGGAATCTGAGCGAAGAGCTTTTGCCAGATGTCGCCGGATGCTCCAGCGGCAGGCGTAGGCACCGTTTCGACCGCAGGCTGAACAGAGGATTGCGCAGGAGCCTCGTGAGTCGGGGCCGATGCCGGAGTCGACGAGGCAACCGGGTTCGAGGCAGGAGCGGGTGCCGCAACCGCTGCTCGCGCCGGAACAGGATCCTCGTATCGCCTCGCCGCCGGAGCCGAAGCAATCGGCGCGCTGGAGCGAAGCCCTACCGTCGCCAGGCGAACCAGTTCCGATTCCAGCCAGAGTTTGGGAAGGCTGATGTCTCGAATGACCTTGTGCGCCTCGCTGAGTTCAGCCCGGATACCAACAATGAATTCTCTTCCCAGGCGAACGGCGATATCGTGCATGCTCGCCTCTCGCGCCGAGTCCTTACTGTCCGCACTGACTTCGTAAACCGCCCGAGTCAGATCACCCAATCGGTGCAAAAGAGATTCCAAGATCGACCGTGGGTCTCGCCCCAAGCGACCGATCTCATCGAGCAAAGTCACAAGACCGCCAACGTTTCCTGTCTGAATCGCGACCAAAAGCTTGTCGACAGACTCTTCCGTGACCAACCCAAGTTGGTCGTAAACCGTTTGCAGGTCGATGTTCCCACCCGATACGAGCAGAGCCTGCTCCAGCAGGGTGAGAGCGTCTCGATAACCACCGTCTGCCATGCGCGCGATGGCGGCTACGGCCTGGGGTTCGGCAGTTGCTCCCTCCTGGCCAACGACGTAGGTCAGTCGATCGACCAAGTTTTGAAGCGTCGCTCGGTGGAACTCAAATTTCTGACAGCGCGAGCGGATAGTGGGCGGAACCTTGTTGTACTCGGTGGTCGCCAAGATGAACACCAAGTGGGGCGGGGGCTCCTCGATCGTCTTGAGCAGGGCATCGAAAGCCTTGGCGCTCAAGTCGTGGACTTCGTCGATGATGAACACCTTGTACTGGCCCATCATCGGCAAATACTGCACCTGCTCTACGATCGCCTCTCGCACGTTGTCGACTCCCGCCTCGCTCGCGGCGTCGATTTCATTAACGTCTACATGGCTGCCGTTCGTGATGGCGATGCACTGTTCGCACTCGTTACAAGGAGTGGGGGTGGGTCCGTGATCGCAGTTGAGACACTTGGCAAGCAAACGGGCCGATGAAGTTTTTCCGGTCCCGCGAGGGCCTGTGAACAAATACGCCTGCGCCATTCGGCCTGACGAAATGGCCGACTGCAGGGTTTTAACCACGTGGTCCTGACCAATCAGATCCTCAAAGGTCTGGCTGCGATATTTGCGGTAGAGAGCAAGTTGAGCCACGGATACGCCTTGAGATAAATCCTGAATTTCAGGGTGCTTAAAAGGGGAACGCCGGGATGATCACGTCGCCCAGAGAATCGACTTACCGTTGCTGCCTTCCGGCCCTGGCGGGGTTCACCGACCTGCTGCCGCGCAAGTCCCGGCTGTTCATTGTAGCACCTTACGCCCCTTCAGAACGAAAGAGAAAACGCCCTCGATCGTGAGATCGAGAGCGCTTTCAAGGTTCTGTTTCGAGCGGAGACTAGCCGCCGGATCGGAGCGAAGGAATCTGAAGGATTTGATCGTCCTTGATGTAGGTTCGCTCAACTTCCACGTAGTTCTTCGTCTTCACGACGGGCGTGCTCTCTTGCCACTCACCCTTTCGAAGGAGTTGATCCTTGTCCAGTTCGAGATAGGTGTAGAACACTCGCGTGCCCGGTCGAACCTCGGTATTGGTAAAGTTCTTATCCGCAAGACCCTCGCCGTTCCAAGAGAACTTGTCCTGGATGTGAGGAGGAGCCGATCGCGGGTTGTAGTAGAACTCCACCAGATACCGCTTCGACTTGAATGGGTACATGGTTGGGTCGCGCGACATATCGACGGTCTTGTCGAACCGTCGGTTTCGCACGAAGAGTTGCTCCTGCATGAACGTCTTGTCGCGCGGTGGCTCAAGGTTCACGTCGTCGGAGAACTCCCAATTCATCTGCGCGGGAAACTTGCTGAAGACGTCCCAGTCTGCATCCTTGATGATGCAGCGAATTCGCGAGCCCACCGGAAGAACGTTCCAGGTGCCCTCGAATCGAACGACACGCGGTTGGAGAACGGATACCTTGACGCTAAAGCCGGTGTCGAACGGCGGGAATACGTCGTAGGCGTTGAGAGGTCGACCCTCTTTGCCTGCCATGTATCCTCGTTGGACCATCCGCACGATCATCGTGTCGAGGTTGCCCACGATCGCGTCGCGGTTTTGTCGCGCTTGGAAGACGTCTTGATTCTTCTCAAACACCTTCTGAGCGTCGTCGAGAAGTCGGTAGTAGTTCTCAAGCCCCTCGTCGACCTTGCCTGCTCGTTGGAGAACAACGGAGCGAAGGTTCTTTCGCGCGGGTTGAATGTCGGGGCGCTTGTACGCCTCCTCCATGTACTTCACCGCTTGATCGTATTCGTCATCGATCTTGTGATACCAAAGCCAACCCGTTTCGAAGAAGATTTCATACGTCTCCGGGTTGCCTTCGCAGCCCTGCTTCGCAAGTGCGACTGCGGGCGGGATGTATCTGCGATCGGAACGCTGCTCTTCGTCGGTGAAGTTGTACGCGATGTGCCAGATTCCCGTCGAGAACACGTCGACCTGCTTGGGGTCTAGGAACGTGACAAGACGGATGATCGGGAGGATCGCGTCATAGTTTCCGGTGTCGAAGAACGAGTCGGCTCGGACCCAAAGGATGCCCGCGATCAGCTCTCGGAATCCGGCCAGTGCAAAGAGCATCTGGTCGGGCGAGAGGGATCGATCGACGAGCGAACCGGACTTTCCGGCCTTTGCCGGGCTGTAGTTCTTGGACCAAAGAGGTTGGAGCACTCCTGCTTGAAGCACTGCTTGACCCAACCCCAGGACCGCGAGTCCGGCCAGGAGTTTCGTGCGGAGAGCTTGCTTGTTGCCTGCCTTCGCCATGATCTCTTAGACCTCCTTCTTTTCGAAGATCAACATGCCCGTAATCAGCATGATCGCGATGTACATGACACCGTAGCCAAAAGCGTTGATGTAGTAGGACGCCTCGGACTGGATCTGCTGCTGAGGGTTGATCAGCGGGTTTTGAACGTTGTAAGTCGCAAAGTTCGGAAGGATCAACGAGAGGATTTGAGCAAGAGCCTTGCCCCATGCCGCTCCGCTACCGCTCTTCTGCATGGTGTCGAACACCGGGTTAAGAACGGTTCCTACCAGGAACAAACCTCCGGAAAGGAAGAAGTTCACCAGCGGGGCAACGAAGGTGGAGATGCACATCGCAACCGAAGCCAGCAGGCTCATTTGCACGAAGTACATGGCAACCGCTTGCAGCAGCTTGATCGCTTCTGCAGGGTTCCCCTTGATGACCAAGAACATGGCGCTCATCACAACGGCCATCAGGCTCATCATGAGACCGAGCGCAAGCACTGCTCCCAGATACTTGCCCGCAATGAACTGCCAGCGCATAACCGGCTTGGACAAGATGGTGTAGATCGTTCGGCGCTCAACTTCGTTCGGAAGCATGTAAACCGTCAAAACGATCGCGATGACCGCGCTGGCGATTTGGATGATGCCGAGCATCATCGACTTCAGAACGACCGTTTCCGACCGTGCGGAGAGCATTCCAAGGTTCGGCGCGATGATCAAGAAGAGCGTCGCGATGAACAGAATGATGAGAAGCACCTTTCGACGAATGGCTTCGCCGACGGTGGCGTTAGCAATGGCAAAAATGGGTCGAAACATGATCTTCCTCTTATCCAGCCTTGGGAGCGCTCACCGTCTCCACAAATAGGTCTTCAAGCCGCTTCTTTCGCGGGACAACGCTGACGATGCGAGCACCAGAACTTCGAACGGCGTCGATGACGGCGTTGATGTCGCTCTCTTCCGGAGCGTCCAACAGCAGTGCGCCACCCGCAGGTACGACCTTCGAGTCGGCGATGTTCATGTCCTTCAGCGCTTGCTCGGTGTAGCCCTCGACGGTGATCTCGACGCGACCACCCTTTAGAAGCTCGGTGAGCTTTCCTTGTCGGGCGATTTTGCCGTAGTTGATGATGGCGACGCGGTCGCAGATCAACTCAACTTCGCTCAACTCGTGCGAGGAGATGAAAACGGTTCGCCCCTCATCGCGGAAGCCCAAGATCAGGTCGCGAATCTCACGGTGCGCAATCGGGTCCAAACCACCCGTCGGCTCGTCCAAGAACAGCAGCTTGGGATCGTTCAGCAGCGATTGCGCCAGACCAATCCGTTGTTGCATACCCTTGGAGTACTGCGAAATCGTCTTCGACTTATCGCGGTGCAGGTTCACCCGCTCCAACAGGGCGTTCATGCGATCCGTGTCCGTGATGCCGAACAGCGAACCGTAGAACTTCAAGATTTCGAAGCCCGTCATGTACTCGTAGTAATACGGTCGCTCGGGGACGTACGAAATCTTGTGGTGGACGTTCATGTCCCCCAGTTCTTCGCCAAGAACGGTTCCTTCGCCAGAGGTAGGTGAAATGATGCCAAGCAACATCTTGATCGTGGTTGTCTTGCCCGCTCCGTTCGGGCCAAGAAAACCGAAGATCTCGCCTTCTTCAACGTGAAGATTGAGTTTGTCAACCACGTTGACGTTGCCGGCGGCTTTCGTTCGATAGGTTTTTGTTAGATCTTTGGTTTCAATCGCGGCGGCCAATTTGGCCCTCCTTGCTGATAATGACTTCGGGATAAGTTATACCTGCCTACTCGATTCTTCGCCGAATCGTTAACCAACCAGGATTAACCCGGTGATTAGGCGGTTTTGGCACTCAGAACAAGAATCGATGGCAGATCACCGATGCCAACGCGAAGGGCGTGCCAAAAGTTCCGATGTGGCAAAAACCGGTCCTGAGAATAATTCCAGGTTCAAATTGAGACTGGTGCATAAAAATCTCAATAAACCGGATTCGTGGAGCCGGAAAAATGCGACATAAAACATGTTCAAAAAGCTTCCATTCAGAAACAGTTGAACGCATAATTAGCGAGAGTCAACCGCCCCGCACCCTCGAATTGTAAAACGAGAAGGGTGAAGGCATGACTGGAGCCTAGCGGCAACGTCCTTTGCTCTCCTTTCAACGTTGCCGCGTTTTTTGCTTGGATCGGTCCTCTAAGCCAAACGCGCCGCTTGTACGAAGTCTCGCATCTTCGATGGATTCTTAATCCCCGGCGAGTCTTCAATCCCGCTACTCACATCCACACCGAAAGGTCGCACCCGCTGAATCGCTTCCCCAACGTTTTCCGGGGTGAGTCCTCCCGCCAAGATCACAGGTCGCTCCGACCGCTGGACGATCTCCGCCGCTACATCCCAATCGACCTTGTGACCCGTTCCGCCGAATCCTTCTTCTCGGTAGGCGTCCAGCAGAATCGCCGAGGCGTTCACCGTTTGCTGCACCAAATCTTTGGCACTCTGCCCGAGTCTTAACCGAATGACGTGAATGCGCTTCGTCGGCGGTTCGGGATACTCCTCCCAAATCACGCCCTGCACCAGATCGAACACACCTTTATGAACCGGGCGATCGACCTTTCCGAAAACGGCCACCTTCACCGGAAACGGAGGCAAGCGGTTCATCCACTTCTCCACATCGTCTCCGATATAGCGCGGACTCGTGCGCTCGAGCACAAAGCCCAAAGCATCGGCACCCAAATCGGCCGCAAGTTCGGCATCTTGCTGGCGCATCAGGCCACAGAGCTTTACGCGCGTCATCGGTTCCCCTCACCGCTGTTGTCCTGGTGGCGGTCGCCCATGATGGTCCGCACCGCTGCTCCGACATCGTCCGACTGCGTGAACGCCGTTCCAATCAGCACCGCGTCGGCTCCGTAACCATGCACTTTCTGGACATCCTCGTTGGAATAGAGTGCACTCTCACTCACGCGGAGTTGAGCCTCGGTGAGAAGCGGAAGCAGCCGCTGTGTGGTAGATAGGTCGGTTTTGAAGGTTCGCAAGTCGCGATTATTGATGCCGACAAGCGGCGCTTTGAGTTCATTGGCGATCTCGCACTCTGCCTCGTCGTGAACTTCTACAAGAACATCCAATCCGCTCAAATTGGCAAGGGCGTGCAGATCAAACAGCTGCGACTTCTCTAATCCGGCCACGATGAGCAGGATCGCGTCAGCCCCCCACAGAACTGCCTCGGCAATCTGG
>CAYYJX010000047.1:0-23167 GCA_964471545.1 uncultured Fimbriimonas sp. | reverse complement strand
TTCGCCGGGCATTTGACCTTTGTTCCATCGCTGAACGTTACGATCCTTGGAGATTTGCCAAAGTTGTAGGCCATGTAAGTCCGTCGACCCGATTTGTTGAAGACGGCGTACGATGCGGTATCGGCAGTGATGGTGCGGTCAACCTGACCGAGATCATGCAACGAACTGATCCACGCATAAGTGAGTGCGATACTGTTTCCTTCCTCCGGCTTGAAGTTCTTTGGACGATTATTGAACTGCGCAAGGGCATCTTTAGGATCGCTCAACGCTCGATAGATCCAAACCAGATCTGCCCAGGCGTCCCAAGTTGTTCCGTCGGGGTTAGCGGTCGCATTGTTGGCCTTTGGAGGCTTCTTGGCATCGTCCGCTTTGTTTTCGGCGACCAGGGCCGCGTAGTTCTTCGCACAATATTCGGGATAGAGACCGAGATAGGTCGAGGCTCCAGTGATGGGCAGAAAATTGATGCCGTGGACCATCTCCGGATTCCCACTGAACCACGTGGCGTTGGCACCCTTGCCTCCCCAAATCATTGTGACCACGCTGGGCGTGTACGACGGGTGATGGAATTTGTCCGTAACATCAAACAAATAGCTGTTAACCGCTTCTAGTTCAGTCGTAAACAGCCACACCCCTAAGTCGCGCAGCGCTTTATCGCCCGTGGCTTCACCCAATAGGATCATTCCGTACCACGCGTTCAAGGCCTCGCTGGAAGATTCGTTGTTGTTCCCGTCGCCAAACTTTGCATGTCCACTTGCCCATGAATGCCCTGCGTAAGGATCCATCGCACGCAAAAATGGGAATTGCGGATCATTGCGATCTGCCGAGGCTATGTCTCTAATGAGCAACTTGACCATGCCTCCCCACTTAGAATCGGCCGCCCAAGATGGGTCTCTGCGAGCGAGTTCGCCCGCAGCTCGAATGAAGTAGCCGTAGTGAAAGTGATGATCGTTGAGGTCGATATCCGAACCAAAGCTGGCAGGGTAACCAATCAGCGTGCCCCAGTTCTTATCGTAGTAAAAAACCCCCTCGCTTGCAGATTTTGCGACTCCCTTCGGCCCCTTAGCGGTGAAGAAGTTTTCCATCGCCTTCCGAATTCGCTTCGCGAATAAATCCGTTGCGGCTTTATTGCCAACCTGCTCCGCAATTGGGATCAGAGTGGCGAGCTTGCCAATCTCTTTGCCAAGCCAGTAAGTATCCCCCGTACTTCTCGATTCATTTTTCACCTCGTCGTCAACAAAACCGGCGAGCTTTGCTTTGTCCGTTCCGGTGGTCAATGGCAAAGATGGAAGCACACCGTGAAACTTCATCTCGGTCGTAAATGACGCCCCTTTGCCAAGCTTCATGTCGCCACGAACAGAACCGTAGCGGTGGCCAGTGAGTGAAGCTTTTGAGTTTGTCCATTGGTGAGGATATAACGCGAACAATGTGCCGTTGTCGCTCTTCTCAAAGTTCTTTGTAGAGACAGAAAAGGTTGTGCTCACTACAGAGCTCTTTTCGTTGTAGTTCCAAGACACGCGAGTATCGACGACGTGCGCATGAGCGTATCTGTGAAAAAGTTCAAGCGTCCTTGCGGAGCGGTCTGGAAGGACGGCCACGGAAAAGTAGCCTTTGCCTTTTGTCTGCGCCGTCCACTTGGTCCCCTCCAAGCCCGTCCACAACGAACCCGTCGGCGCAAAGATCCCGTAGTGTCGATCGCCAACGCTTACCCCGAGCGTTGCATCGCCTGCGACGCCACTCCAAATTTCTGGTTTCTCCGTAAACGCAAGCGTCGGATCTCCATCTTCGAGAGTCACAAAAACAAACGGTGAGCCGTGACCAAAGCTAGTCCTGAGCTTTTTCGGACCGCTTTCAAAACTCGCGGAGACAAACCAGTCGCTGGCGCCATCGACTCTGGCTTCAGAGAATTTGGATACTGCTGAATGTCCAATGACGAGATCGCCGTTTCCGGCCGGGTTCATCCCGAAGATGCCTTGCTCGTTTGCAGAGAGACGGGCTCCTGGGTAGAAAACGCGCAGACCGCTCTCAACCGCCCGCACAGCCAAAGGATGAGGGAACATCGTATCGGATAGCGGCATCCAGGCTAGCGAACTCCACCAGTCATTTGTCGGCATAGGACCGTGCATTGCAGGGGTCCGATAGATCGAGTCCTGTGGACGTTTCGCGCCTGCAGGTAAGACGGTCGTATAGGCTCCAACACCGACTTGCACCGGCTCTTGCTTGTTTGATGCTAAAGCAGGAAGGGCACACAAGACGAGTAAAAGTGATCGATTCATGACACCCTTGGCAATCCACCGGTTAATAGCACGACCTGCCGAGAGGGTTCGTCGCTCCGGACGGAGAGGAGAGTGATTCGCGCGACCGACCCCCTTGATGGAAATTGAACGCCTACTCCTTTGTAACAGCGGACCGAGCCCAAGGCTGATGCCTGAATTCTACAGGATCGCTTACGGCATGCTAGGAGGGGTCGCTTGTTCACGCCGCTCACCCTTCCTACGAACCCGAGCATTATCAGGAACCGGTAGTAAGGAGAATAGGGGATCTGCGCTTCGCTTAACCATGGGCGCTACGCTTAGAAAGGTTCGCTCCCTGACGACGCTCACGCTTTCTTCGAACCCTTCTGTCGCTTACGCTCGGGACGGGTTCTCGGTTACGAACCCAAGAGAGTTCTCACCCACAACAAAATAGGGGATGGCGCTACGCTTCGGAAGGTTCGCTTACTGACGCCGCTCACGCTTCCTACGAACCCAAGGGTTATCTCACCCACATACCTTGACCAAATTAAAAGGGCCATCCGAATGGATGACCCTTTTAATTTGGTGGAGAATAGGGGATTCGAACCCCTGACCTCTTCCATGCCATGGAAGCGCTCTCCCAGCTGAGCTAATTCCCCACTCGCTGAGGAATGGAAGTAAACCCTACGAGTGGGGGAAGATGCAACCTCCCCCTACGTGGGGCAGAAGCGCTTTACTTCGCGGGGACGGTCGAGAACCAGTAGTCGGTGACCGACTTGAAGGTCTTGCCCGGTCGAAGAATGGTGGTTGGGAACTTCTTCTGGTTCGGCGAATCTGGGAAGTGCTGCGTTTCCAGGCAGAATCCGCTGCGCTTGAGATACTTCACTCCCCGCTTCCCGGTCAGCGTTCCATCTAGGAAGTTGCCCGAATAGAACTGGATTCCGGGTTCGGTGGTGTAAACCTCCAGCACTCGGCCAGATTTGGGAGCAACCACTCGGGCCGCCTTCGAAAGCTGGCGGGGAGCGGTGGCAAGCACGAAGTTGTGGTCGTATCCACCGCCGTACTGAATCTGGGTGTTCTTAGCACCGATGCGGGCTCCGATCACTTGCGGAGTTCGGAAATCGAACGGCGTGCCCGCCACACTTGCATACTGCCCGGTCGGGATAAGCCCCTTGTTGACCGGGGTCATCTTGTCGGCAAAGATCTGCAGGCTGTGGTTGGTGATCAACCCGTTCCCTTCGCCCTCCAGGTTGAAGTAGGCGTGGTTGGTTGGGTTGAACGGAGTTGCCTTGGTGGAGGTCGCGGAATACTCCATGCGCACAACGTCGCCTTTGGGGGTGGAGATCAGGCGGTAGACGACCTTTAGGGTCACTTTGCCCGGGAAGCCTTCTTCCTTATCGGGGCTCACGTAGGTCATCTCAATCGCCGGATCGTTGATGTTGGGCACCTTTGCCACCCACACACGCTTGTCAAATCCTCGAATGCCGCCATGAAGGTTGCAGGGCATTCCCGCGGGCGTGTTGTTCGCCGCGAGCTTGTACGTCTTGCCGTCGAGAGAGAACTTAGCGCCACCAATTCGGTTGCCGTATCGACCGACGATGCAACCGAAGTAAGGAGACTTATCTTCGTATTCGCGCAGCGTCTTGAACCCAAGAACGACGTCTGAGGCAACGCCTGCGTTGTTTTTAGTCCAAAGCTGAACGATGGTTGCGCCGTAGTTGCTGACCACCAATTTGGTGCCTTTCGGGGTGGTCATGGTGAAGAGTTTCACGATGGCGCCTTTCTTTGTTTTGCCCCAATCGGTGATCGCAATCTTGGAGCCCGGCGCTGGGCGGGCGTCGTCTTGCTTCGCTGCACAAACCGCCATGAACGCCATTGCGCCAATAGCGACGCAAAAAGTCTTCTGAGTGACCATTTTTCAAGAATATCCCGGTCCTCCCTTCTCCGCAACGAGTTCCGGTCCGCCGGGGGGTGTGATAGTCTGCCTTTCATGCCGGTATCGGTTCTTTCTATTGGACTCGCCTTTTCTCTTCTAGGCGCTCCTGCCGCACCTCTCCCGGGCTCTCTAGCGGCAAAGGTGCCTCAGCCCCAGGGGCTCAAACCTGTCAGCTATCTTCAAGTGGAGTTGAAGGACAAGCTCTGGACGGCTCTTCAAAAGATCAACGCCACAAAGTCCATCTGGCATCAATTCAACGAGTTGGAATCGACGGGGCGACTCCAGAACTTCCGAACCGCCGCCGCCCGCAAGCGGACCGGCTATCAGGGTCTCATCTTCAACGACTCGGATGTTCACAAGGTGATCGAGGCGGGAGCGTACATTTACGGAAAGACGAAAGATCCCAAGCTAGACGCCAAGCTGGACGAGATCATCGGCCTGCTCGCTGCCGCTCAAGAGCCAGACGGCTACCTTTACACCTCCATCCAGGTTCAGTTTCCGGAACAGAAGTGGAAGAACCTTCGCGACTTGCACGAGATCTACACGGCGGGTCACCTGTTTGAGGCCGCCGCCGCTCATTACCAAGCAACGGGCAAGAAGAACCTCCTTAACGTCGCCACCAAGCTCGCCGACTTGCTGTGCAAACGTCATCTCGATCAGGGGATTCCCGGCTATTGCGGTCACCCAGAAGCCGAGCTGGCGCTGTTTAAGCTCGCCGACGCCACGGGCGAAAAGCGCTACTACGACCTAGCCAAGAAGTTCTTGGTCGATCGCGGATCCAAGTTTTTTGCCGCCGAGCACAACACCCCGCTCACCGAATTCAACGGCGAGTACTGGCTGGATCATGAGCCAATCCAAGAGCATCGACAGATTGTGGGGCACGCGGTACGAGCCGCCTACTTGTACTCCGGCGCTACCGATTTGGCGGCCCGGGAAGGCGATCCCAAGATCATCGAGATGCTCGACCGGGTTTGGCGCAACACCGCCGAACGAAAAATGTTTGTGACCGGGGGCCTGGGACCAAGCGCCTCGAACGAAGGATTCACGCACGACTACGACCTGCCAGAGGCGACTGCCTACCAGGAGACGTGCGCCAGCATTGCCAACGTGCTTTGGAGCCACCGCATGGGACTGCTTCATGGGGATGGCAAGTACTTTGATGTCGCCGAGACGGCTCTCTTCAACGGGGTTCTCAGCGGCGGGTCGCTTTCCGGCGATCGCTACAACTACGTCAACCCGCTCGCCGGTTCGGGATCGCATCACCGGCGTCCTTGGTTTGAGTGCGCTTGCTGCCCTCCCAACCATTCCCGAACCATCGCCATGGTCGGGGGCTATCTTTATGCGCACAGCCACGACACGGTTGCCGTGACCGAATACGCCTCCTCGACGGCTTCTGCGGAGATGGGTTCTCAGCAGGTGGGCTGGGAAGTGCAAACCGGATATCCGTGGAAGGGCGACGTAAAGTTCTCATGGACCAAGGCTCCTTCTGGGTCCACCACGGTGAAGTTCCGTATTCCAAGTTGGTCGGGTGTCGATAAGTTGTCGGTATCCGTGGGCGGCGCAAAGCAAGAAGTTCCCGTTGAAGACGGGTTCATCAGCGTTAACCGCACCTGGAAGGCGGGCGACTCGGTCCAGTTCGAAATCCCGTTCCGCGTTCGGCGAGTAGAGGCGCACCCCAACGCCGATATGCTCGCAGGCAAGACGGCCATGGGTTGGGGACCGATGATCTACTGCCTTGAAGGCGTGGATAACAAGTTCGACTTTGACCGAGTGGGCTTCCCTGCTTCTTCTCCGGTCAAGGCCGAGTGGGAACCAGGAACCTTTCCCGGAACGCCTCTCTCGGGCATCACGGTGCTAAAAGGCAAGCTCCTTGCGGTCGGTGAGACCAATTGGTCGGGCAAGCTCTACGCCGATGCGGCTCCCGCCCAAGAAGTCCCGTTCAAGGCCATTCCGTATGCGTTCTGGGATAACCGCGCCGCAGGCGCGCTCAAGGTTTGGCTCCCGACAACCCCTCCGGCAAGTTCGGCTCGAGGTCTTGAAAAGTCGGCAAAGATCGCTCTTTCGTTCGTGAGTGGCAACTGCGTTCCTGCAGGAGCCGCCGACGGAATCGTTCCCAAGACGAGCGGGATTACGGCCGGAAGGCAATGTCACTGGTGGCCTCACAAAGGACCCGAAACGGGCGTTGCCGAAGAGTGGATCGAGTACACCTGGGACAAGCCCCAAACGCTCTCTTCCAGCCGCGTGTTTTGGTTCGACGACACGGGAGCAGGCGAATGCCGCAAACCGGCGGCTTGGCGTTTGGAATCCTGGAACGGCTCGGCTTGGGTGCCGGTCGTTCTGGAACGAGGTTCCAAGTTCGCAACCGATTTAGACAAGTGGGTTGAAGTCGAATTCACGCCGATCAAAACGCAAAAGCTCCGACTCACCGTGCAGCTTCCCGCAAAGTTCAGCACGGGCATTCACGAGTGGCAAGTTCAATAAGACCGCTCAAAGGTGAAAACAGAGACGGGCTCTCCGATCCTTCGGAGTGCCCGTCTTCTTTTGACGATTGTTCGGTCTAGCGCTTCGGCTTGTAATAGCGCACGTAGTCGATCTCGAACTTATGCGGAAGCAGCGCCTCGTCAACGCCCTTACTACCGCCCCATGCCCCGCCGATCGCCAAGTTTAGGATGAGATAGTGATCTTGATCGAACGGCCAGGAGGACTCGCCTAGCTTTTCGTTCTTGTAAACCAGATAGCGGAGGTCGTTGAAGAAGAACTCCACTCGGTCCGGCCACCACTCCACCGCGTAGATGTTGAAATCGTTGTACGGCTTGGCGGGCACTCGGTTGCCCTTTCCGTTGCCCTTCATGTGGTTGTACTTATCCACGTGTACGTTGGCGTGCACAACGTCCGGGTCGAATCCAACGTTCTCCATGATGTCGAGCTCACCGCACTTAGGCCAGCCTACTTGGTCAATGTTTTTTCCGAGCGTCCAGATAGCGGGCCAGGTACCTCGTCCGGTTGGCAGTTTGGCGCGTACCTCGATTCGACCGTAGCGCATCCACTTCTTGCCTCGCGAAACCACGCTGGCGGAGGTGATCTTCTTGCCGTTCCAGTTATCCATTCGGGCTTCGATGACCAGTTTGCCGTTTTCGACCCGGGCGTTCTCTTTGCGACCTTTGGTGTAGTACTGAGCCTCGTTGTTACGGATATAGCCCTCTTCGTAATCCCACTTCGTAGGGTCGGGGAGACCGGATTTGTCAAACTCGTCGCTCCAGTCCAGTTCCCACTTGTTCGGGTCGAACTTCACCTTCGTAACCGTGGTGTCGGACGTGCCCGAGAGGTCTTGTGGAGCGGGAGAGTCGGCTTCAAACCCGGCAGCTGCCATACCTAGCGTCGCAATGGAGAGCAGAGATAACAACATCGTTTCTTCTTACACCTTTCTTCATTTTCGACGAACAATTCGCGAAACGGTTCGAAAAGTGGATCATTTCCGCCACAAAGGTGAATCTAGGACGAGATGAGCGTTGCGGTCGGTAACCTAGCCCCATGAACGGCATCGGCGTTAGCCATTATCGAGCCGCCTGGTCGCTTTCGGAGAACCACGGTCTGATCACGCTCATCCTGGTAGACGGCAATGAAGAGATCGTCGCGGGGCTTTCTGCGGAGACCTTCCACGCGATCGTCGATATCCTTCGGAACGAGGGTCCCGTTTACTGGGTGCCGAGCGCCCGAATGATCACCACCCTGAGCGAAACAATCGGCGAAGGCGAAAAGAAGTAGCGTCGGTGCCCACTTCACTTCCTTGGACCTTCGGAACCATCGGGTTTTCCTATCCGGATTGGAACGGATTGTTCTTTCCTCCCGGTACTCCCCCCGAACGCCGACTCGCGGCTTACGCAGAAGTCTTCTCCGGAATCGAGTTGGATACCACCTTTTATGCAGCGCCAAAGCCGGAGACGGTTTCACGCTGGAGAGATCAAGTTCCCCCCGCGTTCACGTTCTCTCTGAAAGCGCCCAAAGCGGTCACCCATGACTTCGGTGGGGTCGGTGATCCTAAGGAGGCCCTCTTGGCGTGGGCGGAATACGCCGAGAACGTCAGGCTTCTGGGCGAAGCGCGAACCATTGCCCTGATTCAGCTAGGACCGTCCTTTACGTCCGAGCGTTTGCCCGCCCTGCTCAGCGTTCTGGATCAACATCCTTTGCAATGCCGGATGGCGTTCGAGTTCCGGCACCGGTCCCTGTTCACCGAGCCCGTTTACGAGATGTTGCGAACTCGTCGGGCGGTTCTGGTGGCGGCAGACTTGGCCCCTAACGGCTCGGCAAGGCAGCCTTTTCGAAAGCCAGACCCGATCTCTGGTTACGTCCCTTTTGATCCGGTCGACCTTTGTGATTGGGGATACATCCGGCTTTGTGGGAGTCACGGACAGTTTCCTCGTGACGATCGTGAACTGGTCGACCCAACCGTTCGGCTAACAAACTGGAAAGAGCTGATCGAGGCGACCTATGGTCTGAATAAGCCTCTGTTCATCTCCGTAGGAAACAGCTTCGCCGGGTACGGGCCGGGCACCATCTTTCGGTGGATGCGACTACTAGGAATCGATCCTCCGGCCCTTCCGCAACCCGCGCTCTTCTAGGCGCGATATTCGGCCTGAAGGCGACCGATCAGCCCATTGAGCGAAGCATCCAACAGGGTGTAAACCTCTTCAAAGTCCTTGGTTCCCCCGTAGTAAGGGTCTGGAACTTCAATGCGCCCAGGGTGCGCATGGGGATCGGCCCACTCCAGCGCTAGGCTCACCCGCTTGCTTGGGTCCTCTTCATTGATTCCCACCCGCCAATCGGTAAGGCGAAGAAGATCTCGACGATTCGCCTCGTCCATGCCGATCACCAGATCGAATTGGGCGAAGTCGCCAGGTTTGATTTGGCGAGCGTTGGAACCCCGAGCGATCCCTTTCCGCTGGAGTAGATCCAAAGTTCGCCGATCGGGCGATTGCCCCACATGCCAGTCGCCAATCCCGGCGCTATCGACTTCGATATCCGGCAAACCGAACGCCGACTGCACTTTGTGGATCATCATCGCCTCTGCCATGGGGCTACGACAGATGTTTCCCAGACAAACAAAGAGGATCCGAACCGGCTCAGGGTCTCTGCCGTGAAGCTTGTCTACAAGGATGGCGGGAAGTTCGGGTTGAGGCATGGGCTTAAAGAACAAAGCCCAGGTCCGATTGATTCGAACCTGGGCAGAGTTGGGTTCGGTGATTAGCTGTTGACGAGTTGTCGAAGCACGTACTGCAGAATGCCGCCGTTCAGGTAGTACAGCGTCTCTTGCGGGGTGTCGATTCGAACCTTGACCGGGAACTCAAAGGAGGTGCCGTCGGTTCGAGTCGCCTTCATTGTGAGGATCTTGCCATTGGCAAAATCGTTTGCAACCGCCTCGGAGAGTCCTTGAAGGTCGAAGACTTCATGACCGGTGAGACCAAGCGATTCCTTCGAAGCGCCGTCCACGAATTCGAGCGGAAGAACGCCCATTCCAACCAGGTTGGATCGGTGGATTCGCTCGAAGCTCTGTGCCAGTACCGTCTTGATTCCGAGCATGAAGGTTCCCTTCGCCGCCCAGTCTCGCGAAGAACCGGAGCCGTACTCCTTACCTGCGATGACGATGAGCGGGGTGCCGCTTGCCTTGTACTTAACCGATGCGTCGTAGATGAACTCGACCTCGCCCGTCGGAAGATAGGTGGTGTAGCCGCCCTCCGTGCCAGGAGCCAACTTGTTGCGAAGTCGGATGTTGGCGAAGGTGCCGCGGACCATGACGTCGTCGTTACCACGTCGCGAACCATAAGAGTTGAACATGCGTGGCTCGACGCCGCGCTCGCTCAGGAACTTGCCTGCGGGCGAGTTCAGCTTGATCGAACCTGCGGGCGAGATGTGGTCGGTGGTGATGGAGTCGTCCAGAACGGCCAGCGCGCGAAGTCCGTGCAGGTCGGCGACCGAAGTCGGTGCGTCCTTGCTCATGCCCTCGAAGTAAGGCGGATACTTGATGTACGTGGACGACGAGTCCCAGGCAAAGACTTCCGAAGCGTCGAGGTCGATGGCTTGCCACTTCTCGTCACCCTTGAAGACTTCGCCGTAGCTGTCGTTGAACAGCTCGGTCTTGACTGCAGTGCGCACCGCGTCGGCGACTTCTTGCTGGGTCGGCCAAATGTCCTTGAGATAGACCGGGTTACCATCCTTATCGTTGCCGAGGGCATCCTTGCTCAGGTCGATGTCGACCGTTCCGGCAAGCGCGTACGCAACGACGAGAGGAGGCGACATCAGGTAGTTCGCCTTGACGTCTTGGTTGATTCGACCTTCAAAGTTTCGGTTTCCGCTGAGAACCGAAGCAACAACGAGGTTGTCCTCGTTGACCTTGCGGCTGATCTCGCTGGGGAGCGGACCGGAGTTACCGATACAGGTGGTGCAACCATAACCCACGACGTGGAAGTTCAGAGCCTCCATTGCGGGCATGAGACCCGCCTTCACGATGATGTCGCTGGCGACTCTCGAACCCGGGGCAAGCGAGGTTTTGACCCACGGCTTGCTCTCAAGACCCTTCTCCACTGCCTTCTTAGCCACCAGACCGGCGGCGAGCATGACCGACGGGTTGGAAGTGTTGGTGCAGCTGGTGATAGCGGCGACAACCACCGAGCCGTTGGTGACATGGTCGGCGGAAGCGTTGGCTTCCTTCTCGGTCTCCGTGGGGGCTTCTACCGAACCGTTTGCACCTGCGGCAGCCTTGGAAGACGCAGCGATCTGATCGGCAAACGCCTTGTTGAACGTGGGACCCACTTGATCGAGCAGGAGTCGATCTTGCGGTCGCTTCGGACCTGCGACGCTCGGAACGACCGTGGAAAGGTCGAGTTCAAGCGTGTCGGTGAACTCGGGCTCGGGTTGACCCGGCTCCCAGAACAAACCTTGCGCCTTGAAGTACTCGCGGGTGAGTTCAATGGACTCTGCGGGTCGACCGGTGAGCGCCATGTATCGGAGAGCCTCTTCGTCGACGGGGAAGATCGCGCAGGTGGCACCGAACTCGGGAGACATGTTGCCGATCGTGGCTCGGTCTGCCAGAGGCAGCGTTGCGAGACCTTCGCCGTAGAACTCGACGAACTTGCCAACCACTCCCTTCTTGCGGAGCATTTCCGTGACCGTGAGAACGAGGTCCGTCGCGGTGGAGCCTTCCGGCAACTTGCCCGAAAGCTTGAATCCGATAACGTGCGGGATGAGCATCGTGACGGGCTGGCCGAGCATTGCGGCCTCCGCTTCAATGCCGCCTACGCCCCAACCCAGAACACCCAAACCGTTGATCATGGTGGTGTGAGAGTCGGTGCCGACAAGCGTGTCCGGGTATGCGACGCCCTGCTCGTTCACGAAGGTGACGCGGGCAAGGTACTCGAGGTTGACCTGGTGGACGATGCCGGTGTTGGGCGGAACGACTCGGAAGTTGCTTAGCGACTTTTGGCCCCACTTCAGGAACTCGTATCGCTCTTTGTTTCGTTCGAACTCGAGGTCTCGGTTGATGAGAAGCGCAGCCTCGCTTCCATAAGCGTCAACCTGAACCGAGTGGTCGATAACCAGTTCAACGGGCTGGAGCGGGTTGATCTTCTTAGGATCGCCTCCCAGCGTCTTCATTGCCTCGCGCATGGCGGCAAGATCGACCACGCAGGGAACGCCCGTGAAGTCTTGAAGGATGACTCGGGCGGGAGTGAAAGCGATTTCTTTGCTGGGCTCAGCCTTTGCGTCCCAGTTGACCAGCGCTTCGACGTCTGCGGCAAAGACCGACTTGTTGTCCTCGTTTCGCAGAAGGTTTTCTAGAAGGATGCGAAGCGAGTAAGGCAATCGCTGGATGTTGTGACCCTGCTCTTCCAGTGCCTTGATCGAGAAGATGGTGTACTGTTTGCCACCGGAGACAAAGGATTTTTTGGTATTAAGGCTGTTCAGCATAAAGACTCCAGAGCGACCTCTGACCGACAAAGGCGTCTCTGAAGCCCGGCTTCCCCACGTCTCAACGAGCCCGCACGGCCAATAGGAGACCCCTTCGAATTACCGGAGAGCATACCTGCGTACGGCTTCGATCGGGGTTTCTGTTTAGCCTAGCCGGGAGGCCAGGAGAGCGATCTTCCGCCTAAAAGGTGAACGTGCAGATGAGGCACCGTCTGACCGGCGTCCGCGCCTTGGTTGATCACCAGGCGATATCCGTTGCCAAGCCCTTCTTGCTCGGCAATCTTCTTCGCCGCGTTGAGAAGGTGCAGGTGGTCGCCTGCCTCCGGCAATTCGGCTACGCCGGGAATCTCCTGCCGGGGAACGATCAGGATATGGGTCGGCGCTTTGGGCTCGATATCTCGAAACGCAACCACGTGATCGTCTTCGTAAACGATGTCTGCCGGGATTTCCCGATTGATGATTCGGGTGAAAAGCGTCGCCATAGGTGGCATTATGATCAGAATTTCCGACACTCGGGTGGGGCGCGAGTGTCACTATTGGATTCATGACCGCAGAAGAGATTTGGTACGGCGACTCGGCCTCTTCCGCGATCATGCGCGCGGCACTCACCCCTGCGTCCTGGCTGTACGCCGCCGGGTGGCAAGGTTACTTGGGCCTGTATCGTAGCGGAATCAAGCAGTCAAAAGAGGCCCATCCGAGGGTGATTTGCGTCGGGAATCTCACCGTTGGAGGCATGGGCAAGACGCCGGTCACCATCTATCTGGCGAAGTTGCTTACGGAGTTCGGATACCGAGTGACGCTGGGGTGCAGTGGTTATGGGTCGCCAAGTTCCGAAGCAGCCCGGTTAGCGCCCGAAGGTCCGCTTGATCCCTTTGTGTTTGGGGATGAGCCCGCCCTGATTCGAGACGCCTTGCCTGATTTGCCCATGGTGATCGGTCGTAGAAGACCCCTCGCGGCCCAGATCGCATACGAAAACGATCCCGATGGGATCTTGCTGATGGACGATGGTTTCCAGCACCTGCCGGTGAAGATTCATATGGGCATATTGGTGGACGAGCGGTCCCCGACCAATAAGAAGTGTCTCCCAGCAGGGCCGTATCGCGAGCCTCGTTCTAATGCCAAGCGGGCGGCGATGATGCTTCCGAACGAGCGCTTCGCAATCGACTACAGCAACCCGGAAATCGTCGGTTTAGACGCAAAGCCTTCCCGGGCCCATCTTCTTTGCGCCATCGGTCGGCCCCAGAGCTTTGAGCAAACGGTGAGGTCCATGGGGATAAATGTCGCCTCGATCAAGGTCTTTGGCGATCATGACCCGTTGCAGGACGAGTCTATTTTTGAAGGTCTGGAACCCTCCTTGCCCATCCTTGTCACCACGAAAGACTGGGTGAAGTTGCGTAAGCGACCCGATGTTGTAAACGGTCAGTTGATCCGGAAAGGGTCGGAAGCGGTCACAATAGGAAGAGTGGTTCGCAATGCGACCATTCAGCCCGAAGATGAGTTCAAAGAGTGGTTCCGCGACCGGACAGCGCGACTTTAAAAAGCGAACAAAGGCTCGGATTGTCAACGCCCTCAGCGAACCTCTTTTTGACCTACTTGTTCGCTACTTCCGCGTGAAGGATATCGCCCTCAATGAGCGACGAGGCGAAAAGGCGGGCAAGCTCTTTTACAAACTGGCGGGCAAGCGCCGCAACGTGGCTTTTAACAACCTGAAAATAGCGTTTCCGGAGTGGACCGATGAGAAGCGCCACGCGGTGGTTCTGGAGCATTACAAACACTTCGGTCGAGTCATGGCCGACTTCCTTCGGTCCCCCATTCGCACCGAAGATGAGATGCGCAATTCGGTGGTTCGGGTGCACGGTCTCGATGCGTTCTTGCGGGACGAAAACAAGTCTCTTGGCACTCTGGGAATCACCGCCCACCTAGGTAACTGGGAGCGCTTCAGCCACTGGGCGATCATTGTGGGTCGGAGCATTACGAGCGTGGCTCGAGAAGCGAACGACTCCGGCGTCCAGGTGAAGATCGATGCCATTCGGAGTCACCACGGCATGAAGATGCTGGCGCGAGGACGGAGTATTCGCGACCTTTTGCGGCTCCTGAAAGAGGGCGAACTCATCGGCATCCTGCCCGATCAGAACTCTAAAGAGGCGATGATTCCGTTTTTCGGGCAACCGGCAGGCACGGTGCTCGGACCGGCTGTTCTGCATTTGAGAACGGGCGCCCCGCTCGTTCCCTGTTGCTGCGTTCGCGTGGGAGTCGGTCAGTACGAGGTGCACATTCTGGACCCGATCACCGCACGGGAAGGCGAAACTCCGGAAGAACTGATGACCAGAGTGAACGCCGCGATCGAGCAGATGATCCGCATCGCCCCCGAACAGTATCTGTGGATGCACGATCGATGGCGTGAGGCTCGACGCAGAGGCCTGCTATCGCAACCTGAGCCTGCCCCTGGAGCGTAATTTTTTTTCATGGAGAGGTACCGAGAAGTTCAACGCTACGGGCTCTGGGTCGACCTTTTGGTGCTGGGAATGGGCGTCTTGATCCCGGCGATTATCGTGATTTCCGAGCAGGGCAAACCGGAGAGTCTTCTCTCGCTCATCGTAACGGCCTTCATGATTCTCATGTGGACGGTGATGGGTCCGATGTTTACCGTGATCGACGGCGAAGCCCTTCGCGTTCGGTTCGGATTTCTTGCCATCTACCGACGAAACTTTCCGTTTGAGACCATCCAATCGGCGGAGGTGGTGACTTACAACCCGATTCGCGAATACGGCGGTTGGGGGATTCGAGGCTGGCCGGTGACATGCTTGAACGCTTGCGGGAATCGGGGCGTGAAGTTAAAGCTTAAAGACGGGAAGTCGATGCTCATTGGGTCTCAGACGCCAGAAGAGTTGTACGCTCGCCTAAAGCCCCTGATCGGCTGAAGCGCGTCAGAGGGGATAGAATGACGGAGCGATTCCGCCATGAAATTCCTTATCAGTCGACTATCTGCCTTGGGAGATACGGTTTGCAGTCTTCCCGCCGCAGTCGCACTGAAACAGGCATTTCCGGAGTCCCACATCACCTGGGCAGTTGATCCAAGATTCGCGGGCATTGTCGAGTGCTGCGACGCGGTCGATACCGTGCTTCCGCTCAAGCCGAGCCACAAGAAAGGGTCTATTCCCGACTTTCCCGAACCGTTCGATGCCGCTCTCGACCTTCAGGGGCTTCTTAAGAGCGCCCTGGTCGTACGTGCCGCCAAATCGGAGCTGAAACTGGGTTACCACTGGCAACGAGAAGGTGCTTCGCTGTTCTCTACACCCGTCCTCCCCGACCCTAGTTCCATCCACGTGGTGGATCAGTACGTCGACGTGGCACGGGCCGCCATTCAGAAGCTCGGCGGGGAGCCGCCAGAGTCGCCCGGTTTTCGGCTTGCTCCCAAAGACGAGGATGTTGATTCGGTGAGAGCACTCCTCGGAGAGGTCGGCGTCACGGGTCCATTTGTGGTGATGAACGCCGGTGCAGGCTGGGCGACCAAGCGGTGGCCCGCTCCTTCATTCGCACAGGTGATCGACCTGCTTCACGCGAAAGGAGTTCAGGCGCTTCTCATCGGAGGCAAGGCAAATGCGGATCAAGACGCCGCTCAGGAAGTTCTTGAACGGTGCCAGAACCCGGCGATCAACCTTCTCGGAAAAACCTCGGTACGACAATTGGTGGCGCTTCTCTCGCTCTCCAACGGTCATCTGGCAGGCGACACAGGGTCTTCTCACATCGCGGCCGCGATCAACCTTCCGACGGTAGGGTTGTACAGCATCACCAAACCGCAGCGATCTTGCCCTTACGGTCAGATCGGGCGTACCCTTTACGACCCCGATTCTCTGGCGAACATCGTCCCGGAACTCGTCTTCGCCAGACTTTGGGAAGCGATTCAATGAGTTTTTCTATTTCAGCGACCATCGAAAGCCGTCTCCGAGACGTTGCCGAGGCAAGGGTTGGAAAGCGGGTCGTGTTTACCAACGGCGTGTTCGACATTCTGCATGCCGGACATGTCACGTACCTTGCGCAAGCGGCGGCGCTTGGGGACTTGCTGGTGGTGGGCGTGAATGCCGACGAAAGCGTGCGCAGGCTCAATAAAGGGCCGAACCGCCCCATCCATACGCTCGAAGATCGCCTGACCGTGCTGGAAGCGCTCCGATGTGTCGCATTCGCGATTCCGTTCGAAGAAGACACTCCCGAAGCGTTGATCGCACGGTTAAAGCCGGACCTGCACGTAAAAGGCGGCGATTACCGGGTTGAAGATCTTCCGGAGGCGAAAATTGTCTTGGGCTACGGAGGCGAAGTGAAGATTCTTCCCCTTCTGGAAGGACGCTCCTCCACGCGCGCCATCCGGTCTCTGGGTTTGGAGGAAGCTCCCTCCCAGTGAGCCCGATCCCTAGCTCTGTTCCTGAACTGTTCGCGCCCACCCAAGGGCCCGTTCTGTTCTGCCTCACCCATCCAGATGACGAGATCAGCATTTGTGTGACCATCAAGCGGATGGTGGAAGCAGGCGTACCGACGTATCTTTCCTGGACGCATCACACGCCGATCCGGAAGGCCGAAGCATTGGCATTTGCGGCAAGTGTCGGGGTGCCAGAGGAACACACCTTCTTTCACGATGGTACCGATGGCAACGTCTGCCTGGAGATGGCAAAGCTCCTTCCCTCCTTCAAAAGCATGATCGAGCGGGTTGGGCCTGAGCGAGTGTACGCCGGGGCTTTTGAGCAGGGACATCTCGACCACGACGCCACCCATCGGCTCGTATTCGAGGCCTTCGGGAGCCCGCTGATCGAGATCCCGTTTTACTACTCGTACTACCGCCGCTATCAACAGTTCAATCGATTCAGCGAAACCCGAGGGGAGCAAGTTCTCGCCCTCGGTCCCGAGGAAAGGCTCTTCAAGCGCAAAGTGGCGAAGTCTTACCCAAGCCAGAACATCTGGCGACTGCTAGTGGGGGCAGAGATCGTTGAGACTCTTTTGGGGCGACGCCCCCATCTGGACTCAACCGAGCGAGTTCGGCTACAGACTCATTTCGACTACCGGTCCCCCAACCACGCCACTCTTTTGAAGCATCGAATTCAAGCTTCCAAGAGTTGGGAGAAATGGATTCAAGGGTTGGACGCGTTTGAACAAGCTCTTCAGACCCGGGAAACCGTCGCACGCTCGTAAAGTTCCTCAATCACGGAGCGCCTTCCAATTTCGGATCCGTCCGTCGTGGCAGTCGCCGCACCTGCGGCGAGACCCCATCGAAGGGCTTGGTCGAGGCTCTTGCCGGACGTGATCGCCCACAGCATCGCACCCAGCATCGAGTCGCCGCTTCCAATCGTGCTCTTCACCTCGACCGAAGGCGACTCTCCAACCAACAGAGTGTCCCCTTGCGCAAGAACAGCGCCTTTCTTTCCGCGACTGATAACGACGATGCGGTGATCTCCACCCAGACGCTGCGCGAGTTCTTTGGCAGCGGAAACAGCCTCTTGGTCGGACTGAATCTCTCTTCCCAGAAGCCGTCCCGCCTCTTCATGATTCGGCTTGATGAAATCTGGACCCGCCTTCAACCCGAGTTCTTGATGGGGTCCATCGCCGTCGATCAGGACCTTGGCTCCGGCGGCTTGTGCGACACGAAGGAGTTGCGCGTAAAGGTCCACGGGCGCCCCAGGGGGCAAGGAGCCACCGATGCAAACCCACGCCGATGCCTGGGCGAGAGTCGCGACTTTGGCGGTTAGTTTAGAAACATCGTCGGCTGTGACCGTTGGGCCCCTCTCGTTGAATGTTGTTGGAGGGGTTTGGGAATTGTCCTCCACGCTAAAGTTTGTTCGGGTCTCTCCCGGAACTTCAACAAAGTCGTGCAGCACGCGCTGGGCCTCCAGAACCGAACGAACGTAAGCACCCGCTGCTCCCGCCAGATAACCCGTGGCGATCGTCTTCGCCCCTAGTTCCGCGGCGACTCGAGAAAGATTGACGCCTTTTCCTCCCGCATCTCGCTCCACCCGGAGAACGCGATTGGTATCCCCCAATTGAAGGGATTCCACGAACAGCGCGTGATCGATCGAGGGGTTCGGGGTCACGCTGAGGATCATGTTTCGCTCCGGCTACGCCATCTGTTCGGCGAGGACCAACTTGCTCGGGTCGATCTGCCGTTCGGTGCTGAGAACGTAGGTGAGCGGGTGGCTCACCAGTTTGCCTCCATCGACTCCTGCCATCTCGCCGCGAAATCCGCTGATGAGGCGGTTGCACGCTTGAGACCCTAGTCGCAGGGCAAGGACTCGATCGAACATCGTAGGCGACCCGCCCCGTTGAAGGTGACCAAGAACCGTGTAGCGGGTATCGAATCCAGTGTTCTTTTCGATGAACGTTTTGACGTCGCTTGCTCTTGCCGCACCTTCGGCGACCACAATGATCGAGCTCCGCTTTCCGCGTTCGGCGGCGGCTTTGAGCGAGTCGCAAATGTCGAGCAGCGAGTAGGGGACCTCCGGAATGAGGACGGCTTCGGCACCGCCTGCCAAGGCGCATTCGACCGCGATGAATCCGTTTCGACGCCCCATGACCTCCACCACGAAAACGCGATCGTGCGAGTAAGCCGTGTCTCTCAGGCGGTCGATGCCATCCACGGCGGTGTTCACTGCCGTATCGAATCCGATGGAGTAATCGGTGCCGCTGATATCGTTGTCAATGGAACCGGGGACACCCATGACCGGATAGTCGAATTCTTCCTGGAGCTTGAGCGCACCCGTGAGCGATCCGTCGCCGCCGATGACCACAAGACCTTCGATCTCGTTCTTGCGAAGATTAGCCATCGCCTCTTCACGTCCGGCTTTTTCGCGGAAGCGCGCGCTTCGAGCCGAGCGAAGGATCGTGCCGCCACGATCGATGATTCCACCGACGGTCTTGGAGGTCATTTCGGTGAATTCGTTTTGAATCACCCCTTCCCAACCGTGATAGAACCCGACGATCTCAACGTTTCGGTGGAGAGCGGTTCGAACGACGGCGCGCACCGCCGCATTCATTCCCGGAGCGTCCCCTCCGCTGGTCAGCACACCGATTCGCTTCACGACAGATTCATTATGTCCAACCCGATCCGCAATGCTACGCGTGGAGATGGGGTGAGAAAGCACCATAATTCAGGGAGTGACGTCCGATCGACTCGACCGCCCTGCGGGTGCCCTTATGCGCCCGGTCCCCGAGGTGGATGGGGCTACATCGATCCAGGTCGCTACCTTGCGTCTTGCAGAGAGCGGTGTGGGCATGATTGCCGTCACCCGCGACGGAAGATTCATTGGCATCGTTTCCGACAAAGAGTTGATGCATGCCTACGGCGACGCGGTCGATCGGAACTCGGCCGTCATTGAAATCGCCCGGGACACCCCCACGATCAAGCCGTACGAATCGGCGGCGCAAGCAGTGCGCATGTTGGATCAAGAACGCTTTGGGGCGATTGTGGTGGTCGATGACGACAATCGCCCGGTGGGTTTGCTGAACGCCGCCTGTTTCTGGGGTTTGCCTCTCGATCCTCCTCGGCCGAGCATGGTCGGTGGCATGGCCACTCCCCTGGGGGTCTATCTCACGACGGGCTCGATCCGTTCGGGTGCCAATCCGTGGGGGCTCGCGCTGACCGGGGCAACCATGTTCGTCGTCTTCCTCATCGGTCGACTCTTGGTGATGGGCGGCTTGGACCTGCTGGAGAGGCGCGGCGTTCTAGTGCCGGAAAGCGTTCTCCCCGCGTTCGACATCATCCCGCTCGCGTTTCTTCTTCTGACCTTCCGACTCTCACCCATCTCGGGCATTCATGCCGCAGAGCATCAGGTGGTGCACGCAATCGAACGGGACGAGCCACTCGCGCTGGAGATCGTCAAACGAATGCCGCGCGTACACCCTCGTTGCGGAACCAATATTGCGGTAGGTGCCACCATGTTTCTGCTCATTGCGGAGACTCCTTGGGTTCCTCTTGCCGACGTGAGACTCCTGGTCGCGATTGTGGTGACCGCGTTCTTTTGGCGACCCGCAGGAAACTGGGTTCAGAGCTATCTCACCACTCGCCCGGCTACGGATAAGCAACTTCTGAACGGCATCGCGGCGGGTGAAGAACTCCTGAAAGCGTACGCAACGGGTCGACTTTCTAGGCCCTCTCCGTTCGTTCGACTGATGAACTCGGGAATTTTGCATGTGATCAGCGGCTCTTTTGCCGCTTACGGCGTCTTCTATCTTTTGGCAACGCTACTGGGATACGACGCGTCAAAAGTGTGAAGAGGTATTCTTAAGACTTACCGTGGCAATTCTTGTACAAGTCTGTTTTGTTCTCGCAGCCCTGCTGGCGATCGTTTATAGCCTTCTGGTTCTTGTGACCGGCAAAGGCGACGCGATGAGCGGAGGCGGCGGCATTCGAACCACCTTTAAGGGCAAGGCGTCTTTCGACGACATCATCTCTCGGGTCACCCTTGGCGTAGGCATCGCTTTCATGGTCGTCGTTCTCATGATCGACGTGATTCAGAACCGCTTCATCAAGTAAGGTCTTCCGGGCACGGCCACGGAAAAATCAAGAAAGCCTTCGATCAGTCGATCGAGGGCTTTTTTGTTGATCGACCGGCTTTGGGAGGATCCCTATGGGAGAAGCACCTGTTGCGGCTTTCCACTTTCTAGAGAGCGAACAACCGCGTCCATAATTGCGACCGTTCCCAGCCCTTCCTCTAAATCGGGTGAATTAGACGTGCCGCTGAGAATTGCATCGGCAAAGTAGTCTAGGTAGTTGCCGAATTCTCCGTAATGCATCCCTATTAGCTCATGCCGGTAATAGTATCCGGTCATGGATTGGGTGTAGTCTTCCTCCACTTCGGTCCCCTCCGAATCGTGATAAGTGAACCTGAGCTCCGGGTATCGGGCGAGCGAGGTTCCTTCCGATCCCATGAGCAAGCACTCGACGAGCGACCTGCCTCGGCGAAGGTCGTGAAAGCCGTAGTTTCCGAGCACGCGTCCGATTCTTCCCGACTCGGCAATTAAGTTCACGCTGATCGCATCGGGCGTTTGGAGACCGTACCGGCTTCCCAGCGACGTGGTTGTTCCGACTGCATGCACCTCGCGGATCGGGCCCAGATACCATCGAACCAAGTCGACCGGATGCGAGAGTCCAAGGTATGCCCAATGAGTTTCCTTCACCGTCCAAGGGCTCTTTTCGTAGTACCAATCCATTCGGTGGTTGTAATGAGCATCGACTACTTCGATCTCCCCAAGCCTTCCTTCTTCGAACAGTTTTCGTTGTCTAAGGAACGGTTCTCCGAATCTTGTGGACTGACCGACCTGAAGTCGAACACCGTTTCTGGAGGCGGCTTGTCGAAGCTCTTGGGCTCGTGAGAGATCGTTGATCAGCGGCTTCGTGCAGATCACATGCTTCCCTGCCTCAAAAGCGGCAAGGATATGATCCGCATGGAGCGAGTCCGGCGTGTAGATAGCGACGATCTTTACTTCCGGATTTTCAAGGACCTCCCGATAGGAGTCCGTCACCCGAATTCCATGCTTAGCCGCAGCCTCCGAGCGCTTCTGCTCCGAAAGATCGCAACCGATAATGGGTCTGCAAAGCAGACTTTCCTCGGCGGCGACAAGCATGGTTGCACCTTCATGGAGTCCAAGAACGGCGACGCCCAGCCGCTCGTCGGGAAGTCGTTCGCCCCAATTCCTCCGTGCGCTCACCACGGGCGAACCGGTGACGAGGGTCTTTTTCACTCGCTCTCCTCCACGCGGTGCACCGTCGCCCAAATCTCTCGCTTGGCGTCGAGGTCGCGGTACACCTTTCGACCGGGAACGATATCAAGGTAGAGCGTGGCAATCTCGAACGGGCGCATCGGCACCACGAGCGTAACCGCCTCGATGCCATGCCTTGCGAGGAACTCCACCTCGTCGCTCAACAGACCGGTTTCTCCCGGTTCCATCTGGATGGGGAGACCGTTCTCGCCGAGCAGGTTGGTCTTGTATGCAGCGGCAATGGGGCCGGGGACAGTCACGCGGACCTCCCCGTCAAGTCCATCGAACTCAACCAACCGCAAAACGTACGGATGTTCCGTTTCCAGAGCAACGTAATTTTCGAGACCTTTGCGAGCGTAGGCGGCCTGCTCGCGGTAGAACGCCGTTGCCATGACATTAGCGTTGTGAACGGTCACTGCTGAGAACCGGCGAGGAATGTCTGTCAAATGACCGGATGGCATCCATCGCGCATCGTGCATCTCAAAGGTTTGCAGTTCATCGGCTAGCTCCACCGCCATATGCTGTGCCAACCGAGAACAGTCCGCATTCGACCTATTTCCGTCATGGAGGGAGAGCCGATACCGGGCCTCAACTTGACGAGGCTTCTGATCTTGCCCATCCCACGGGTCAAGGGCGAAGATGACGTTTTTCAATCCAGAGAGAGTTCGAATCCACTGCTGGTGCCCATCGTGGCAGATGGTCATTCCCGAGGAACCAACGGAGACATCCACAAAGGTTTGCGCCGTGAACATGCCCTCTACCGACTCAAACCACTGACGACTCGTCATCCAATCGCCTTCCGGATACTTTCGCTTGCCGGTTGCGCCTTTACCGATCTCGCCGACGTGATAGGGAGAGTCTGAGCGGAGATTCAAGTCGGATGCTTCGAACTCGAACCCAACGGTCAGCGCACCCTTGTAGCCGGGGTCGGGACCTTGACCTTCGTCGAACATACAAACCAACGCTAGGTGCAAGTCGCCCGAGTCAGGAGCCACCCGTATATCCAGATAGCGGTTGATTTCTAGATATTCCAGCAAGAGGACGTCTCCATTGACTTCGATCTCGGGAGAGTGGATTGCCGGATCCACTTCTGGAACGCGAAGGGTGAATTGCTGCGAGTGCAGGCCTTCTTTTCTAATCGAGAAGCGGAGGGTCTCCGGATGCACTCGAATTTCCGCTCTTCCTGCGGTTAAGACGAGTTCGTCTCCATCAAACGCCCATTCTTCTTCTGGCTCCGGTTCCACCCCTTCGTGCACGGCATATCCGAAAGCGGGTGTGTGGGTTCCGAAGGACGATCGAA
>CAYYJX010000046.1:0-24413 GCA_964471545.1 uncultured Fimbriimonas sp. | reverse complement strand
GAAGAGAGAACACATGCCAAACCGATCGCGAAGGTGCGCACAACGAACATTCTATCTGCAGTTGACCCTCGTAGGTTCCACGATCCTTATCTGCGACCGGCGCAGGTGACTAAGGCGCGAGAAAGCGGTGAACCCACTCGGAATCGGCCGTTCGTGCGGACAACACGCGGCGATGGCCTTCGTAGTCCAAAGAGAAGGTTTCGAACGTGGTGATGTGGAGCCGGACGGTGGAGAAGTTCTCAAAACCACCAATCGATTCGTCCTCCTCAGGCTCTCTGCCAACCAGATGTTCGGGCATGTTCGGGTGGAACACCTCCAAAGGCGTGGACGGGACAAAGGGCGCCAGATAGCATCGGCGAGCGAGCAACGCCGTTGCGCTCCATGCCTCGCGCGCGATCTCATCTCGGTGGTGGATCATCGCGCTGACCCGGGCCCGAATCTGGAACTTTTGCGCCGGGTCGTAGAACAACGCCGTCGCTTGTGGATGCGCCTGAAGTTCAGCCACCTTGGCAGATCGAACATCGGCGTTAAAGCGGAGAAAACCCGATTCCGCATCGACTTCTCGAAGCACAACTGTTCTCGCTTCGGCTCCGCTCTGCCCCATGGTAGCCAAGGTAAAGGTGCGGAACCCGGACTTCCGATTCCTTAGGGCCTCTTCCAGTAGTTGCCAACCCCGCTCAAACAGGGCATTCGCCGATGAGTCGATTTGCGTTTCCATTAACCTCGCTCGTACCCGTCTTCTAACTCTTGCTCGGCAATGCGCATTTCGTTAAGGTGCGCCAAAGTGTTTTCCAGCCGCGAAAGACCTTCTCCATCTGGCGTGAGCGAAGAGGCTTTCCCGTGACTCAGCCCCAACGCCGAAGCCAAGTCCTCCATGCCCGCTCGAATCTGGTGCAGGTGAGCGACAACGTCAGCGGCGTCCGGATCTTTCTGCACCTCTTTCGCCCACTCTTTCTTGCGCTCGCCAAGCCTGCGGAATTTACGCTCGCACGCTAGGATCGCCTCATCCATCGCTCCTTCAAGGGCATCGCCCGCCTTTGCGCTCAGTTCTTGCCACCTTGCCGAAGAGTGTCTGGATCGCCAGTCGTCGTTGGCAATCGCCTCTTTGATATCAAAGTATCGCTTGGTGAGATCTTCGAGGGCTGCACCTACTGCAGGGTGAATCCGCTCTTCAAGCGTCCGCTTTTCCGCAAAGTCGTTCAACTGATCGATGACCTGCTGAACACGGTGCTTGAACGGATGCCTTTTCTGGAAGTGCTTCTGTCGGAGGTTCTCCAGGAAAGAGATGACGGATTGAACGATGCTTGGGACGACGATGAACAGACCGATGAATGTCCAAAAACCGAAGTCCTTCTTGGTCGCAAAGATCCACCAAGCAATGCCCGCCAGGATGTGAACGAGCGCCACAATGCCATCCCGAGAAACGGGTTTGCGGCTTTGGAGATACTCGGTGAATCGCGCTAGCGACATTCCGGATTAAGTTTACGGACAAAAAAGAGGACAGGATTCCTCCTGTCCTCTCGATTCTCGGGAATTCTTGGATTAACCCGCTGCGACCGGAGTTGGTCGGTTAGAAAGAAATCCTTCGCCGCCAAGATTGTCATGCGTTGCGCCCGCGAATGCCGGAACGTTTGCCGCGATCTCTTTGGCAACGTCCACTGCGTGGAAGTAGGGCGCACCCGGCTTGAGTCGAACGGAAAGCTCGGTCACTGCCTTCCAAGCCGGCTTCGCAGAACCAACTGCGGGCAGGACTTGCTTGAGCAATTGAACTCGACCTTCCAAGTTGGTGTACGAGCCATCTTGTTCGCCCGGCGCGGTCATCGGCAAGACAACGCTGGCGTAGTGGAACGCCTCGGTTTGCTGGACGTCTTGCACCACCAAGAAGTCGACGTTCTCGAGTGCCGCAACCACCGTTGCATGATCTGCGTGGGCGAACGGGTCCACCCCAGCGATCCAGAGAGCCTTGACCTTGCCCTCTGCGGCGGCCTTGAGAATCTCATGGGCCGACTGCGTGGCACCGGCAACGCCGAGTTGTCGCGAACCCTGTTCGTTTCCTCCTCGTGCGTAGCAGTTAAAGGTTCCGCCCGTCGCCTTGGCGAACGCGCTCAGTGTCTCAGCGATCAAAGCGCCGTCGGCGTGATTTGCAAGACCGGAAGTTGTGATGATTGGCGCGCCTGCCAGAAGCTCGTAAACGTCGGTTGCCTCCGTTTCGGAAATCTCGGCCGCTTCGGCAAAGGTTTTCAGCGAGGAGTTGGCAATGAACACCTGGACTTGGTCGGGAAGCGAAACGCCGCCCCTTCGAACGGTTTCGGCGAGCAGACCCTTCGCGATCTCCGCCAGCTTCTCGGTTCGAAGAATCGAGTGTGCGAAAGAGTCGACGTCTGTCTCAGTGGGGTGAGCGACCACTACCTTGGTGCCCTTGTTGAACCACCCCTTTCGAACTCGGAGGAACAGAATGGGTTCCTCGTCGGCTAGGCTCGTTCCGAACACGAAGACCGACTTGGCATGCTCGAAGTCGGAGATCAGGTTCTCCACCTGAGTGAGCGCAGCCGGCTTCGCGGAATGAGCTTCAAATCGGTAGTCGACCAAATCGGTTCCGACCACGTCGGTGGCGAACTTCTTCAGCAGGTACTGGCCCTCGTTAGAAATGCTTGTTCCGACCAAGAACGCCGCCTCAGACTTCTTGCCCGCAAATGCGCCGCCGATCTCGGCATACGCGGCTGACCATTCGGTCTTTACCAGGGCATTCCCTTGGCGCACGAGAACGTCTCCGAGTCGCTTGTCCGAGTTATAGAAATCGTGACCGAACTTGCCCTTGTCGCAGGTCCACTCTTCGTTGATCGCCTCATTCGTGCGACCGTTGACGCGCACCAACTTGCCTGCTCGATAGTCGAACCAGACGTTACAGTTGTTCGAACAGAGCGTACAAAGCGATGGTCGGGTCTCCAAGTCCCACGGGCGAGCGCGGAACCGATACTTGCGGTTGGTGAGCGCTCCAACTGGGCAGATCTCGATGACGTTGCCGCTGAACTTGCTGGTGAACTTGGTCAGCTGGAAGGTGACGGGCTGGGTTTGCGCGCCTCGGAATCGGAAGGCAAGTTGGCTATCGCCAGAGATCTCTTCCGTGAAGCGAACGCATCGGGCGCACTGAATACATCGCTCCAGGTCCAGCGTCACGTAGTCGCTAAGAGGGAATGCTTTCGGCGCGTGTCGCTTGATCTCCACGTATCGGCTGGTGGATGGGCCGTAGAAAAGCGTGTTGTTCTGGAGTGGGCACTCGCCGCCTCGATCGCAAATGGGGCAGTCGAGCGGGTGGTTGATCAGGAGGAATTCGAGAACGCCCTTGCGGTCTCGGTGCACCATCTCGCTGTCGGTGTTGATGACCAAGCCTTCGCTGCAAGGGAGGGTGCATCCCGCGGCGGGCTTCGGCATCATCCGAATCGTGCCGTCCGGTTGCTTCATGCCCGTTTCCACCAGGCACATTCGGCACATTCCCACCGGCTTCATGCGAGGGTGGTAGCAGAAGATCGGAATCTCCAGCCCAAGACGTTTGACCGCCTCAACAACCAATTCCCCTTTGGGAACCTGCAATTCAATGCCGTTGATGACGACGTTAACCATCGGAACTTCGGTTACTGCGGCCATAGTCTTTCCAGCGCCCTGCGATCCATTCAGAACCGCCATAGAAACATAAGCGATTCACCCGGGGAGCGTTAGCATCGCCGGAGCCTTGTCGCAAGGCACTCGCCAGTTTACCGATGAGTCCATGCCGATGGTGCGGTTTGACCGCCTTCCTGGTCAGCGATTGCGCATAACCGACGTTTATCAACCGTTCGACGGGAATGTTGAAGGTTCATTCCCAGGCATCGCCGAAAGGTGCGGCTCTTACTTGACTATTTCGTCAACTTTCTGGCGAAATCAAACGTAGAAACGGACGATCGAGCGCTGCCGCTCGGGTCTGTGCGCCCCACACCATCCCCGGTCCGATTGGGACCGACCCCAATATCACCATGCTTGAAATTAAGAATCTCCACGCACGCGTCGAGGAAAAAGAGATCCTGAAGGGTATCAACCTTACCGTCCGCCCCGGCGAAGTTCACGCCATCATGGGCCCGAACGGATCCGGCAAGAGCACCTTGGCAAGCATCTTGGCAGGCAAGGACGACTACGAGGTCACCGATGGCTCCGTGGAGTTCAACACCAAAGACCTTTTGGAACTGGATCCGGAAGAGCGCGCCGGCGAGGGTCTTTTCCTCGCTTTCCAATATCCGGTGGAGATCCCGGGTGTCACCAACACCTATTTCCTTCGATCCGCGCTCAACGCGATCCGCAAGTACCGTGGTGACAGCGAGCTGAGCCCGACCGAGTTCATGAAGCACATCAAGGCAAAGGCCGAGATGATGGAACTCGACGCCACGATGCTCTCCCGATCGGTCAACGAAGGGTTCTCCGGTGGTGAGAAGAAGCGCAACGAAATTTTCCAAATGGCGGTTCTCGAGCCGACCCTCTGCGTTCTCGACGAGACCGACTCCGGACTCGACATCGACGCGCTAAAGATCGTTTCCAATGGCGTGAACACGCTGCGCGGTCCTGAACGAGGCGTCCTCGTGATCACCCACTACCAGCGACTTCTCAACTACATCGTTCCGGACTTCGTGCACGTTCTTATGGGCGGCCGCATCGTGAAGAGCGGAGGTCGAGAGTTGGCGCTGGAACTGGAAGAGAAGGGCTACGGATTCATCGAGGAAGAAATCGCCGCTAAGGCGTAAGGCAAGGATCGAAAACCGATGCTAGACATCAAGATTGCAAACGATCCCTTGCTGAGGGACTACGAAGACCGCGTTCGAGTGATTGCCGTGAACGGTCCGGAGTGGTTCGCGGAGACCCGAACCAAGGGCTTCCGCGCTTACTCGGAATTCGGCGTCCCAACCACCCGAGACGAGGAGTTTAAGTATCTGCCGCTGAACGAGCTTTCGGATTGGAAGCTCGGTCATCCGTACGGCGTAACGCTTACCCGCGAGGCTTTGGAGGCGACCGCCGTCGGCAAGATCGACGCGGTGACTCTCGTGTTCGTCAATGGCGAGTTCTCGCCTGAACTTTCCTCTTCGGACACCCTTCCTGAAGGAATCTTTGTGGGAACGCTCGCCGAAGGTGCGGAAGGTTTTGAGCAGGTTGTGAAAGACAATCTTGCACAAATCGCGACGTACCAAGGCAAGCTCGGCTCCACTAACGATCCCCGCTTTGTGGAATTGAACAATGCGCTCCTGAGCGAAGGTGCGTTTGTTTACATTCAAAAGAACAAGACCTTGGAGCGACCGATCCACGTCGTGTTCGTAAACAAGGCGGAAGAGAAGCGATTCACCGTGACTCCGCGACTCCTGGTGGTTCTGGAGGAGAATGCCGAAGCCAAAATTCTGGAATCGCACATTGGTCTGGGTGGTGAGTACCTCTCTATTCCGGTTGCAGAAGTGCGGCTTGCCAAGTCGGCTCGTTTGGAGCACGACCGCTTCCAGCAGGAAACGCTGGGCGCGTACCACATCTCTAACACGTTCGTTCACCAAGAGGGTCAGTCGGTTTACACGTCGAACAACGCCAACTTCGGCGGAAAGTCGGCGCGCAACGACATCAACGCGTACGTGAACGGCGAATATGCCGAGACTTGGCTCAACGGTGCTAACGTCGCCACGGGCGATCAGGTGATGGACAACCACACCCGAATCGACCACGCACTGCCCAACTGCCAATCTTTTGAGATCTATAAGTCGATCTTGAAGGACAACGGCACGGGTGTCTTCAACGGCAAGATCTTCGTTTACGAAGACGCGCAGAAGACGGACGCGAAGCAAACCAACCAAGCGATTCTTCTTTCGCCGACGGCGACGATGAACACGAAGCCTCAGCTGGAGATCTTCGCGGACGACGTGAAGTGCACCCACGGTGCGACCATTGGTCAGCTGCGAGACGACGCGATGTTCTACCTACGGGCTCGAGGCGTTCCAAAGGCTCAGGCAGAAGCGTTGCTGGTCTACGCATTCGCAGCCGAAGTGCTCGAGAAAATCACCATCGAAGAAGCGAAGGACGCTCTTGAAGCGGTCCTCTTCGAGAAGCTGGCTTAACCCGTCTCGATCCAACCTAAACCCCACCGTGCCTCCTAGGCTCGGTGGGGTTTTTTGCTTCAGAGAATGGATATCGCCGCTCCAAACTGGACAGATCGACCCTAGAAACGATTCAAAGACGGGTGAGTTTTCTCGATTCTCGGGCTCAAATTTCCTTAAAATGCGAACGTGCGATTAAAAAGGTTCGCCCTCCTTGCTATCGGGGTCTCGTCCCTCTCCGCGATTGCCACTGCAGAGAGCCTGCACACCCGCACCAACGGAAACCCACTGGTGCCCGGCTACTTTGCCGATCCCTGCATCCGCAAATTTGGAGACACCTTCTACCTTTACGCCACCCCAGATGGATGGGGAACAGGCGAGGGCCCGGCGTGCATTTGGACCAGCAAGGACTTCGTGAACTGGACACTCCACCGCACGAACTGGCCGGAGACTTCGCACAAGTGGGCGCCATCGGTAACGGAAGTGAATGGCAAGTACTACATGTTTTCTAGCGTGCCTTGCCAAACCTGGGTGGGGGTTTCCGACTCCCCGTTGGGCCCCTGGAAAAACGCTTTGGCGAAAGGCGGACCGCTCGTCGTTGACCAAACGCCGGCGGGAACGATCACGCTGGACGCAGAGGTGTTCCGCGATGACGATGGCAGTTTCTACGTTCCCTATGGAACTTGGTGGACCCCCACTATTCAGAAATACAAATCGGACCTGCTCACGCCCGATGGCGACCCGATTCAGTACTTCAACAAGCCTGGGACCAAGACGCCGTTCGGCCTGATCAGAGACTGCATGGAAGCCCCGTACATCCTGAAGAGGAACGGAATCTACTATCTGATGTATTCGGATAAGTTCTGCGGCAATTCGACTTACCAGGTGAAGGTCAGCACCTCTAAGTCGCCCATCGGTCCCTGGACTTACGCGGCAAAGAACCCGATTCTAGCGACCAATGCGGACACCTCGGTCGAGGGACCGGGACACCATAGCATGTTGCTCGAAGGCGGTCGGCACTTCATGGTGTATCACCGCCATGCCAAGCCGTTCCGAGACGACTTCCTGCATCGCCAGGTTGCGGCGGACGTTTTGCAGTTTGCCCCGAACGACGAAATGCTGCCGATCAAGCCGACCCATCGGGGAGTCGGCTTCCTCGCACCCTCCACCAAGCGAGACACCAACTGGGTGGTCCATCCGGGAGCAAAGGTCACGGCAAAAGCCTCAAGTTCGGCGGGTGGGGCGTTCGCGCCCGATAACGCGGCAGACATTAACAACGGCACGCTCTGGAAGGCATCCAGCACGGCCTATCCACAGTGGATCCAAGTCGACCTGGGCCAGACGCGCCCGATCAAGCGCACCGAAATCGACTTTCAGTTCCCCCAGTTGGGCTATCGCTACTTTATCTCCACGTCGGTGGATGGCAAGAACTGGTCCATCTTCATGGACCGGGCGAAGGTATCTGCTTACCGCTATCCCATCGACGAGGTTGCCAAGCCCGTAAACGCTCGATACGTGAAGGTGACCATTGTGGGCGACGAGAACCCGAATCGACCGAACAAAGAGATCGGCATTTGGAACATCAAGGCGTACGACGGAGAGCCGAAGCCCTTTGCGCCACCCATGGTCGAAGTTGGCAAAGACGCTACAGTAACTCTCGATGCTCCGGCGCTTATCCTCGATGGGCGCGTAACCGATTCCGGTTTGCCTTGCACCGCACGATGGAACGTCGTCTCCGGTCCGGGAAAGGTCTCATTCTCAGACCCTGCTGATCCCGAAGCGGTCGCCAAGTTCGATCGACCCGGAGAGTATCGCCTGCAACTGACCGGCGCGAACCGCGTCGGCAAGGTCTCCAAAACCATCACCGTCAAGGTGGTGAAGCCAACCGATGGACTCATCCTCAGCTACAACTTCGACGAACCCCGAGATACCCGACTAGATGACGCCACCGGAACGAGCAAACCGGGTTGGCTGGCAAGTGAGGGCGACGTGAAAAAGCTTCCGGAGCGCGGATCGGGCGTGCAAGGATCCGCACTGGCTTTCGAGGGCACTCGAAGCTATGCATCCACCCCTGCGCTCGGCGTCTACGACCGTGCCGCCTTCGCTGCCTGGGTGAAGCTTGATCGAATCGAAAACGCCGTCTTCATGGCGTCCAAAGACAATTCAATCCGGTTCAACCTCACCCCCGAGGGGCGATTGAGATTGGCCGTGGGTGGCGAGCTCATAGTTTCCGATCTGCCCGCTCTAAAAGTGGGTGCTTGGAGCCATGTCGCCTATGAGATCGATGACCAGAAGGGTGTCCGGTTCCACTTAGACGGGCAGTCTGGACCCTGGCAGCGGCTGTCGAAACCAAGCAAGGTCGATCTTCAAACCGGAGTCAATCTCGGCACCGACCAACTCCACTTTCTTGCGGGCAAAATGGATTCGGTCCGGTTGTACCGCTCCCCATTTGCGGCTGGCGAACTTGCCAAACTTTCAAAGAAACCAAACTTCTTGAAAGTGCGCGATCTGAATCGGATCGCCGACGGTGAACAGGTTGTCCTACAAGACCTCTCGGTCGTGTTCGCGTCGCGAAACAACCGGGACGAGCGAAACAATCGTTGGTTCTACGCACGCAATGCAGAAGCGGGTGGACAAGGAATCGAGGTTCGCACCGCCGGTGACGATGTCAGGCAGGGAAGCGGCGTCACTCTGCGAGGCGTGGTGCGGACCGATGCGTCCTCTGGCACGCGCTATGTGGAACTTACGGCTCCGCCGGAACTGGAAGCGGCGCCGAAGGTCGATGCGAAGTTGATCGATTCGCTGAGTAAAGGGGCAGACCCCAACGACCCATCCCAGCCGCTCAAAGCGAGCGTGCAGTTGGTCTCCCTCTCCGCAGACCGCCAAACCGCGACGGTGAAGGACGGCGCGGGGGAACTCATGGACCTAAGTCTTTCGGGTTGCTCGCTTAGCAAGCGAACTCAGTTAGGGGCAAAGCTGGAAGTCGTGGTGGTCCGAAAGAAGGAGGCCAAGAGAGCCACCTGGTTCGCGTTGTCGGCTGAGCAGATCGACCCGGTGATCGATCCTCTGGACAGAGGTCTTCTTCTGCACCTTCCATTCGAGCAGATCGTCGACGGACGAACGCTTGACGCATTCGATCGAGAGCTAAGCGCCACCATCCAAAGGGGAATGCTGATGGACGGTGCTCTCGGGAAGGCGCTGAACCTTTCCGGCGAGCGATCTTCGGTGGCTCTGCCCGATCTTGAAACCACACGCGAACAGACGCTAGCATGCTGGGTGAAACCCAACTCGTTGCGCCCGTAGCAGGCGATCTTCCACACCGATCAATTCGAGCCGAATCAGAAGCTGCACTTGACGCTTATGGAAGACGGCAGGCTTCTGGTGGCGGCGAGCGGGAACAGCCCGGTCGATATCTTCTTTAAACCCACGTTCAGCATAAGGGACCTTGATCGATGGCGTCATTTGGCGCTGGTCTTTGATGCCGATGCGCAAACGATTCGGCTCTACATGGACGGTGCGCTCGCCGAGGAACGCAAGTATGCGGTGGCTCATCCCATCGCGTTGCACGGTGGAATGCGCTTAGGATCTTGGGGTGGAAACGATCGGTTCTTCCAAGGGGGGATCGACGACTTCCGACTGTACAATCGCGCGCTCTCCCCGGCGGAAATCGCTCAACTCGGAGGGAAGCGCCCATAAGAAGCAAGGAAGGAAACCCGGTGTTTTGGGAACGATCCTTGTAGGAATCCACCGGGTACCCTTCCGAAAGAAGACCGCTCAGCGTTGAGCCGGACGACCCGTTCTGTTGCCAACGCACGTCTCCGTTGGCGAGGGAGCGAGTTTTCGGCGCATTCCGGCGGGGCTTCTCGTAGAACTCAACGGCAATGGCGACCCCCTCCCCGGCCCCCAACTCCCCTCTCAACGGCGCATCACAGATCATGGAAACCGCGTTCGAAAAGAAACGCGGTATTAGCGACGTTGAAGTTCGTCCCGGCTTTACCCAAGTGCACGTCACCCGCGTGCCCGGCGACTTGGTAGATGGTCGAATGGCCGTTCTTGACGCGGTGGAGAAGGTCCATGTCTCCATCGACTTTCTCAAGATGTCCAACACCGGGCTCTCCTTCTTGGTCAGCCAGGATTCGGCCGATCGGATTCGCGTTGCCCTTGGCAGCCTGGATTGCTCGTTCGACCTCGTTCAAGATCGAGCGATCGTGCTGGTGCATGCCGTAAACATGCGCGACGAAGAAGGGATGATTGCCGGCATCGTTCGCCGAGCGATTCGAACCGGAGCGCCCGTGGAACATGTGACCGATATGCACGACCGCATGCTCTTGGTAATGGCTCACAGCGACGCTCTGGCGTTTGAAACCAGCCTGGAAACCGAAATCGAGAACGAGATTCAAGCCAACGGAGCCGAGTTTGTTGGAGGTGCTTCCAATGCCTGATCAAAACCGACGCGTACGAGTGATGAAGTTTGGTGGCACCAGTGTTGCCACCCCCGAAGCCCGGCTCCAGGCCGCTATGCGCGTGGTCTCTGCCAAGGAAAAGGGCATCGAGCCCGTCGTCGTGGTGAGCGCGATCGGTCGCAAGGGCATGCCTTACGCCACCGACACCCTCATCAACCTGCTTTACGATATCGACGAAGACATCGATCCGGATCAGCGCGAGCTTGACCTGCTGATCGCCTGCGGCGAGATTCTTTCTGCGGTTGTGTTTGCTCACACGCTGAAGTCGCTTGGGCATTCCGCGATGGCGTTGCGGGGCGGTCAGGCGGGTATTCGAACCGATGGAGTCTACGGAAATGCGCGGATTGCCAGCATCAACCCGCTCGCCATGTTCCGAGCGTTGGACGAGGGCAAGATTCCGGTTGTCTGTGGATTCCAGGGCGTTTTCGTGCCCTATCCCGAACTCCCCGGCGGCGAGCTCACCACTCTTGGCAGAGGCGGTTCCGACACCACGGCTTCTGCGGTGGGTGCGGCAATGAAGGCCGAAGCGGTCGAGATTTACACCGACGTCGACGGTGTGAAAACCGCTGACCCGGACGCGGTGAAGCAGGCGCCTACCCTGCGCAAAGTTTCTTACGACGAAGTGGCCGAAATCGCTCACCTTGGCGCAAAGGTCGTCCACCCGCGCGCGGCGGAGATTGCCATGAAGTACGGCATTCCGCTCTGGGTCAAAAACACCTTCAGCGACGATGAAGGCACCGAGATCGTTCCTCGTGAGCAGGTTCCGGGTCGCCGACTCACGGGCGTCACACACACCGGCAAGCTGGTCTACATGATGTTCGACCTGGGTGCCTCCACCGGGGCGCATCGAGCCGAACTCGAAGGTCACCTTTACGCCACGCTCGAGAAGTACGGTGTTCAGCTTTATATGCTGAACCTCTCGCCGACCTCTACCGGATTCGCTGTACCGCGCGATCAATTCCCGATCGTGCAAGACGTCTTGGACGGCTTGGTGCTGCCGCTGGGCGAAGGCGCAGAGAAGACCATTTACGTCGTTCAGATCGGCAAGGCATCGCCGGAAGTGGAGACGCAGGTGGAGTTGCTCAAGGGCTTCGGCGAGGTTCGTCGCATTCCGGCGGAATTGACGGAAGGCTGCACGATGGTGTCGCTGGTGGGTCACGAATACATGCAGCAAGCAGGTGTGTTTTTGAACGTCTTGAAGGCGCTGAAGGACGCTCAGATCACGGTTCTCCAAACGTCGGACTCGGACTTCTCACTGAGCTGCCTGATTCCCGAGGCGGATACCAGTCGTGCGGTGCGGACGCTGCACGAGCGGTTTGAACTCGTACAGACGCACTAGGCTGTCGATCTGGTCATTGAAATTTTCTTGATCCCAGGGTTTACACCCTGGGATGCGATGATCGTCGCGACTCCGCCGCTCCAGGTTAATTGACCCGACTGCACTCCCGCGTCATCGACTCCATCGCGTACCGCACCCCTTCCAGCCCAACCCCGCTCTGCTTCACACCGCCATACGGAAGGGAATCGAACCGAACCGTGGGGACATCGTTGATCACCACGCCGACCGCTTCCACCCGATCCGCGAACTCGTCCACAAAGGCTTCGTTACGACTAAACACGCCCGCGTGGATGCCGTACTTCGACTCATTGACCAGCCGCAAAGCCTCTGAAACATTAGAGAACGATCCTAAGGTGCAGATCGGCCCGAACACCTCTTCCGTTCGAACAAGAGAATCCTCTGTCGCGCCCTCCACAAGAATTGGATAAAGCCGATTTCCCTCGGTGCGGATGGTCGACGAGGTCGCCCCTGCCTTCACTGCCAGATCCACCCACTCCAAGACTCGATCCATTTGCCCCGGCATCATCGGACCGACCACCGTCGCCGCATCTGTCGGATCTCCAACCGCAATCTGATCCATTGCCTTCAAGAACAATTCTCGGAACTCGGACAACCGGGATTCATGAACCCAGATGTGCTGCACCGAAATGCAAATTTGGCCTGCGTAAACAAACGCTCCCCAGGCGCAGCGCTCTGCCGCCCGAGCCAGTTCCGCATCAGAGAGTGAATCGTCGATCACCACGGAAGCGTTGCCGCCTAGTTCCAGAGTGAGAACCTTTCGCGGAAACTCCGCCAGCAACTCCCAGCCGACCTTTGCCGAGCCCGTGAAACTGATTCCCGCCAACCGCTCGTCTGCCAAGTATCGCTGCAGAATCGGGGTCGGGCCGTTCCATGTATTCAGTACCCCCGCCGGACACCCGGCGTCGTGGATCAGCATCGCGAGCGAGAGCGAGCAGAGCGCTCCCAAAGGCGAAGGCTTTAGGACCACAGTGTTGCCCGTTGCCAGAGCTGGCGCAATCTTGTGGGCAGCAAGGTTGTACGGCCAGTTGTATGGGGTGATCGCCAAGATCGCCCCAAGCGGTTTGCGCACAACCCGCGCCGAGTAGTTCGCCCCGCGAGGGTCGTAACTCAAATCGACCGACTTTCCCGAAGGTCCCCACTCTTCCGGATGGTCCGCCGGTTCCTGAGCCGCTAATCGGAAGGTGATCTCCATCCGATCAACCTCTGCAAAGGCAGCCGTGATCGGCTTGCCAATCTCTTGCACCGCAAGGTCGGCAAGTTCCTCGCGACGTTCCCTCACGAGGTCGGCGATGCGGTTCAAGAGGTCAATTCGGTCGGAAAGGGAAGACTTCCGCCAAGTGTCGAACGCATCGTGTGCAGAAGCGATGGCGGTAGAAAGCTCGGAGCGTCCCCCTTCCGCAACGGTGGCAAAAATTCGACCCGTGTCTGGGTTCTTCACCGTTTCTTTCCCCACCGACGAGTCGCAGGGTCCGCCAATCTTGTGTCCGGCAATAAGCAGTTCTTGGTGCATGGCGATGGGACTCCGGCAGAGCAAAAGGCTTACTTTCTCTACGTCCTCATTTTGAAAGATCGAACCTTCAAAAGCATCTGCGAGCGCATTGGGTTGGGTGCGGTAAATTTCACCCATGAACGCCGGATTCCAAAGTTGGCTCCAAACCGAGATTCAAAACCTCAAAGATCAGAACCTGTACAAGATTCCGAAGATTTTGGAGAGCCCGGCAGGCGGCCGAGTCCGCATGAACGGAAAGGAAGTGATCAACCTTTCCAGCAACAACTATCTTGGTCTTGCCAACCACCCGAAGGTCCGCGAGGCGGCCCTGAAAGCGGTGGAAGAATGGGGAGTCGGCGCAGGTGCGGTGCGTTGGATCGGCGGCACCATGGCGGTTCACGATGAACTCGAGCGACGCCTTGCGACCTTTAAGCACACCGAGGCGGTTCTGGTCTTCACGGGCGGATTCACCGCCAACAGCGGTTGTATCCCGGCGGTTCTAACCAAAGAAGACGTAGTCATTAGCGACGAACTGAACCACGCGTCCATCATCGACGGTGTCCGGCTCAGCCCGGCGGAATACCGCAAGAGCCAAGGGTGGGTTTATGCCCACAAGGACATGGATGCTCTGGAAGATTGCCTTAAGCGAGCCGCCGAGAAGGGCTTCAAGAAGAAGATGATCATCACCGATGGCGTGTTCAGCATGGATGGCGACATCGCCCCGCTTCCAGAGATCGTGAATTTGGCGGAGAAGTACGACGCCTTTGTGATGGTCGACGACGCTCACGCTTCGGGAGTCCTTGGCGACAAGGGTGCCGGAACCACCTCCCACTTCGGACTGTACGGTCGGGTCGATATTCAACTCGGCACGCTCAGTAAGGCTCTGGGCGTCATGGGTGGATACATCGCCGGCAGCGCTCCTCTGAAGGAGTGGTTGATCAACCGGGGGCGACCCTACCTGTTCAGCACGGGTCACCCGCCCATGGTCGCCGCAGCGTTGATCGCCGCGCTGGACGTGATGGAGAACGATCCGGAGCCGATGAAGCGGCTTTGGGACAATGCCAACAAGTGGAAGGCGGCCCTGAACGCAGAAGGGTTCGATACGATGGGCAGCGAAACTCCCATCACCCCCGTTTATGTGGGTGACGAAGGGAAGGCTCAGCAAATGGAGCGGCTTCTTTGGGAAGAGGGCGTTTACGCGCTGGCGATCGTTTATCCAACCGTCGGACTGGGTAAAGCCCGTATTCGAACCATGCCGTCGGCGGCGCATACCGAAGAGGATCTTGCCGAAGCGCTGGAAGCTTTCAAGCGAGTCCGCGACAAGCTAGGTTAGGTCGACGAAAAACCTCCCGGTGTCTCAAATGCATTGGGAGGAAGGAACCCGTAGGCGCAGGTGCTCGGCTGCGCTTCCGGGTTTCCGAATAGAAGTCACGATCCACGGAGGAGGGTTACTCTCCTAGGTTCGATGATTGTGGAATCGTGGCCCGGATGAACCGGGCGAGAGACACCGGGTGGAAACCTGAGTTTCTTTACTTGAGTTTCGACTTGAGGATCGAACCCAAAGGGCCCGGGTCTTCAATGCCCAACGGCACAATCGCCGTAATCGCATTTTGGGCAAGGTGATTCTGTTTCAAGTTACATGGATAAACCCAGATGATCGCGGGGTCTTTCGATTCCACAAGCACCACGCCTGCCAGCATAGACACATCGGTCTTGACCCAAGCGCTTTCTCGGTCTTCCCATGTCCACTTAACGTCTCGTTGCCAACTGCTCCCGGTGATAATCGTTCGAAGAATCTTTTTGCCGGGATAGATCTTGTTGAACGCTGCTTTCATTCCTTGCATTAGCGTTGCTTCATCGCTGCCTGAGTACCCATCCGTCGGAATCGGATTGTTCGCAATGATCTCTTTGGCAAGGGCTTTCACTTTGGCCTCGCCGTTTGCCTTCGCGGCGTTCGCTTCTTTGATTAAAGTTGGATCATAAGAAGGATCATCTTTCATCAAGATTTCGTAGCTTTGACAACGGGGGTAAATGCCGTTGACTAGATAGTCCACCCGACCCGCAAGGGCAAGAAACATCTTATCCTTCGCACGCTCGTTGATGACGGCAGTTAGTTCAGCGAGGAACTTCTTCTGCTTAGGGACTTCTTCTTTTTTGTACTTCTCAAAATCGCCTTTGACGAAGTCCATCTCAAGCTGAAGGGTGGAGATTCTCGCCTTGAACTCTCGGTTATCGGCTCGACCACCTTTCGCGTCGCCATACTTCTTTAGTAGCTCGGTGGCCTGAGAAGAAATTTGGGACCACTGCTTTACCGTTTCCAGATCGGGCGTGGTGCCACGAAGAGTGCCCCGAAACTTTCCAATACGGTCAATGAGCGCCTCGACCGTTGTCTGGTCCTTGGCCGCCCCTTCTGCAAGCAGTTTCCCTTGCTCGCCGATATTCTGTTGAGCTTTCTTCAGCCGCTCTTCGGTGTCTGAAATCACCTTTTCAGCGTCTTCAATCGACTTCTGAACGGGTGCCTTTTCGGCTTCGGCGTCTTTGGCGTTCGTAAGTTGCTCTTTCGCCTTTTCGATCATCTCCTTCGCGGTTTCGATCTGTTTGTTGATCGACTTCACCGACGAGTCCAGAATTTGACCGTCTGTCTGCTGGTCGCCATCCATGATGCTGTTGGCTTTCTCGGCAGCAGCAAGTGCCCTTTGCACATATTGCTTAGCTCGGGTAAGGGTTCCTTTCTGGGCGGAAGTATCAGGTAACGCTGCTAGGGTCGTGGAAATAAGCGCGATGGCTAAAAAAGAAGTTCTTGCCTTCATAAGACGATTCACCGGGCAGATCATCGTTCTTATGACGATTGCGATCTTGCCCGTTTAATGGTGGAATCGGAGAGAAGCTTGCTTGGTGATCGGAATCACAAACCCAGGAGATTGTTGAGAAGTAATGTTCAAGTAAGGTTCTCGTGATATTTCAGGCAGGTGTGTAAACTGAACGAACCGATCGGCCTGTGCCGGTCTCACCAGAACCTCGATGAGTCACTCTCCCCAGCGAAAAATCGAGATGCTCCATGTTGTCTATGCCGATGCGGTGGGGTATTCCGCGCTCTCCATGGCGGAAAAGAGCGCCTTTGACTCTGCTCTCGCTGAGACCGTTTCCGAGGTGGAACGACGGTACGAACCCGTGGCACGAGTAGACAATGGTGACGGCTTTGCTTTGGCGTTTCGTGGAGACCCCGCCGAGACGTTTCATGCGGCCCAAGCACTCCACAACGGGCTTCGCGAGCGGACAGAAGTTCGCGTTAGATTTGGGGTGCATTCTGGAACGGGTTATCTCCGCGAAGATCTTAGCGGAGCCAACTCTCTCTCCGGTCACGCCATCGAGTTCGCACAGCGAATCATGTCGCTCGCAAATGGGTCGGCGATTTTGTGTTCAAGCGCCTTTCGGCTGGCGCTCGATGCCTATCCTGAGCTCCAGAATCGTCTGGGCTACCCTATCTTCGGTCGCTCAAAGAACGGGAATTCTCTCATCGCCTATCCGGTTTTGGATGGAGCCCCGAAGACGGTGGCGGTCGTCGGTTCCCCTCATGATCCAGCGGTGCTGCGATTTACCGCCGAGTTGCGCACGCTAGCTGCGCAGTTAGTGCCGAATGTTCAGTTTGTCGCCCTGGAGAGGGAATCGCTCTTTGCGGGTCTGGCAGAAGTGGAGAGCCATCTGGATCTTCTTTTGGCGCTGGTGGTGATCGACAGTGGCGACAAGTTCTTTAGGCTTCTTGCCGATAGTCTTCGGAATCGCGTTCGACCGGAGGTGGTGGTCGTGCCCTTAACCCTTTCTGCCACCGCCGATGATGGTTCGATTGCCGGCTTGGTGCGAAGGTGTGCCCAGGCGATCTGGCCAGACGCAGCCCCTAAGCCAACCGTCGGAGGAGTCGTCCCTCTGGGTTCACCGTTCTACGTGTCGCGTGAGTCAGACCAAGAGCTAGAAGCGGCGATTGATCAGCGGGAAAGCATTGTTTTGCTTCGGGGACCCCGAAGATTCGGCAAGTCTTCCGCCGTTCTTCGCGCCACGAAAAGAGCGAAAGACCAGGGAATGAAGGTGCTTTCGATCGATTTGAGCGCCGCCGAGAGGTCTGTGTTTACGGATTCCACGCAGTTCTACCGCTGGGTGGTCGGGCGGCTGATGGCGCAGATCGATCCTAAGCCGTCCTTGCCTGCTTGGGAGGAATGGCTCGGCCCCAATTCGAACTTCGAGAACGCCATTCGCGAACTTTTTGGTCGTGGATCGATCAGTCGTTTACTGGTGTTCGACGGTGTCGACCGCCTCTTTGAGTGTGAGTTTCGAGACGACTTCTTTGGTCTACTCCGCAGCTGGCACAATCGGCGTGCGGTTCTAGAAGAGGGACCCTGGCAGCATCTCACCGTTCTCTTGGCTTACTCTCGATTCGGAGAGAACTTGGTTCGAGACGCCAACCAGTCTCCGTTCAATGTCGGTCGAAGAGTCGATCTTTTGCCTTTCTCGTACGCAGCGCTGACCGCACAGGCGAAGCTGGCTGAGAAAGAGGGTGATGTTGACCGCCTAGAGCAACTCTCTGGGGGGCATCCTGCGCTTGCCATGGAGTTGCTCGCATACCCGGATTCCCTCCACAAGGCCACCGGCGAGGACTTGAAACATGTGCAGTGGGTTCGAGAAAAACTGCAGGCGTCCGCGGAGCTGAGCGAAGATCTCGAGCGCATCCTCAATGGCGTCGCCGCTCAGAATCCTGCCAGTTGGGAGCACCTAGTTTCGCTCGGGATTTTGCACTACGGAGATCGGCCCGCCCGACTGATAGGGTCTGCGTTAAACCATCTGCTTTCGGTCGCTCCTTAGGGGTGGTGAACAAGAGCACCCGTCCCGAGGAATCTACCGAGACGACGGATCTTCCGCCATCGCAAAATCGGGTGACGAAAAGTGGGTTGGGGCCGCGATCGAGCACCAATAACTCGCGACCTGTCGCAACACTCCAGAGTCGAGAAGCTCCATCCCCGCAGGCGGTCAGCAATCTTTTGCCGTCTGGGCTAAAGGCGGTGTCTCCAACCCAAGACTTGTGTTTCAAGTTGAACAGCATTTTGCCCGTGGCGACATCCCAAATTTTGGCAGTGTTGTCGAAACTACAAGTCGCCAGTTGCGAGCCGTCGGGACTGAAGCAGACTCGCCAAACCCTAGAGGTGTGCCCTTTCAACACGCGACTCTGGAAGTTGTTAGTGAGTTCGTAGAGGTGGATGTCCCCGTTTCCAGGCGCGACTCCGAGCAGGCTGTCGGAAGGATCAAATCCTACTGCCATGGCTCCGGCACTGCCGAGCTCTGCTTCGAAAACAACCTTGCCCGATTCCGTATTGAGCACCCTTACCAATCCACTCTGAAGACAGTGAACCAGCCACTTCCCGTTGTGAGAGAGTCCCATCGCTCGGTATGCGCCTCTTGGAGAGAAGATCAAAGACGTTTGGAGAGTCTTCGTATCCAGCCGAATCACCTCGCCGTTGTCGAGGCCAAGGTAGCAGCCTCCCTTCGGATCCCGAGCCGTGGCTTGCCTGATGCGGCTGGAAACCGCGACCTTCGCACGGCGGACTGATTCTAACGTCCGAATTTGGATGTTGCCTTGTTCCGTCGCAAGAAGGACGGTGTCTTCGTCCAATAACTCGCCTTGACCAAAGGCGTCTGGCCCAAGGTCGATCACCGAGGCGTAGACGCCTGATCGATACCAAATCGCCTTGCCCGCTTCAAATCCCACGAGAAAAGATTTGTGGGCGGAATCGACACGCAATTTACCAACCCGATACCCCGGTTTGGAGAGCACGGTCGGGTTGGGCACCGGTTCCAACGCCCACTGCCGAATGGTTTCGTCGAACGAGGAACTCCAAATGGATTTCCCATCCTGGCTGAAAAGAACTTTCTGGATGCGGTCTCGGTGCCCAACATAAGTGGCAACGAGTCGACCGCTGTTCAGATCGAATCTCCGTACAACCGCGTCGGCTCCACCGGAGATAAGCCACTTCCGGTCGGGACTGACGGCAATGGAGTACACCGGACCCTGGTTTCCAGCGTATAAGACCTCCTTTTTGCCTGTTCGATAGTTCACTCGAACGATCTCGGGATCGTCGCTTGCCAAGTAAGCCGCTCCAGGTTCGGGGGTAAGGATGAACTGATTAATGTGTCCGGAGTGAAGGTATCTAGAAACGGTCTTCCCGGTATTGAAGTCGACTTCGTTGAACTCTTTGCTGTGCCGAAAAACCGCGGTCAAACCTTGGCCTGTGAACTCAAAACGGCTCGCTATGCACGGCACGGGCTTGCCCACAGGCTGACCCTTCCCATCGACGAGGTAAGCCACCGGCTCGGCGCCCCGAAAGAAGATTCGATATCCTAAGCCTTCCCCAAGCATGCGACCCCGAACGATCGTCACTTTCTCAGGGCCCTCCAGGCGATAGGTGTTCACCGGACCCATTGCATACAGCTTTGAACCGTCATCGTGACTTCCGTTGAACTCTTTTGGCAATCGGAATTCGAACGCCTTCTTGCCGCCCTCAGAGAAGGTCACAAAGCCCTCCGTCCCCACCACAGACCGCAACCTCCCCGAAGGATAGAAATCGAAGTTGAAAGCCGTGCCTACGGTTGGAATTTGTTGCAGATGCTGGGAAATCTTGGCGTGCACAAAATCCCACTCCCATCCGCGTGAGGTTGAATCTTTGAGAGACTCCAAAATGGTCGCCGCTCGGCTGAAATTGCCGTCGCTTATTTCGGCTGAGACGGACTGCATGCCACCGACATACGCCTCGTTCAGGGCCCGCCCCTCGTTCTCTTTTGCTAAAGCGAGAGTTTGTCGGAGATCGCTGTTCAGGTGGGTGTTCTGAAAGATCAGGAGGCTTAGGGCTAGGGTGATGGCGCCAAAAACGGCCACCGAAGCTCCCACCGCTCGTCGCACCGCCTTCTTCTGACGGTGAGCTTCTGCATCGGGCAGGTGATCTCGAATCCAATGAGAATCGAACGCTTCCGAGTAAATGCGGTTTCGCATCTGGATGCGCCCATCGCGCTCGGTGATCACTCCGGAGATCGCTAAGTAGTCTTGAACTTCTGGATCAATCGGGCGACGTCCTTGCCAAGAGGTACGAGCATGAATGGACTGGAGGGCCTTCAACACCCGTGTCCGAGCCTCCTCGCCTTGATAGTGGGGAATGGTTGGGTTGAGCAGTAGATTCGAGATGGCAAGCAGGTGATCGCTCTGGTACCGGTTTCCAACCGTGCTAAGTTGCTCGGAAAAGAATGCGTCGACGGTTGATTGCTCGCCCCTCTCCGCCCGCCGCTTCCATTCGTTACAGGCAAGTTGAGTGAGATACGGATGACCGTTCGTCCAGGCGTAGACCGAGGCGATGAGACTCCGTCCTGCCGACTCGTCGTCGGAAAGCTCTCGACCGTAGGGTGTCAAGTCGGTGATGGTGAAGTCGTCCAACTGAATACGCCGTCCCAAGATGACTTGGCCGCGATCGGGGTTTCGGACCAAACCTACGGGTGTACAGGCGCCACTGAAGCAGAAGACCAGATTGCGCAAGGAAGGATCGTCGGTGCGTTTGAGATACGAACTTCGGATCGCGGCAAAGAAGTCGTCGGTATCGAACCGAAGGGAGCGAACAAAGTCGATCTCGTCGATCCAGACGACCAGAGGATGCGGCCGATCCCTCACGGCCAACTCGAGATAGTCGATCCAACGCCTGCTCGGGCTGGAATCTGGAGTCTCTTTCCAGTAGGCGCGTGCTCGTTCCGAGTCACCCAACTGTTCGGCACAGCTGAACAGCAACGTGGCATACCACTGCTCTTCAGTGAGATTGGATCCAAACCGCTGAAGATCGATCTTGATGTTCGAAAATGACTCGTCTTCCAGTCGTGTGGAGATTCGACTGATGAGGCTGGATTTTCCCTTTTGGCGAGAGTCCAGGATAAGGGCATAGTCCCTGTCTAGAACCGTCCTCCAAAGATCCTCATCCGCCCGTCGCACAATGTAGCTAGGAGCCGAAGGCGGCAGGGTTCCTCCAAACGAGAAAAAAGAAGAATACGGCATGGAATTGGGATCACAAAAGGCGAAAAATCTCTTCTAAATCATTGATCGACCACTTTGAATTCTATAATATTAATGAGATTATAGCACTGGGGAAGAAGATCATGAACTGGGCCGAGCACCTACAACGAATACCCATTTTCTCCAAAGTGCCGTTGCCTATCCTACAACAACTCTCAGAAGTGTGTAGTGTGCGCACTTTGGAAGCCGAACAAGTTTTATTTCGGCAAGGCACGATCGGAAATGAAGTATTCGTGGTGATGTCCGGTTCCGTGAGAGTGGAGGCCCGAGGCGATGCCGGGTTGGACGTCACGATCGCGACTCGCGGCCCCGGAGATGTGATTGGAGAGATGGCTATTCTCGAAAATCAGCCTCGTTCGGCGACAGTCACCGCCACCCGATTCTCTCGGCTACTCGTTCTGTCCCAGTACGATTTCACGCGCATGATTGAGCGAAATCCGCAACTTGCCGTCGAAATGCTCTCCCACTTATCGGGGCGGATTCGACAACTCTCTTTGACGATTCTGGAGAGTCGTACCGAATCTCTGCGAGAAAGAGTGCATCACTATTTCTTGAGTAAGAAAGACAAAAACGATCTCGTTTTTCTCGAGGTTCCGCAGCGCGGGGTAGCACAGGAGATTGGATGCACGAGAGAGGCATGGAGTAGGAATCTTTCTCAGTTGATTCAAGAAGGGAAACTCATGAAAATTTCCCGTTCTCAATATCTCATTAAGCCCTAGATGATAATTGCTCACCATCTAGGGCTTATGGGTTTCTGTCTTCGAGGAGGAATTACTTCCTTCGTCTTCGATTCCGAACCAATCCGACCAGCCCCACACTCGCGGCAAGGATCGAACCCGGTTCAGGAACGGCGGCTACCACATTCACGTTCAGGTTGTCGAAGTTCGTCGTGATGGTATCGGCAAACGTCGTCGTGGTCGCATAGCTGAAGACACCAAACTTCACGTTGGAGCCGGCAAGGGCAAAGTTGGGATTGCTTCCAGTGTTGGTGATCTGTCCAGAGAGGATGTCGATTTCGGCGAAGTCATTGGCGGTGAGTCCCAAACCGGAAATCGTGGAGTAGGGCGCAAAGGGCGACTCGTTGATCATGGCGACGTAGCGCTTCGTCCCTTGTTCAAGGGCGAAACCGAAGTAAGCCGTTCCGAATTGGTCCTCGGAGAGCGATCGGTAGTCGACACCCATATTGATATGCGAAATTCCTGCGCTCGGAATCGTGTACGCACTGCCTAGAGCGATTGCCGTTGCCGACGTGATTTCGCCCGGCGCCACCCCATGGGTAACTCTCATTCCGTTCCCGGGGTTTCCGCCCGTACTCGTACTCGTCACGGAGCTACTGGAAAGAGTTCCAAACTTCGTGTAAGTCTTGGTGTAGAAGAACGAGCCCATGATGGGGTCGTTGAACGTGAAAGCCGAGGAAATCGAAGCGGCAGCGCAGAGGCCAATCGGAAGAATCGCTTTCAGGCCGAGTTGCAATCGGCTGGAGCTCAAAACACTTTTCATTGTCAATCCAAGAGCGACATCGCTCATGGAGAAAAGTGTGTGGTCGATCAACGCTACTTTCAGTGATTGCGATCACAACCTGCTGAAGCCTGTGATTACGACCGGGGTTGGTTGGGTTTCAAGAGTTCCTTTATCGGGTCGACCGCATAATTCAGTGCGAAGGCAATGAACGCGGGCCACCAAATAAGGTCGTTGGTAAGAATGGTCACTCCAAACTTCCAAGGCAGTTCGCCCTTCAGTGCGGTGAACAAGAAGCCAATGGGGCCGAAGATTTTTCCGATCAGTCCGACCCAAACCAGAGCCGCGTATCGCTTCGGGTCTTTCGCAATCAACCAGTAGCCGATGGCGTACACCTGAACGATCATCCCTACCGACTGCCAGATGCCTGGATAGTTCGGACGCTCCATCTGCAGAGCGTCGAACAAATGGTTGGGGAAGAGGATGACCCACGTGCCCCAAACAAAGTTGTACACGGCAGCGGCAAAGAACCATCTGCGAAAGCCGTTGAGTCGATCAGTCTGAGCGGGCACGCCTTTTCTACGCGACGCTCGATCATGCATTATCGCTGCGCAAAAGAGTGGAGGCAGAACATTCGGTCACACCTGCACGTGGGTTTGTTAAGAAGAGCGTGAATTCACCGTGAATACCGGTAATTTTCGGCAGGATTCTGGGAAGCGGACACGCCGGTCTGCTGTAACATTTACGGAGGAGAGAAGGTTTTCTATGAAACTTGCATTTTCGACTCTTGCTTTCATGGCGTTCGCGGCGAGTCAAGCCACCATCTTGACGTTTCAATCAAGCTCAGGCTCAAGCCTGCCAGGGGCGGCCGTTACATCGGCTCCTTGGTACGGCGACCGGGTAAACGCGCTCACGGTGGGTGGATTTGGTTATGGGGTTGGATCCGAAGGGTTCACGCCGAACGTTCAGGTGCGATACTCGGGCGATCGTTCGACCCCTTCGACGTGGGCCAGTGGCTATGGGTCGCTTCCTTTCGCCCTCTGGGGAAGTTCGAGCAATGGTGCGACAGACGTAAACCGAACGACGATCACCTTCACGGCTGATGCGGGTTATGACGTCCGAATCCTTGGATTCAAGGCCGCAGACTGGTCCAACTCGCTCCCGGGTGTGACGAGAAATCTTTGGATCACCGATGGTTCCACGACCATTTGGTCTTACGCTGGGAGCATCGACTCGAATACGTTCAACCAATTCAACCTGTCTTCGCTGAACGTTTCTGGTTCGACTCTCACTTTGAACTTCGAGCATGGCTGGCACACCGGTATTGCCGATGTCGTCTTCGCTCAATCCGTCGTTCCGGAACCGGCGTCCATGATTGCTCTCGGACTGGGCGCGGTTGCGCTCATCCGCAAGCGACGCAAATAATCTGGCTTACGAAATAGGCTAAGCGCCTCTG
>CAYYJX010000045.1:0-24626 GCA_964471545.1 uncultured Fimbriimonas sp. | reverse complement strand
ATCACTTTGCCGCGCCGATGGCGAGCAAAACCCCACAGTCTCTTAAGACCTGGCACTTCTTCTTTCGGCACCAACTCGTGAGAGCCGAGGGTCGCTGGAGTTTCGGACGGCATGAGGTTTATCCTGGCACACCCTACTACGAGAATTCATGCGACGATGAATCGATAAACCAAAGGGATGGTTCGGGTTCGGCGTAGGTCCTTTGGTCTGCCACATCCATAAAGGGCGTGTATTGTACTGAAACAGATGGCGAACCCAATCTATCTAGCGGCTTTGTTGCTCGGGCCTGCCCAAGCGGATGTCAAGGCAACTTCCTTTGATGCCTTCGTCGGCAAGTTCTTGGCAGAGACCCAAGTGCCGGGCGTTGCCATCATCGTGAAAGACAAAGGCAAAGTGCTTGTTTCAAAAGGGTACGGCTTTGCCGATTTAGAACACTCGTCGCCGATGACGGTTCACTCAGTTCACGAACTGGCTTCTGTGAGCAAGCAATTCACGGCGGCGGCCATCATGCTCCTGACTGAGCAGGGCAAGGTGGCGCTCACCGATACATTGGACAAGTTTGTAGAGGACGCTCCGGAATCCTGGAAGAAGATCACGGTGACCCATCTTCTGGAGCACACCTCGGGTCTTGCCGACTACCTTTCGGACGAATCGGTGATTCGGAAAGACGGACTGTTGAGAAACATCGTCCGTGACCTCAAATCGAAGCCCGTCCGTTTTGCCCCAGGGGAAAAGTGGGAGTATTCCAACAGCGGATACCTCATGCTCGGATACATCGTTCTGAAGGTGAGCGGCAAAGCGGTGGGACCCTTCTGCGAAGAGAATTTGCTTAAGCCTGCTGGGATGAAGACCGCACGGAGCAACGACCCGCTGGCTATTGTTCCGAACCGAGCCACGGGCTACTCCAAGCCAGGTAAGTCCGTCGAGAAAGAAGACTACACCAGCCGTACCTACAGTGCCACCGGCGACGGTCATCTCATGGCATCCGCAAAGGATCTTCTTGCCTGGAGCGAAGCGATGCAGCAGAACAAGGTCTTAAAGCCTTCGTCTTGGAAGCAGATGCGCTTGATTTCGACTCCCTCCCGCAAAGAAACGGAATCCGGGGTTGTCACCGGATACGGCAAGGGACTGGGTGTGATCGAGGAAAAGGGATCGATCACCGTCAATCATTCCGGGGGGTGGTTGGGAACTTCCACGTTCCTGCAAACCGGAATCACGAAGCCCACTACGATCATTATCATGATGAACAGCGATTTCGCCGGGTTCGGACCACTGTTGAAGGAGATTCAATCCCGCCTAAAGACAGGCAAGTTCTAAACAAAACGGGGAGCCGAGCCGGCTCCCCGCTCTAGAAATCACTGGAAGTTGGCTTAGATGCCCCAGCCTTCGCGATAGGTCGGACGAATCAACGAGTCGAACTCGTTGGTGCCCTTGGTGGTCATTCGTCGAGCATCCCACTCCACGCGCTTACCGTCTGCCCAAATGGCGAGATTGCCAAGCAGAACCGTCTCGGTGAGCGGGCCGGAATAGTGCGGGAAGTTGGACATGGCTTGCTTGCCTTCCATTGCCGCACGAGCGAACTCTGCCATGTGACCGGGAGAGACCTCGACCTCAACGTCGGGGAAGTCATTGCCGATGACTCGGAACGTGGTGTTGGACTCGTCCGGCGAGTAGATGGTGCCCTTCTCGCACACCACAACCACGCCGTTGCCGCCGAATTCGACATCCGGGACGAGCGATTGCGGAGGCTTCTTGCCACCGTCGTACCAGAACAGGTCCACCGCGTCGCGGTTCTTGTTCTTGGGGAATTCGTAGTGAACCTCTGCCCAAGTTGGGAAGCTGTCTCGGTTGTGGCCGCTGGTCTTAGCGGTGACTGCGAGAGGATCCTTCAGGTCCAGAGCCATGAACACCATGTTGAAGATGTGGCAACCCATGTCTCCCAAAGCGCCTGTACCGAAATCCCAGAATCCGCGCCAAGCGAACGGGTGGTAACCCTCGCCGTAAGGGCGATCCGCACTCGGACCGAGCCAAAGATCGAAGTTGACCTTTCGAGGGGTTCGAGCCGCTGCAGGTCGCTCGATGCCTTGCTTCCAGTAGCGAGCCGCACGGTCGGTCCAGAGATGAATCTCCTTCACCTTGCCGTAATGACCTTCGCGAAGCAGCTTGGCGATCTTGCGCATCGGCGTGCTGGCGGTGCTTTGGTTACCCATTTGGGTGGCAACGCGGTTCTTCTTGGCGATCTCCGCCATTTGGCGAGCTTCCCAGATGGACCGGGTAAGAGGCTTCTCGCAATAGGTGTGAATGCCCTGCTTCATCGCGAGAACCGAGGCAAGAAGGTGGTGGTGATCCGGCGTGCTAACGACAACGGCGTCGATCTTGCCGCGCATCGCTTCGTACATCTCGCGATAGTCTTCAAAGGTGCGAGCACGGGGGTGCTCTTGCATAGCCTTGATGCGATTCTCGACGTCGACATCGGCGATGCAGACGACTTCACCGAACTCGGCGGCGCCTTGCATTCCGCTCCAACCCTTACCACCGCAACCGACGATACCAAGCCGCAGCTTGCCGCGTCCGGTGGGTTTGATCTCCGAATCCGGACCGAGCACGGGCTCGATGGCTTCGGTTGCGGCCATTGCCGCGCCTGGGATCGCGACCGTGGCGACTGCCGCCGCCGATCCGCGAAGGACGTCTCTTCTTGAAATTCCTTTAGACATGATTTCTGTGCAACCTCTTCGTTGGTGCCGAAGATTCGGCTTAGCGACCACCCTTTAGCGGTCGAATCTTGATATTGCGGAACGACACCACACCGTGATCTCCTTGAATGGCGATCGAACCCCGGGGCAATGTACCAAACTTCGCGAATTGTGAGAACTTGCTTTTTGCCACGCGAGCCTTGAAGTCGTCACTTCCGAGGACAAATTTGTAGTAGGAGACTCCGTTCATCTTGGTTTCGCAGAAGTCCGGGGCAATGCGAATATCCAGGTGGTTCCACTCTTCGGCGGGCTTGGTGGCGTCTGTCTCCGTGTTGTAAAGCTCGTATAGGTGGCCCGCGAGTTGACCGCGCTTGAAGGCGGCGTTATCCAGAATTTGGACTTCGGGTCCGCTGTGCCAGGTCGCCTCGCCGTCATCGGCAACGCGGAACATGATGCCGCTGTTGCTTCCTTTCGCGATCTTGTAATCGATCGATAGCTCGAACCAGTCGAACTTCTCGTCGGTCACGATGTCACCCGCGCCATGAGGATCCCAGCACTGAAGCTCGCCGTCTTTCACGCGCCATCCGTTGCTGATGGTGGTCGACTTGAAGTTGCGCCAACCCTTCGTGGAGTTGCCGTCGAAAAGGAGGCGCCAGCCGTTTCGCTTCTCCTCAGGAGTGAGGGTGTTATCGGCACCGAGGATTGGTGCGGAAGGCGAAGATATTCCCCCTGCTAAAGCGAGGACAAACAAACTCGAGGCGAGCATGCGCATAGGCTATCACGCCCCGAAGTTGTTGAGACCTAGAAAACGACGTCTTTAGGGGTGGTTCCGGTGCTAAAACGCCGCAAATTGGAAACAAAGTGCGATAGCAGGCGCAAGTCTTCGTCTTGAACGCCGCCGGCAATATGAGGGGTGATGAAGCAGTTGGGCTGCGTCCAAAGTGGATGGTCGCTCGGGAGGGGTTCAGGTGTCGTCACATCGAGGTATGCCGACTTAACCTTTCCGGACTGAAGGGCACCTAACAATGCCTCTTGGTCCACCGTATCGCCTCGACCGACGTTGTAGAACTTGGCACCTTCTTTCATCAGGTCGAACTGCGCCTGCCCAAACCGCTTTTCGGTGCTCGGGCTCGCTGGAAGGATGTTCACCACGTGGTCTGCCCAAGGCAAAAGAGCGTCAAGATGGTCCACTGAGTAAGTCGGAATTCCTTCGTCGCCCTTCACGGTGCGCCGAACCGCCGTGATTTCGACCTGGAACGGTTTAAGCATTTCCACGAATCGGCGGGCAATCGCGCCAAATCCAACCACTAGAATCCGATCCCCTTCCAGTACCCGCATCTTTGGACGGTGCGCCGAATACTCCCACGACTGAGAGGTCTGCGACACGGCACACGGGTGCAGGCCTCGCAACTCCGCAAATAGAAACGCCATTAGATGCACCGCGCATGGCTCGTCGTAAACACTGGAGCTGTTGGTGAAGACCGCCCTCTGAGCCTTGAGTCGTTCGCGAACATCGTCTCGGTCGTAGCGCGTGTATCCCGCGCTGGTGATGTGCATCCACTTCAGGTTTTCGCTACCCAGGACATCCTCAACTGCCGGTTGCCCAAACAGAACGTCGGCTTCCAACGCCGCTGGATCGCTTGCGCCCGCAACGAGGTTGCTTTGCCCTGCCGCGCTGGACCAAACCAGATGGTGAGGCGCTACCGCTTCCTCCAGCTTTTGTCGCAAATCGCTGTCAAAAGGAACGTTGCACCAAACCTTGAGTGTGGACATTTGCTGAGTTTATTCGACGGATTACGCGTTCTGACGCCATTCCGAACCTTGGGAAAGGCTAGGTGGATTGCCGACAATCCATAGAATGGACCGCACACCTTCGAAGGCTGAGATTTTGGGTGCCTTAAGTCACGCACTCGACTTGGTGGAAGGTCAGCCCGAAGGGCACGCACTCCGAACGGCGCGCATCTGCTTACGACTCGGTCAGGAGTTTGGGCTTGAGCCAGATAGTCTCAGCACGCTCTATTACGCGGCGGTTCTCAAAGATTCTGGTTGTTCCAACAATGCCGTTCGCATCGCCAAGATGTTCGGTGGCGACGAACACCTTTCCAAAAAGGCAGTGAAACTCGTCGACTGGACCAATCCGCTTGAGTCGGTCAAATTCGCTCTGCAATTCACGGAAGTCGGGAACACGATCGGAGCCAAACTTCGACGCTTGGCGGCCAACGTAGGCCCTCCCGGCAAAGTGATGAACGAGGTGACGGAGGCGCGCTGCACGCGTGGTGCCGAAATAGCCCGCCGTCTTGGCTTTGACTCTGAAGTCTCGGATGCAGTGAAGTATCTCGATGAGCACTGGGATGGAAAGGGTGCCCCGTATGGATTGAAGGGATACGACATCCCGCTACTCGCCCAAATCCTTTGTCTTGGACAAACCTTCGAAGTCTTCCAGGTTGCCTTTGGAACGCACGACGCATACGAAATGCTCAGCGATCGAGAAGGAAAGTGGTTCAACCCCGAACTCTGCTCCGCCATGCGCAAGTTCCAACACGACCAAGAGTTCTGGCTCGGTCAAACCGAGTGCGACCTGTCGGATTGCGCAGACCTCCTGCAGGCGGAGGCGGCTGTGGAAGCGGACATCGATTCCATCTGTGAGGCGTTCGCTATGATTATCGACGCGAAGTCCTCGTTCACCTCCGAACACTCAACCCGGGTAACCACCTACGCGGTTGCGTTGGGAAGATACTTCGGATTCGATAAGTCTCGGCTGAAGACCCTTCAGCGAGCCGGACTTCTCCACGATATCGGCAAACTCGGCGTCCCAACAACGATTCTGGAAAAGCCCGGGAAGTTGGACGATGGCGAGTTTGCGCGGGTGCGGGCTCATCCAAGATATTCGGATGCGATTTTGCGTCCGATCCCGACGTTTGAAGGAATCGCCGAACTTGCGAGTTCACACCACGAACGATTGGACGGCAAGGGTTATTGGAGAGGGCTGGAGGCGGATCAACTCAGCTTGGACGCCCGCGTGCTCACTGCCGCCGATGTCTTTGACGCTCTAACCGCGAAGAGGCCGTACCGAGACGCCATGCCTGCCGCAGACGCTCTAAAAATCATGCGTAAGGATGAAGGCACAGCCTTTGATTTCTCTTGCCTTGCGGCATTAGACGAGATTTACGGCGACTCCTACGCGCAAGCCGCCTAGTGCTTAGGAGTCGGGTGTCCTGAATACTGCCTACAAGGGCCACATTTTCGAGTTGATTGTCGGCTTTCTCGATTGATGCATCGTAATATCAGATCAGTAGTCACTAGAAAGACGAGCAGACGAACCGAGCTAGAACCGAAGATCTGATCCTCTTCCTAAGGTTGCCAAAAGACTACGATCGTAGGCTGAGCGAAGGCAACTCGTTCCAGAAAGAAGCCCAGAGGCCGACTCGCCAGAGACGCCCCACCAAGAGCCCGAAAGCCGGACCCTTCTTGGAGTTGCCCCGGAGCCATGACAACTGGGTGTTTTCAGAGAAGAAACACCATGAAACGCAAGGCTTTTACCCTTATCGAACTTCTTGTCGTCATCGCAATCATTGCGATCCTCGCAGCTATCCTCTTCCCAGTATTTGCTCAAGCGAAGGAGTCGGCGAAGAAGACCTCGGCACTGTCCAACCAGAAGAACCTGATCACCGCCGTGATCATGTACGGCGCCGACAACGATGACATGTTCGTCATCCGATATCAGGTCGATGATGCAGGCAATGCCCTTCCGCCAAGGCAATCCTGGGCACCTATCTCTTGGAGAGAAATGGTGATGCCGTACGTTAAAAACGGACTTCGCCAATACGACTGGGTCACGACCGATGGTTCGCTCGGTCCCTGGGCTGATGGAGGAATCTTTGCTTCTGTCGCCAAGCCGGATTCTTATGGTGTGATCGATATGCACGAGTACGTCGGCACGTCTTTCGGCTATACCGCCGGAACCATGCGACCGATTAGCATGACTCACCTGGCAAGACCCGCCGATATCGGCATCCTCTGGGAGAAAGGAGTCAACCCGGACTGGAATAGCCCGGGCAGGAACTTCGAAATGAACTGGTGGGGCTATCAAAACAACGATTGGTCCTGGCCTCCGGCTCTCCGCGGGGGCCCCAAGATGATGGAAGGTGACTTCCGCGACTGGCCGTACTACTGCGTGCCCCGATTCCGATACGGCGGACCCGCTTCTCCGGTGGCCTTCGCAGACGGTCATGCCAAACACATCCAAAAAGGTGGTCTCAACTGGTGCAAGTACATCCACGTCGGTGGAATGGATCCCGGTCAAGAATGGCTTTTCGACGCGGGCAACCCATGCGAGGGAGAAGCCAGGGACTAACCATGTCCTTCGAGGAAGCGTGAAGAAGGAGGAAGCGACGTGAAGAAACTTTTCTTACTGCCCCTATTCATGGTGACTCTCGTCGGTCCCGGCTGTATGCCGGGGCCAGACGAAGGCACCCCACCCGTGACCAGAACGGCAGCCGACTTTGACGCCCAAATCGAGAAGATCAAAGCCGACCCCAACATGACGGAGCAGGCCAAGCAAGGCGCAATTCAGGGAATTGAAATGTCCAAGCGTATGGCTACCGCCGATCGCTCGGCTGAAAACGCTTCTGCAAAAGCTCTTCAACAAGCAAAAGGGAAAGGGCCAGGATAGAAGAGCAATCGATGTATCGGACTCTCCGAAAGCCCCGGAAAAACCTCTCCGGGGTCGTTTCGGTTGCGAATCGTTTCTCAATCAAAGATTGAATGTAAAAAACTCGCAAAAAAAAATGATACGAAATCAGATGTATCGTGTTATCATCCTTTTGAGCAAGACACACGGTCGTGTCCATGCCATCTAGCAGACGTCTGCTCAAGGGAGACCTTGGTTTTTTCAGATTCTGCTCGCGGCGTGAGGTTACGGCATGTTTCTTGTTCTAGTAATCATCATGTCGTAATGAGGATCGTTCCCTAGAGGATGACCTCCCTGATCTGGCCGTAATCTTCGGAAAACGGCAGTTTCGATGAAGAAACTGGAATCATGAACCGAAAAGCATTTACGCTCATTGAGCTCCTTGTCGTTATTGCAATCATTGCGATCCTCGCAGCTATCCTCTTCCCGGTCTTTGCGCAAGCCAAGGCTGCTGCTAAGAAGACCCAGTCGCTCAGCAACATGAAGAACATCGGCACCGGCATGATGCTCTACACCGCTGACAACGACGACTACTATCCGGCGCTGCAGATCTACGTTCGCCACCCGCAAACGGGCGACCCCTGCGGTCAGCAAATCAAGTGGCAAGACGCTATCCTGCCGTACATCAAGAACGGCGCAGGCGCTACCCGACCTTGGAACCTCTCCGGCGGCTACGACACCGGAATCTTCCTTTCGCCGGGTGGACGACCTCAAGATGGCTCCAGCTACGCTGTCCACCAAGACGTCTTCATGGACAGCCCGGTAGTACCGTGGACCGGATGCTCGGCAGCTGCTGACCCCGGTTACACCGCTGACTTCCGAACCTTCAGCCAAACCCAATTCGACAACATCGCCGAAAAGGTTGCGATCATCGAGCGCGGTAACTCTGGCGGAGACTGGGCATTCCTTCAATTCGCTGCATGGCAGTGGGACTGGGATACGTACGGCTACAACCGAACGACCATGACCGCAACCGAAGATGAGGGCGACGTTCGACGACTTCAAGGTCGAGACTGCGACGGTGGTTGGAACGGTGGCGACACCTGGGCGTTCTGCTCCATGTTCCCGCGATACCGCTACATGCTGACCTCGCCGTTCGTTTACTTCGATGGCCACGCCAAGTCGATGAACCGATCCGCTGGAGTTGGACCCGCTGCTTCTTCGCAAATCAGCTGGGCACGACACATCTTCATTCCTGAGGCCGTTCGACCGTCCTGGCGGTCCTGGTATCCGTACTAAGAACTCGATGAACAAACTAACGCTTATCACGCTTTGCCTTGCCGCCCTCGTGGCGGTGGGCTGCCAAAAGACTGACGTTGGTCAGTCCGACGCGAAGCCGCCAACGCAAGCAGATATCGATGCCCAAATCAAGAAGATTGATGAGGACCCGAACCTTCCGCCACAAGCAAAGGCGATGAAGAAGGCCATGCTGCAAGGCAATGGAACAGGGCAAAAGTCGATGAGCACGCCTCCTGTAAACCCGCCCGCGGGTCAGTAAGGCGCCCAACCAAGCCCCCGCACTCTTTGGAGAGCGGGGGCTTCTTTTGTTTATGCTCACCCAAGATCCATGGCTGGATGATCCGGTGCACTACGGAGAAGACTCCAAGCGCCTGGAGTCCCGCGCGGAACTCTTTGGGACCCATCGCGACGAAGCGGACGGTCGATCCGCGAGCCCGGATGGGGTAACTCTAGAAACAATATGATGAAAAAAATCTCCTTTCTCGCTATTTGTTTGATCTCTCTCCTTGTCGTTGGTTGCCAACCAAACGACGTTGGAAACCCGAACGCCAAGGCGCCCACTCAGGCAGACATCGAAGCCGAGATCAAGATGATTGACGCCGATACAAAGATGCCGCCGCAAGCCAAGGCCATGCGTAAGGCGATGCTCCAGCGCAACGGAACGGGGCAGAAGGCAATGAGCAAAGCAACGACCGAAGCGCCCGCCGCAAAGTAGCCAAAAACAAAAAAGCCGCCCTCAAAAGGGGGCGGCTTCTTTCCTTTTCGACCGTTACGCTTAAGAAGCGCCTAGTCCAAAGGACGTTATTTGTTGTTAATCGAAACTCCCGGCCAGTCGTCGGTGCGGAAGGGGATGGCAGGGAGGCCGGCACCGTTGAACAGTCCCGCCTTCGGGTTCCCAGCCCACGCGTAGCGGACGGCGACGGGCGAAGCGACTTGATCCGACCACACCTCAACGGTGTCACCCTTCACCTCGGCTTTTGCCCAGTGCCAAACCTTGTTCGCGCCCGCAATCTGGAAGCCGAGATCGTCTTGATTCTTTGCGACCAGACCGCCACTCGTGTGCTTGAAGGTCAGCTTGACCTTGCCGCCTTGAACTTTCATGCCCGCGTACTCAGGGCCCGAATATTCAACCGATTTGCGGAACTCCTTAGCAAGCGCAACTAATGCCAAGCGCTCGCCGACGGCTTTCTTATTCTTAGGGTGAATATCAAGCGCGTCTCCGACATCGGTCGTGACGGCCAGTCCGGAGTTCTTAACGTTCTTTGCCGTCAGGTACTGAGCTTCGCGAAGTTCGGCCCATCCGTCGTCGCCCGGCTTCTGAACCGCCTGACCGAATGCGGCGAGGCTGACGATATAGAACGGGAAGTCGCCCTGACCGTAAGCCGCTCGCCAGTCGGCGATCATCTGAGGAAGCAACTTGCGGTACTGATAACCGCGACCCGCGTTTGTCTCCCCCTGATACCAGATGGCTCCTCGAATGGCCATGGGGAACGTTGGAGCGAGCATTCCGTTGTACAGAACGCCCGGAAGGTTCGGTGCGGGCGAGTAATCCTTCGGTCGATCCCCCGACGCAACCGAGTCCACCAAGAACTTCGATTTCCATGATCCGGATAAAGAAACCTCGGAGGTATCGCCCAATCGAAGGTGGAAGGTGGTTGGCTTAAATCCGACGGTGCCGGCATCGTCATTAACCAGAATGGTGATTTGGTTCTCGCCTACCTTCAGCAAGGAGTTCGGGACGCGTAGCCAGGCATCCCAGGTGCCGGCAGCACCTACACGAACACCGTTGACGAACGTGTAATGCTGATAAGTCCAGTTCGCGTTGGGAAGCCCACCAATTCTTACAAACGTCTCGCCATCTGGAATCGTTGTCAGTCGAACGGTTCTTCGGAAGGCAACCAACCCGGCGTGTTGCTGCGGATTAACCTCTTTGAAAGTGCTGGGAATCACGCTGTCGACCCAACCTGCATCGTCAAACGTTGGCTTCGCCACGCCTGTAGAAGTCACCTTCTCCTTGATCCAGAGGTCGGCAAGAGTGCCGGAAGGCGCAGCGCCATCTGCACGATCCTTCTGGATCTTGGCAATGACCGAATCGAAGTCCTTCAGCGTTTTCAGGCCACTTTCAGAGGCCCATGCTTCGGCGGCGGTTCCGCCCCAGGCTGCCTGAACCAAACCCACGGGCACATTCAACTCCCGGTTCAGCATGCGTCCAAAGTAATAGCCGACTGCCGAAAAGCCTCCCCATCCGCCTTGACCCACGGTCTCCGCAGAACAAACCGCCCACTTAGCGTCTGCAACCGGAGCGGGCGTGTAGGCAACGTTTTGCTTAATCAAAAAGAGTCGAATGTTCGGGTGATTGGCCGCTTTGATCACGGCCGGGCCGTTGTCCGTTTCCTGCAGGCCCATTTCCATGTTGGATTGTCCCGAGCAAATCCAAACGTCACCCACGAGGATGTCCTTAAACGTCACCTTACGATCGCCCTCGATCGTGAGTTCGTAGGGACCACCCACTTTAGGAGGATCGATCTTGACCGTCCACTTTCCGTCTGGCCCCGCTTTGCCAGAGGCCGTTTTCTCGCCCAAGGAGACCTTCACCTCATCGCCGGGCTTTGTCCACCCCCAAATCACGTTCTTCTTATCCCGCTGAAGCACCATATGGTCTCCAAACATCGGACTAACAAACGGAAGGCCGTTAGAAGCGCCTTGTCCCCCAGCGAGGGCAAGGGCCAGAGCGATTTCAATACTCATGCGTCAACCTTGACGAGAAGACGAGTCGGATACACCGATGCATCAACTCAGCGATTTAACATATTACAGAGAAAATTTGCGTTATTCGGATATCGGTCGTAAATTACTGACTAACAGTCACAACTGCGCCCTCTGGAAGGCACATGGAAATCACCTGCCGAGTCGCCGACATCACGAAGTTAGAAGTGGATGCGATCGTTAACGCCGCCAATTCAAGCCTTTTGGGCGGTGGGGGTGTCGATGGGGCGATTCATCGCGCCGCAGGACCGGGTCTCCTTTTAGAATGTGCGCGTCTGCGAGGGTGTAGAACAGGACACGCAAAGATCACCAAAGGTTACAACCTGCCCGCCAAGTACGTCATTCACACCGTCGGCCCCGTGTGGCAAGGGGGGGACAAGTTTGAAGCAGACGGTCTTGCCAGTTGTTATCGGGAGTCCATCAAGCGTGCCGAAGAGGTGGGCGCCAAATCGGTCGCCTTTCCGGCGATTAGCACCGGACGGTTTGGGTACCCGTCGGAAAAAGCCGCGCTGGTTGCGTTCGAAACCCTGGCTCAGATCGCGGAGAAGGGCACCCTCGTCGAAAAGGTCATCCTTGTGGCGTATGACGACAAGATGATGCAGGTTTTCGAGAAGGTTGCCCGTGGTGAAGTCCAGTAACGCCTAGGCCCTACTTGCCGCCATACCAAAACGCCCGATTCCAGCGATGCTCTCGCAGAGCAAGAAGAAGCTCCTGACTCAACGGAGACTCGTCGCTCACGCCACAGTTGGCTTCCGCCTGCGCGACGTTTCGAATGCCAGGGATCACCACCGAAACAGCTGGATGAGCTAGGGCGAACCGAATGGCAACGGACGCCATTGTCGCTGGATCCGATTTCCCAAGATGCTCGTGAACGGTCTTCTTGATTGCTTCGACTCGATCGACCGCGCGTCGCATCCGATCTCCGGCAAAGTAGCCATTCCGGAAATCGCCTTCCGCAAAGGTCGTTTCTTTCGTGAACTTGCCCGTCAGCACGCCTTCATCGAATACGACCCGCACAATGATCCCCGTACCCGTCTCGGCGGCGACGTCCAAGAGCTCGGCGGCAGGCTCCTGCTCAAAGATGTTGTAAATCACCTGAACGGAGTCCACCCATCCACCGCGCATCAAGTCGATCACCGAGTTCTGGTCGTGTTCTGGCGTGCTGATGCCGATGAGCCCGATCAACCCTTCGGCCTGAAGCTGTCGCAGTCGCTCGAAAGGCACCGGGTTCCGGTTCCATGCCCGCGTCCAGGTGTGAAGCTGGAGCAGATCCACCTTATCCGTTCCAAGGAACTTGAGCCGCTCTTCCAGATTCGAGCGCAGGTAGTCCATGGAGTAGCGATCGTCGGCTTGACAGTAGGGGCTCGGCGGCCAAGGACCCGGTGCCGGAGGGGTCTTGGTTGCGACAAATACGTCGGTTCGCCCGAGACTGCGAAGTGTCTCGCCGATGATCCGTTCACTTTTGCCGCCGCCATATCCGGCAGCGGTATCGATGAAGTTAAGGCCAAGTTCGAGAGACTTCTCTAGCGCGGCGACTGAATCTTCCTCAGCCTGAGGCCCCCAGCTTCCACCGATCGCCCACGCGCCAAACCCGATCTCGGAGACCGAAACGCCATGCTTGCCGAAACTCCTTTGCTTCATGAGCCCAGCATAACTCACGGCATTGGAATCTCCGTGTTCATAGCCGGATTTTTCGCTAGAATGGCGTATGCCATCGTCACGTTGTCGATTGATCGGTTTAGGGGCAGCCTTTTGGCTGGTCGCGGCGGCCCAGGCGGGAGTCACCACTCCCAAAGAGTTCTTTGGGTTCGATGTTTGCCAAGACTATCACCTCGCCAATTACGCTCAGCTAGTCGATTACTGGAGGACGCTCCAGAAAGAAAGCGGCCGGATCAAGCTTGTATCCATTGGCAAAACGGAGGAGGGGCGTGATCAGTACATGGCCCTCATTTCGGACCCCAGCAATATCCGAAACGCGGAAGCCATTCGGAAAACCGCGGAGCGCATCTCCAAAGCCAAAGACATTGCCAACGACGACGAGTTCTGGAAACTCGCGAAGAAGTCCAAAACCGTCATCTGGATCGATGGTGGGTTGCACGCTAACGAGACGTTAGGTGCGCAGCAACTTATTGAAACCGCCTATCGATTGGTCGCGGGTAACGATGACGACACCAAGCGGATCTTGAAGGACGTCATGATCCTTCTTGTCCATGCCAACCCAGACGGCATGGACCTAGTCTCCAATTGGTACATGCGGCGAAAAGAGCCAGAGAAGCGCTCGTTGGCAAACATCCCAGAGCTCTATCAGAAGTACGCCGGGCACGACAATAACCGAGACCTCTTCCAAATGAACTTGGCAGAGTCTCGCAACATGAACCGGATTCTGTACGAAACTTGGTATCCCCAGGTTCTGTACAACCACCACCAAACTGCTCCCCAGGGAACGGTGATGTTCATCCCCCCGTTCCGGAATCCTTACAACTATCACGTCGATCCGTTGACCCAGAATGCAACCGACCTGGTGGGAATGCACATGCACCATCGGCTCCTTTCAGAGGGCAAGGGCGGCACCGTCATGAGAGACGGTGCATCGTTCAACTCTTGGTGGAATGGCGGTGTGCGGACCACAACCTACTTCCACAACATGGTGGGCATTCTCACCGAAACCTTTGGAACTCCGAACCCGAGTCCACTGCGATTTCTTCCCGAGCGACAAGTCCCCTCGATCGACCTTCCCAAGCCGGAAACCGCTCGCCTTTGGAAAATGCGCGACAGCCTTGAATACGAGGTTTCCGCCAACATGGCGATTCTCGACTACGCCTCCCGGTACCGAGAGAGACTCCTCTACGCGGTGTATCGAGCCGCCAAGAACTCCATTGAGCGCGGCGGCAAGGACCACTGGACGCGCTACCCCTCGCGCATCAAAGAACTCGGTGAGAAGGCGCTGGAGGACCCAACTTTACGCGATGCGAGAGCGTACGTCGTCCATGCCGACCAACCGAACCTAGGAGCCGCTCAGCGGTTCGTAGAGAACCTTCTGCGAGCGGGTGTTGAGGTCTCCGTTGCCGAAGAAACGAAGGGCAACATTCGGAAAGGGTCTTACATCATCCGGTGCGATCAGGCCTATCGACCGCACATTCTGGACATGTTCGAGCCTCAGGACTACCCGAACGATTTCCGGTATCCCGGTGGACCTCCGATCGCTCCGTACGACAGTGCAGGCTACACTCCCGCTTTCTCGATGGGCGTCAAGTTCGACCGACTGTTCGAGGCCCCGTCGGTGGCGGCGAGAGTCGTGAAGTCGGCAGTGGACCGGGTGGAGGTTGCCGAGCGCAAAGGCACCCGATTCTTCTTGCCTTTGACCGATAACGATTCGTTCCGCACCGCAAATCTTGCCCTCAAGGCCGGGCTGACCGTTCTGCAGACTGAGGAAGGCTTTGAGATCAGCGGGCAAGAAACCGACCTGGCGACGCTCCGGTGGGAGTCTCCGTTCGGACAATGGCTAACGCGCCGAGAGCCCGCTAATGGGAATGGTCTCAGCCATCGAATGCCGCGAATCGGCCTATGGGACCGATTCGGAGGCTCCATGCCCTCGGGCTGGATGCGATGGTTGTTCGATAACTTCGGCTTCGATTACAAAGTAGTCTTCCCGCCGCAGTTCACGGCCGAAAACCTCAAAACGAACTTCGATGTCATCGTCTTGCCCGATGGAGCCCTTGGGGCGCGAGATCCAATCGGAGACAATACGCCTCGCAACCCGATTGATGATGATCCGACGGTCGACGCCAAGTACAAGGGACGTTGGGGCAACTTGGGGAACGAAGAAGCCAAGGCGCTTGATGAGTTCGTCAAGGCAGGTGGACACGTGGTCGCTATTGGGTCAAGTTCCGCTGCCATTGCGGAGCGATTGAGTCTCCCCGTTCGCAATGCCCTCGTCGAGGCAGACGAGAACGGGCGAATGCGGGCGATCGCCAACACCAAGTTCTACATTCCGGGATCGATTCTGCAAGTGAAGCTGAACCGAACCGATCTGACTGCCGGACTTGAAGAGCGATTGGACGTAATGTTCGATTCCAGCCCTGCTTTTCAGGTTGCCGCAGACGCCCCGGTTTCGATCGTAGCGATGTTCGACACGGACAAGCCGCTTCGATCCGGCTGGGCCTGGGGTCAGGAACGGCTGAAGGGTCTCACGAGCATCGCCGACGTGAAGTGGGGCAAAGGACGAGTTCTGGTCTGCGGACCGGAAATCAACTTCCGTGGGCAAACGCACGGCGCATTCAAGATTCTCTTCAACGCGCTTCTTCGGGCGGGGAAGTAATCCGCTCGATTAGGGCCCTACCGGACAACCGCTTAGGCGGCTTGTTTGGTGGGGCGACTGCCTAGATACCAAGTCAGCCAGAGGATAGTTATTAGAAGGAGCGAAAGCGGCACGGCTTTCGGCACTTCCATAGAAGCCAACGATCCCCAGTTCTTCGGCAACAGAATGGGCGGCTTCTTCGAGATGGAGTAGATCGTGTATCCGACCGCGATCCAAATCGTTCCAATCGAGAGCACCTTCGCCTTCATCGTCATGCTCTTGTTCTCCTGCCAGTCCCGAAGTTGAGCGCCGACGAAGCGGTTGTTGAGCAACCAAGATTCGAGCTTTTCACTGGAGTTTTGAAAAGCCCAAAGGGCGATGATGAAGAAAACAAATCCGGGCAAGCCAGGAGTGACGAGGCCGATAAAGCCGACGCCTACGCAAAGGAGACCGAATCCCGCGTAGAGTCCGCGTGCGATCAACGATCGTTGCTTTCTCGGAATCGGGCAAGTGCCCGCAGGCGCGCTTCGAAGGTAACCGCTTGTGCCCTGTTCCTGCGCTTCCATGACCACTTTCTACGCCTCCGGACCTTGATTCAAAGCCCTACTTTAGAATTGTTGCCGAGCGGCCGCGAACCTCGGTAGAGGACCGATACAGGAGGCAACTTATCGTCAGAAAGCGCAAATTTGTTCCCCAAAAGGCTTACGAGCGGGTCTTAGGACTCATATTTGGTTCGACTGCCAACCGATGTCTAACGGTGAACGCAGTTCTCGTTAGAGAATCAAGGCAGAGGTAACTCAAATGGTAGCTATTGGCGACGTCTTTTCAATCGTTTCGATCTTCCTAGGTCTGGCCCTTTCCGCTTGGTCACTCATCATTGCAATGTCCTTGTTGTTCCCCGGACGTGTGAAGAGAGCCACGGACAGTTTGATGGAGGCCCCGAAGAAGACTTTCTTCCGAGGCGTGCTCATGCTTGTGGTCTTGGTCGTTAGCTTCTTCATGGTGGCCGGTCCGAACCCGCTGGGCAAGCTGCTTGGTTGGCCGATCATGTTGTTCATGCTCGCCGTTGCAACGATGGGAGCCGGAGCGATTTCTCGAACAATCGGGACGCGCATTCAAGAGATGTCGACGAAGCCGCTTAGCGATTACGAGGCTCTTCTGCGAGGCGCGGGTTTCATGGTCGTAGCCGGAATCCTTCCGGTTCTCGGATGGTTAGCGTTTGCTCCGGTCGTGCTAATCACCGCATTGGGAGCCGGCACGGTGGCGCTGAAGAGCCCGAGAACCGTCCCGGCCGGCATGGTCGAATCTTCTCTCTGAAATATTGAATCGTAAGGAGGTGGATGCAGTGGATGTCTCTCGAAGAAAGGTTCTTCAGTCCGGCTTAGGTCTCGGCGCCGCCATTGGGTTGGGCAATGCCCTTTCCGGCTGCGGAGCGGTCACCGCAAGGATGGTCGCTCCTCGGCGAAAGGTGGAACTTCCGGAACTGAAGCGATCGCCGGAAATGGCATTCCTCGACCGCACCTCTTTCGGGGCGACCGATGCCGACCTCAAGCGGTATCGAGACGAAGGAAAAGACGCGGCCATCGAGCGGCTTCTTGCTGCAAAAGAAGAGGAACCCGTTGCCCTCACCGCAATGCTCCACAAGTTCGATGTCCTTCGGATGGAGTCGGTAGAACTCTTCGATTTGCCCAAAGCACGGGTGATCGATCAACTGCAAGCCGCGGCGATCGTGCGCGCCACGTACTCGAACAACCAACTGCAAGAGCGGATGGTCGACTTTTGGAGCAATCACTTCAACGTGTTTGCCCTTAAGGGAGATGGAGCGTTCTACAAGGGACGTCAAGAGCAAGACGGCGTTCGGAAACACGCCATGGGTAACTTCCGCGATCTCTTGGCCGGCGTGTCGGAGAGCGTCTCGATGATCACCTATCTCGATTCCGATAGGAACGAGAAAGGGAAACCCAACGAGAATTTCGCGCGCGAGATCCTAGAACTTCACACGCTCGGCGTTGATGGTGGATACACCCAAAAGGACATTCAGGAAGTCGCTCGCTGCTTTAGCGGTTGGATGGTTGAAACGCGCCATCTGCGCCCTAAGGGAGAGTTCCGATTCGAAATCGATCGGCACGACAAAGGCGAAAAGCTCGTTCTGGGCAAGAAGATTCCGGCGGGTTACGGCCTGGAGGATGTGGTTGGGGCAACGGACGCTCATAGGGATCACCCTGGCGGCGTCTACGATATCCTCACCGCCCATCCAGCAACCGCTCGACACCTAGCCCGCAAACTCGTGGCATGGTTTGCAGGTGGAAGGGATGAAGAGTTGGAAGCAAGCGTCGCCGCGGCTTTCCTCAAGTCCAAGGGTGATATCAAAGCCACGGTCCGTCCGATCCTTGAGAGCGACTTTTTGATCAGCGGCCCACCCCGAGTTCGTCGACCGTTCGAGTTCCTCGCCGCCTCCCTTCGCAGAGCCAATGTTCAAACGGCGGGCGATGGACCCCTCCAAGAGCACCTGCGTTCGATGGGACAAGCCATGTACGAATGGCCGATGCCCGACGGATATCCCATTGATGCCCGGTCATGGGCGGGTTCCATGGTGCCACGGTGGAAATTTGCGCATGCACTTGCCTCCGACGCGATCAATGGCACGCACGTCCATCTGGCCGACTTGACGCTGCCCGCTGATTTCCTCAGCACTGCGAAACCCGAAGTCCGCCTAGCGGCCTATCTTTCTGCTCCGGAGTTCCAATGGATCTAAATCAAGTTTCCAAAGACCAGGTTTGCGAAGACTTTCACCTTGCAGAAGAGGTTCGGCGCGAACGGACGGCTTCGTTCAGTAGTTCTCGCCGAGGTCTGCTTGCGACCGCATCCCTGGGGTTGGTCTCCTGGATCGCTAATAAGTCGGCCCTTGCCCAGGTAAAGCTCTCCGAGGAGAAGCAGAAGGGAGAGAAAAACGGTCACACGCTGGTTGTCGTCTTTCTGCGAGGCGGCGCCGATGGTCTGAACATGGTGGTCCCTTACGAAGACGACCACTACCATCGAGCAAGACCCAACTTGCGGATGTTCGGCCCGAAAGACAAGGGCGCGGCAGCCGCACGAAAGGTTCTCAAGATCGACGATCGATTCGGCTTCCATCCTGCACTGGCCGATTTTCACAAGCTTTATGAAGACGGTCGCCTAGGACTTTTGCACGCTTGCGGCTCCGGAGACGGTTCTCGTTCTCACTTTGAAGCAATGGCGACGATGGAACGGGGGCAGTGGAATCCTGCCGAACCCGTGGCGAGTGGATGGCTGGGGCGTTGGCTCACCGAAGATCGGGCGTTGGAGCAGCCGAACCCTTTGCAGGCGGTCGCTTGGGGCGACACGTTGCCCGACATGCTCCGTGGTGCGCCTCAAGCAATCAGCATCGCCTCGATGGCTGAGTTCAAGCTAGACCTTCCCGAAGACCTTCAAAAGGAACTGCGGAAGATGTACGGCCAGGGCTCCGATGAGATGAGCCTTGCCGGAAACACGACCTTTGAACTCCTGGATCGGCTCGAATCGATTGACTTCAAGAAGGCCCAACCTAACAACGGCGCGAATTACCCCGACACCGGACTTGGCAAAGGGCTCAAGGAGGTCGCCACGCTCATACGAGCGGGGCTCGGACTGGAGGTTGCCTGTCTAGACCACGGCGTGTGGGACACCCACGTCGCACAAGGAGCGGATATCGGTTGGCAGCCCCTGCTCATGACCGAACTTTCTCAGGCCATTGGTGCCTTCACGAAGGACTTGGGCAAGGAACTCGATAATGTGACCGTCGTGGTCATGACGGAGTTCGGTCGCAGATTGGGAGAGAACAACGGACTCGGTACCGATCACGGTCGAGCGAGCGTCTTCTTTGCGATCGGTGGCAAGGTGAAAGGAGGCAAGGTTTACGGAACCTGGCCAGGCTTGGCACCCGCGAACCTAGACCCCGTCGGCGATATGAAAGTGGCGAACGACTACCGCGTCGCACTCGCTGAAATCCTTCAGCACGAAATGGGGGCGAAGAAGCTCCCGTTCAACAACCCTCAAGGAAAGTTCGGCCTCTACGCTTAGCAGAGGCCGAGCCGAACGGTTGGCCTTAGACGAGCGCGACTTGTCGTCGCTTGACTGCCGCTTCTACAAGACCGCGGAAAAGCGGGTGCGGGTTGTTCGGGCGAGATTTGAACTCAGGGTGAGCCTGAGTCGCCACGAAGAAGGGGTGAGACGGAAGCTCGATCATCTCTACCAGTCGGTAGTCCGGCGAGACTCCGGAAATGACAAGTCCGTGCTCCAGAAGCTTCTCGCGGAAGTCGTTGTTGACCTCGTAGCGGTGGCGATGTCGCTCGGTAATGCGGCTCGAACCGTACAACTCGGCCGCCTTAGATCCGTGAACCAAGTTGCACGGGTAAGAACCTAGTCTCATCGAAGCGCCCTTGTCGGTGACACCCTTTTGCTCGGGCAAGAGGTGGATGACAGGATACGGCGCATTGGGTTCGACCTCTTCCGAGTTCGCCCCGGTGAGTCCGCAGACGTTTCGCGAGTATTCGATGACTGCCATCTGCAGACCGAGGCAGATGCCAAAGAACGGCAATCCGCTTTCGCGGGCAAATCGGATGGCTTCGATCTTGCCTTCAATACCTCGACCCCCGAAGCCGGGGGCAACGACGAGACCGTCGCAACCTTCCAAAATCTCTGCTGGGTTCCGACCTTGCTCCAGATTGTCGCTTTCGATCCACTTGATCTCGACTTCGGCTTTGTTCGCGATTCCGGCGTGAACGATGGCTTCGCTGATGGATTTGTATGCATCACCGTTCGAGGTGTACTTACCAACAACCGCAATCTTGCACTTGTGGATCGGATTCTTGATGGTGTCCACCAGCTCGCGCCAAGCCTCAAGATGGCTCTCTCGGGTTTCCAAGCCCAGGCGCTTCGATACCAGGTCGCCAAGACCGTAATCTTCGTAAACCACCGGGACTTCGTAGATCGTCTCGACGGTTCGAGACTCCACAACCGCCTGCGGAGGAACGCCGCAGAAGAGAGAAATCTTCTCGATCACGTCCTTCGGCATCTCCACTTCGGATCGGCAAATTAAGACGTCCGGTGCGATACCGATCTCGCGCAGCTTGTAAACCGAGTGTTGTGTCGGTTTGGTCTTCACCTCGCCCCAAGGACCAACGGAAGGCACCAGGGTGACGTGAACGTACATCGTGTTTTCGTAGCCCAGGTCGGTCCGCATTTGGCGGATGGCCTCCAGGAAGGGAAGCGATTCGATGTCGCCGACCGTGCCGCCGATCTCCGCAATGACCACGTCGGCTTCTTGCTCGCGAGCGTGCTCCTGTACCAGCCGCTTGATCTCGTTGGTGACGTGCGGAATGACCTGTACCGTACCGCCCAGATAGTCGCCGCGCCGCTCGGCTTCAATAACGTTGCGGTAAACCTTTCCGGTGGTGATGGACGAACCCTTCGAACAGTTCACGTCCATGAACCGCTCGTAGTGGCCAAGGTCGAGGTCTGTCTCAGCGCCGTCTTCGGTAACGAACACTTCACCGTGTTGGAAAGGGTTCATCGTGCCCGCGTCGACGTTGATGTAAGGGTCCAGCTTGATCGGAGCCACCGTAAAACCACGGTTCCGAAGCAATCGACCAAGGCTTGCGGTGGCAATGCCTTTGCCGATGCTGGAAACAACGCCGCCCGTTACGAAGATGTACTTTGCCATTTGCCCGTTCCGAAGAGGAAAAACCCTGCTCAAGAAGACGTTCGGAAGACGCGCAAACGCACCATTCCGCCGCCCGGAAAGTTCGTCTTTAACAAACTCCTTTTCCGCGCCGCAATCGTTGGGGGGTTTTTGGAAGTATACGCCGGCAACCTCTTGTTGAGACCCGATATCCAGCACCGGTTTTCTCCGTTCGCTCGCACCTAGCGCTCTCGGCGGTATCCTCCCAAGTACATCGATGGATTATCGAAGAACGTACATTCGCGATCTCTTCGCCATGGAACCGGGCAAAGAGGTTTCGGCATTTGGGTGGGTCAAAACTCGCCGCGACAGCAAAGGGCTTTCCTTCGTTCAGCTGAGCGACGGTTCGACCTTTAACGACCTCCAGGTGATCGTTGAGGCGGGCGTTTTGGACGAACCCACGCTGAAGAAACTCACTACGGGTGCTTGTGTACGTTTCGACGGTCTCATCGTCGAATCGCCCGCTGCCGGACAAGCAGTGGAACTCAAGGCGAGCGGCGTCGAAGTCTTCGGCGAAGCCGATCCGCTGACGTATCCGCTTCAAAAGAAGGGTGCCTCATTCGAGTTCCTCCGCGAAATTGCTCACCTTCGCGTCCGAGGCAACACGTTCGGAGCCGTCTATCGGGTTCGTAACCGCCTCTCCTACGCAGTTCACAACTTCTTTCAAGCACGGGGATTCCAGTACGTTCACACCCCGATCGTCACCACCAGCGATGCCGAAGGCGCGGGAGCGATGTTCTACGTCTCCACCAACCTTGGGCACGATGAAAAGGGTTACAAGCTCAACAATCCCAACCCAGCGGAAGACTTCTTTGGCAAACCCGCGTTCCTCACCGTTTCGGGTCAGCTAGAGGCAGAAACCTTGGCGATGGGGCTTACCAACGTTTACACGTTCGGACCCACCTTCCGAGCCGAGAACTCCAGTACCTCGCGACACCTCGCTGAGTTCTGGATGATCGAGCCGGAAATGGCGTTCTGCTCTCTGGAAGGCGACATGAACCTTGCGGAAGAGTTCTTGAAGGAAGTCATCAACGACGCACTCGAGAACTGCGGGGCAGACCTCGACTTCTTCAACAAACGGATCGAGCCGACTCTCTTGGAAACGTTGACCCACGTGGTCAACTCCCCGTTCGAAAGGCTTACCTACACCGAGGCCGTGAAGCTCCTTGAAAACTCCGGCGAAAACTTTGAGTACCCGGTGGCGTGGGGAACCGACCTTCAGTCGGAGCACGAGCGGTGGCTGACCGAAGTGAAAGTAGGACGGCCCGTGATCCTCACCGACTATCCGAAAGAGATCAAGGCCTTTTACATGCGCCAAAACGAGGACGGAAAAACCGTTCGCGCGATGGACGTGCTCGCTCCACGAATCGGCGAAATCATCGGTGGTTCCCAGCGCGAAGAGCGCCTGGACGTTTTGGAAGCGCGAATTGAAGAGATGGGACTGCCGAAAGAAGCCTACTGGTGGTATCTCGACCTCCGAAAGTTCGGTTCGGCGCCGCACGCCGGATTCGGACTCGGCTTCGAGCGTCTCATCATGTACGTCACCGGCATGAAGAACATTCGGGACGTGATCCCCTACTATCGAGTACCCGGACACGCCGAGTTTTAAGACGCCCCTGGTACCCCTCTGATGAAGCGCTCTCCCTATAAGCTAGACCCTCGGATTCTAAGCGAGTTGAGAGGTCAGAAGCGCTTCATCACGCTCGGTTTGGCTTGTACCATCGTCACCGCCTTGCTGTACGGCGGCACCCTAGCACTCCTCAAAAAGTGCGTGGAGATGATCGAATCGATCGCCCGCGAGGCCGGACTCGGAGAGAAGAGCAACCCGGTGCTCCAAGCCCAAAATCTTCAAATCCTGGCTTGGGTCTGTGTCGCCGTTGTCTTTAACTTCCTTCTTCGCTATTTCTTTACGCGCGGGTCGGTTCTGTACCTAAACATCGCGAGCAACCGCCTGACCGCCGACTTGCGTCGGCGGCTCCTTACCCGGCTGCTCCGACTCCCGATCGGCTACTTCAGCGATAAGCGCGTGGGTGCGGTGCAGAGCGTCGTTTCTAACGACGTCAACGTTTTTCAAATGGCGATCGGTATCATCCGCGAGTCGATCGAAGCCCCGCTGAAGGCAACGGTTGCGTTGGTCGCCATCTTCCTCATCAAGTGGCAGCTGGCGCTTATCACGCTGCTCATGGTTCCTGTTCTGGCGGTGGTGATCCAGCGGAACAACGCCCGCATGAAATCGGCGACCCACCAAGTGCAAGAGAACCTGGCAGAGGTCGGTGCCACCACCACCGAGCTGCTCCAAGGTGTACGGGTCGTCAAAGCATTCGGTGCCGAAGAGCGAACCGCTCAAGACTACGAAACGCTGAATGAGAGGCTATTTGCCGCGCAGCTCCGCTCGGCAAAGATCACCGCCTCACTTCGACCCATGGTCGAACTCATCGGGGCGTCGGCTCTCGCCGTTGTTTTCTACATCAGTGGCATGCTCGCGTCCAAGGGGCAACTGCAGTTTGCCGATGTTGCGGCGTTGGCATTCGCGATGGACACGGTGAACCAGGGCTTCCGAAGTCTGGGAAGCCTTTCCAATACAGCCGCGCAAGTGCAAACCGCGGTCGATCGCCTGTACGCCAACGTATTCGATCTCCCGGAGGAGTCTTCGCTTTCGGGATCCAGAACGCTCACCAACGTCACCGGAAAACTAGAGTTCAAGAACGTTTCGTTCACCTATCCGGACGGCACCACTGCTCTGGAGAACGTCTCGTTCGTCATCGAACCGGGCGAGTCGCTGGCTCTCGTGGGACCCAGTGGCTCCGGCAAGAGCACCGTCGCCGACTTGGTGCAGCGGTTCTATGAGCCGTCTTCCGGCCAGATTCTCCTTGACGGAGTGGACATCCGGGAGCTGGACGTCGAGTTTCTGCGCGGGCTCATCGGCGTGGTTCCGCAACACACCTTTCTCTTTGTCGGAAGCATCGAGGACAACGTCCGTCTTGGGTCGCCGAACGCGTCCGACGCCGACGTCCACGATGCGCTGGCAAAGTCCAACGCCCTTGACTTCACACTCAGCATGAACGATCGGGAGTCGAGCAGCTTGGGAGAGCGGGGCACCAAGCTCAGCGGCGGCCAAATGCAGCGAGTCGCCATCGCGCGTGCCATCCTGCGACAACCCAAGTTGCTGCTCCTCGACGAAGCCACCAGCGCCCTCGATGCCAC
>CAYYJX010000044.1:0-25218 GCA_964471545.1 uncultured Fimbriimonas sp. | reverse complement strand
TTCTTAAACGGCTCCAGCATCTGCTTGTTAAACGCCCAGCCCCGCTTCTTCACCGCTGCGTATTGCTCGGGCGTTGGTTCGGGCGGAGTGATTCCCTTCTTCTTAAGGTAGGTCCAGATTTCGGCTAAGTAAATCGTATCTACGTATTTCTTGTCAACTAACTGAACTGCGTACTCGAAAAGCTTGAAGTAGGTGTAGCTTTTCTTCACGTTCTCTAGATAATCCAGGGAAGTACCTGTAGCGTTTCTAAACTGATGCCCCCTTAATTTCAGATATACAGGATGATTTTCGGTCAATTGCTCTACTCGTAGTATAGCTCCTTCAACTACCGAACTTGAACCACCTTCTGTTATTGAGGTTAGGTAAGCGATTCTACAATAGGGCAAGAAATCGAGCGGCACCTCTACTGCATATTGCTTGTAAAGTTGAATGCTCTGGGGAATGTCGAACTTGAAAGTTGCTCTCGCTAAGAGTCCTTTACCTGTATCTACCCATTTGTCAAAAATCCTATCCCCAAGCGGTTGCTTGGAAAACGGAACTGGAAAGGAGTATAGGAGCGAGACAATCTCCCCGATCGCGTCCCGGTTTACCGGGTTGTTAGCATAGTTTTCGAGAAGTTTGACACCATCCGGCTTGCAGTACACACGAGCAAACAACCGTCTGGCACTCTCAGCCTTCGCGATCCCAAAGATACTTGTTAAGGATACGAGACTTATGACGAGTAGAACGACCCGTGTAAGGCTCTGCTTTCGGAAGATGCCCGAAAATCGTTGACTCATCGTCTTGCTCTCCAAACAAAGATGTAGTGGTTTTCCGGACTCATATGTAGTCCTTCAAGGAGTAGGATTGCCGTCGGATGCACGGCTGGCATCGTCCTTGTTCTTTCCTTCCAGATCATTGCTCTCGTTCGTAGTCCCGGTTCATTGTAATCCGGGAATCATCGCGAAAGGTACTAAGAATCGTCATTTCTTAACCTAGGACAAAAAGTTGCAACAGGCAGTACCGAGCCGGCAACCTGCCTTACCGCGACGAAACATCCCCCGCCTGATACAATGCCTCCCATGGACATGCCTCCCGGCCCCAGCGTGGGATCTGCCTCTGCGACGTCGCAGGCGGGCGTACCGGAAACGATTGCGCACGAGACCGTTGCTCACCTGACGCAGCGGTTGATGAAGCGACAAGTGAAGCTCAGCCTTGCCGTGGGAGCGGTGTTCGTGGTCTTGCTAGTAGGACTCCCGCTGCTGAACCAAATGTCGGCAGGAGCAATGGCAACTCGGGTTGGACCATTCACCCTCACTTGGCTGATCCTCGCCATCTTGTTCTATCCGCTCACGTGGGCGCTCTCTTGGTGGTTCGTGAAGGGCTCGGAAGATATTGAAGAGGCGATTGTAACCGAAGAGCGGGCAAGGGTCGCCGCGGACCGAAAAGAGCACGCTCAAGACACCGAAGGAGAGGTGCGCTAACGCATGGATACCAACTCTTTGGTGACATTTCTGTTTGTGGTCGCGGTGACGGTGGCGACCATCTGGCTCGGCGTTCGAGCGACGAAGGGCTCGAAGTCCACGGGCGATTTCTTCGTCGCGGGTCGATCCGTCAACGTGTTCTGGAACGCCTCTGCGATCTCTGGCGAGTACCTCAGCGCGGCGAGCTTTATGGGCATTGCCGGACTGGTGATGAAGAACGGTTACGATGCGCTCTGGTATCCGGTTGGATACGCGGCGGGCTACCTCTTCTTGCTGCTCTTCATCGCCGGACCCCTGCGCCGTTTCGGCGCATACACCATCCCCGACTTCGCGGAGGGCAGATTCGATAGTCCGGCGTTCCGAAAGATCGCCGTCTCCTTCGTGCTGTTCATCGGCTTTTTCTACACCATGCCCCAAATGAAAGGGGCGGGAATCACCATGGCGTCCATCTTGAACTGGCCGTACGCGGTGGGCATTCTGGTGGTCGGCGCGGTCATCACGTTCAACGTGGCCGTGGGCGGAATGAAGGGCATCACGCTGGTGCAAGCCTTCCAGTATTGGGTGAAGGTGTTTGCCATTGCGGTTCCGTTCTTCATCGTCTCCGCGATGATCCAAAGCAATACGGCGGCAATGAATCACGCCGCCGAAGGGACCAAGCCGCCGATGGTGGCCACCGACACGGTGGTCTCTTTGAAGGGCAAAACCGCCGCACCGAACAACGCCCTTTCGCTGCCCGCAGGGTCCATTGTTTTGACCTTCGAAACGGAGACGGAGATCGGAAAGGTGGGTCCGGCAAAGAAGGGCACCGAGTTTGCGCCCATTCAACCCGCCGACCCCAAGGGGACGGTCCTCCCTACCGAGGCGATCTCCTTCCCGTGGAAGATCCAAAAAGGGCAAAGCGTTCATGTTCCCCTCGCAGTGGAGATGGTTAACGGTGAGCCGAGCGGCAAGCCGGTGGCGCTCAAACTGGAATTTGATAAGCCCGCAAAGTTCAAGATCAGCGACGACCAGGGTCAGGCGGTGGCGGCTCCGAACGCTCCCAAAGATGCGGACTGGTTGAACCCGTTCGGACCCATGACGGCCAAGCACGGATTTCCGCTGCTCACCACGTACTCGTTGATCATCGCGCTGGTGTGCGGAACAGCGGGTCTGCCTCACATCTTGGTGCGGTTTTACACCAACCCAGATGGCAAGTCGGCGAAGCGAACGACCCTGCTGGTAATGATCTTCTTAGGCGCGTTTTACGTGTTCACGCCCATGTGGGGTGCGGTGGGTCGGTACACCATGCCCGCCCTCTACGCGGGCAACGCCACCGACAGCGTGGTGATCAAACTGCCGACCATGGTGGACAACCCCATGCTCGGTGCGATCCTGAGTGGCATCACCAGTGCGGGTGCGTTTGCCGCCTTTATGTCCACCTTCTCCGGTCTGCTGGTGAGCATGAGCAGCGCGTTTGCTCATGACATTTACGGCAAGATTCTGCGCCCCGAGGCTTCCACCGAATCGCGGCTTAAGGCGTTCAAGGTGGCGGCCGTGGTCGTTGGTATCGTCTCGATGGGCCTGGGCTTGTTGGTGGAGACGTTCGATATCGCCACCATGGTCGGTTGGGCGTTCGCCATCGGTGCGGCGTCTTACTTCCCGCTGCTGCTACTCGGTAGCTGGTGGAAGGGGCTCACCGCCAAGGGCGCAGCGACGGGCATGTTGGTCGGTGGACTCACGTCGCTCTCCGCGATTGTCACCACCATGCTGGTAGATCGCAAAGTGGTCCAACTGGAACTCCCCGGTTTGGCGCGGGCGCTGATGGAGCAACCCGCCATCTGGGGCGTGCCGCTTTCGATGGTGCTGATGTATGTGGTGAGCAAAGCCACCGCAGGGGATGTTCCGAAGGATATCGACTGGAAGATGCTGCGCTTACACGCGCCTGAGGCGCTGGGATACAGCAAGAACTACGTCGACCACTAAGCCCGGTCTGAAACAACAAAGCGTGGGTGTGGCCAATGTGCCACACCCACGCTTTTGGAAAGTGAGAGGATTAGTTTCCGCAGGAAGAGCACTTCTCGTAGTAGAACGAAACGCCGCCGTTCCCGCTACAAGCTGCCGAGCAGAGCGTTCCCTCATAGTCGGACCCATCGTTGCAGCGTGCGCATCGCGAGTCGACCTGGTCCGTCGTTTGGTTACAACCCTCGTTCCCCGCGAGGATCATATAAGAGCCGATCAACGCGGCCAGAATGTAAACCTTTTTCATCGTTCCCTCGATCTCCCACCGTTAGGAGATTGAACTAATTTAGCCTGCAGGGGGTCTCCTGTCAAGAAAGCCTGACCCTTAGGACGAATCGAGTTCGCTTCCGGTTACGCTGAAAACATCATGAATCCTTCCGCCGCTCCGCTGACTTCTCACCCTTCCATCGATCAGACCATCGTGTTTCTTCCCACCGCGGACCTCGCTTCTCAGCGCGCGTTCTATGAGGGCGTTTTTGGAATGGAGCTCGCTTTGGATCAAGGGGTGTGCCAGATCTTTCGCGCTCGGGAGGGTGCGTTTTTTGGCTTCTGTCATCGACCGGAAACGCAGGTTCAGGAGCACGAGGTGGTGATCGATGGGCCGATCCTCACGATCGTCTCTCAGGAAGTCGACGCGTGGTACGCCCACTGTTTAAAACACGGTGTGCGCGTGGATGGTGCGCCCAGGATGAACGAGAAGTATCTCATTTATCACTTCTTTGCATTTGATCCATCCGGATACCGATTAGAGGTTCAACGATTCGAAGACCCTCGGTGGAGATCGTAAGGTTTACGAACTTCTCTGAATGAATGTTATTTATCGGCGCTCATTAACGGTTATAGGTTAAGGGTTAAGGCATAAAGGCCCAGCCCGTAACAGTTCTCAAGGCGGGATGCGTATCTCTCGTCATGAACCTTGGCACGGGATTCAAATGGGCGGGATACGTTGGCGTGGCGGTCGTCTTCTGTGGCGCGATCGGCTACGTGAACCGAACTCAGGCAATGCGATCGTTGGGTACTCCCAACGGAGAGCTCGAAGCCGGCTCGAAGCCCACCCTTTCTTACACGGTGGCTCCCAAGGCGTTCCAAATCTTGGATTTGAACGGTCCTTTCCGCGTCAAGGTTCGCAAGGGGAGCTTCATGCCCGTCCGAGTCAACTTCCACCCGCAAGCAAGTCGGCTGGTGAAGATGGAAGAATCGGAAGGGCGCTTGACCCTGCGCTGGCTCGGTGCCTCCAAGAGAAGCAAGCTCATCGATGTTGAAGTTTCGGCACCCAACTTGGCAGAAGTTCACCTGATGGGGAGGGCTCGTTTAGAGATGGATCGCTGCGAATATCCCATCCTTCGCATCTTTTCAGAAGGATTTTCGAGTGCAACGGTCGGTGAAGTCGAGCACATTTTAGTGGCAGAACTAAACGGATACTCCACTCTAAAGGCCACCTGTAAGAATGCCTATAACATCGACCTCAAGGTGCTGGATGCAGCGAAGGCAGACGTCACCGGGTCGGCGCAGCGCCTCACCGGATGGCTAGAAGGTAACGGCAAGATCTTCTCCAGCACAAAGCCCCTTGCGGTGAGACGAGCGAGCGTGAAGAGTTACGGTGACACGCGAGTCCAGCTTTCAACGGTAGAGCGAATGGATTCGTGGATCGGCGGTCGGTCGGTTCAGCAGGTAGAGACGCTTCCAAAAACGATCATCACCCGCACGTCGGAAGACGGACTGATGGTGGTCAACGGCCAACCGCGCGTATGGCCTCACGATTCTAAGCTAAGAGCATTGACGAGCCAGGTGGCAAGCGTCGTGAATTCGACGGTTCAAGGCGCGTTCATCCCAACTTCCGGGCAGACCCAGCCGGTGCAGAGTCGGCCCGGAGCTTGAGGCGAGTTCGAACCTACGATAGGGACGTTCCGTTGACCTCTAGAGTGAAATCGTAACCGAGCGTTCGGGCGGCGGAACGGCACATCACCATGCGGCTGAGGAAGATTTCGAAGTATTCCATCACAGACGCTTGCTTGGTATCGATCTCTAGGGTGAGGCAGATGTTGCGCGCTTCGTTATCCATCTCCACCCGGCTTTTCTGAACCGCGGCGTTGACCCGGTCGTGGATGTCGTAGGTCTCTAAGATCGGGTTCTGAACACGGCTGAAGTGCACGTCGGACTTGTCGGCGATGATCAAGGCGGCACTCATGGAACTAATGGGTATTCCGCTGGATTCTTCGTGGTTGCCAATCGCTCCAATCACGGGAGCAATTTCCGATGCGTCCATGCCCATCTCGTTCAGGATCGTCCAGGCGATGACTCCGCCGTGCATAGGGTGGTTGGTGCGATGCACCACGTTTCCAATGTCGTGTAGATAAGCGGCAATTTGCCCAAGTTCGATGTCTCTCGGATCGGCCCCAATATTCTCCAGGATGTAGCGAGTGATCGAGGAGACGATGCCGACGTGGCGATGACCATGTTCGGTGTAGCCCATGGCGCGCATCACCTCGTTGGCGCCGTCGATCAACTTGCGCACTTTGGGGTTCGCCTTCACCTCTTTCAGCGTAAGGGGCTTTGGGCCAACAACGGCAATGGGTTCCATATCTATTGATTATGGGAATTTGACGCCTGATCGTTTCGTTGGTTCACGAAACAGGCTGTTTTGGGTGCGCGGTTAAGGCGCAACGTTGGTTGCAGCGGGCAGTGCCACCGTCTTGGTGCTGATGAGTTGCAAGGCTACGATGAGGTTTCGATTCGTCCGCTGCTCTTGCTGAACAATGCCGTATCCCGGTCGAAACCAGGTGCGAACTTCAATTTGCGCCGCTTTGGATCGAATGAGGACGTCGGTTCGGATGGCGTCGATCGATTCGCCGGCGATGTCTACCTTTGCCTTGGACTGCGAGATGGTCGCGGAAGCGGGGCGGTCGTAACCGAAAGACCTTAGCGAACCCGTCCAAGACCAGTTCTTCGGCTTCGTCTCGTTCTTTAGCCGCGTATCCAGCAGGGGTAACGGAGGTTCGAAAGTGGAGTTGGCGAACTTAGAAGCGATGAGTTTGCCATCCTCGTATGCCAGATGCGAGGTCCCAAGCGGACCTTCCAACTTGTAACCCTGTGATCGAGAAACTGGAACCGTCCCGACGACTCGAACAGGTTCGACAAACTTTTGAAATCCAGCACTCACCGCGTACGTCCACTCTCGGCCGAGTTCCAGCGGCATGGGCTTTGGAGCCGCGCTGCAACCGTTGAGCGCCCAAGCAACCGTCACCCCTGCGAGCGCAAGAGGGGCTCGCTTAACCAGAACGGGAACGGGAGGGCTCAATCGGATCATCGACCTTTACGCTTTCTCGAGTTTGGCGAATTTTTGCAGAAGCTTCTTTATGCCGGTCACGCCGGGGAAGGCAACGGTGACCTCCACATCGTCCGCGGCTTGAGCACAGCTTAACACCAGGCCCACCCCGAATTTGGGGTGTTTCACCTTATCCCCGGTGGCAAACGGAGCCTTCCATCCGGAAGGAGCCGCCGCTTGTTCGGTGGCGGACGGTCGAGTCACCGAGGGCGCCACAGGGCGCGGATTCTCGGTTCGGTAGCTTCCGGTGCGATCCTGGCGCAACGTCGGCATCCCTGCTCTTGCGTAAGAGTTGTTGGTTCGATCATCCACTGCGAGGCATTCCGCAGGAATGTCTTCTAGGAATCGCGAGGGCATGTTGAAATTCGGCATGCCGTAAAGCGACCGTCGGTGGGCGTGGGTGAGGTGAAGTTCTTCCTTTGCTCGGGTCATGCCCACGTAACAGAGTCTTCGCTCCTCTTCCAGTTGCGAGTCGGACCCCAGGGACCGGGAGTGAGGGAAGACGCCTTCTTCCATTCCCGCCAGATACACCACCGGGAACTCCAGACCCTTTGCCGTGTGCAGAGTCATCAGAGTCACACCGTCGCTCCCCTCTTCCAAACTATCGACGTCGGCAACCAGAGCGACGCTCTCTAGGAATCCGCCCAACGATCGCTCGTCTTCTTCGGTCGTGGCATCGTATTGCTGGGTAACCGTTTGCAGTTCCTGCAAGTTTTCCAGCCGACTGAGCGATTCTTCCGATCGTTCCGCTTTGAGGGCATCAAGGTAGCCCGACTCCGCCATGATTGCGCGAAGGATGGGCGTGACGTCTTTGCCGGCAATGAGATCCTGACCCGCTTGGATGGCTCCCAGATAGGCGCGAAAGGCCCCGGCGGTCTTCTTCTGCATCGAGGCTTGGAAAGCCTGATCGGAAGCGGCCTCGAAGAGAGACATGTTTCGCTCCGCGGCGTAATTCTCCAGATTGGCAAGACTGGTCGCACCGATGCCGCGAGCAGGCACGTTGACGCTTCGCTTGAAACTAACGTCGTCGCGCGGGTTATGAACGAGGCGCAGGTACGCCAGCATGTCCTTGATTTCTTTGCGCTCGTAGAACCGTTGACCGCCCACCAGGATGTGCGGTACTCGCATGGTCAAGAAAGCTTCTTCCAACGCCCGCGACTGAGCATTGGTGCGATACAACACGGCGCAGTCCTTATAAGTTCGCCGACCCGATCGAACGTCGCCAAGGATCCCACTGGCGATGTGCATTGCCTCGTCCTGCTCGGTGCCGCACATGGTGAGTTCGATGGGGACGCCCTTGGCGTTCTCGGTCCACAACTCTTTGGCCGCGCGGGATCGGTTGTGTCGAATGACAGCGTTAGCGGCGGCGAGAATGGTTTGGGTGCAGCGGTAATTCTGCTCCAATTTCACAATGCGCGCGTCTGGGTAGTCGCTTCCGAATTTGAGGATGAGACTGACGTCTGCGCCTCGCCAGGCATAAATCGACTGGTCGTCGTCGCCGACCACGACGATGTTGCGGTGCTTTTCCGCCATGCGATGGATGAAGCTGTACTGAGCGTAGTTGACGTCTTGATACTCGTCCACCAGCACGTGCTGGAACCGCTCTTGATACTTCTCTCTCACCGTCCCGCTCTGTTCAAGCAGTCGATCGGCATAGAAGATGATGTCGTCGAAGTCGAGCGCATTGGACTTGGTGAGGCCTGCCTGATACGACTTGTAGACCTCGACCGCCACGCGCTCAAAGAACCCGGTGGCTCGCTCGGCGTACTTCTCGGGGGTGAGCAGCTTTTCCTTGGCTCGTGAGATTTCGTTGAGCACCGATCGCGGCTGAATGGCTTTGTCGTCGATATCCTTCTTCTTTAGAATGTCGCGAATGAGCGAGAGCTGATCGCCATCGTCGTAAACCACGAAGTTCGGGTCGAGACCGATCGCGAGCCCTTCCATTCTTAGGAGTCGCGCACAGAGAGAGTGGAAGGTTCCGATCCACATTCCGCGTGAACTGGCACCCACGAGATGCTCCACCCGCTCGCGCATTTCTCTTGCCGCTTTGTTGGTGAAGGTGACGGCGAGGATTCGACTGGGGAAAGTGCCTTCTTCGAGAAGGCGGGCGATTCGAGCGGTGATCACCCGGGTTTTGCCCGATCCCGCACCCGCGAAGATCAGCATCGGCCCTCCGGAATGGAGCACGGCCTCTCTCTGCTCGGGGTTGAGGCTCTCTAAGTCAAGCTTTGGTCGCGTGCGAATCGGTTGCCCTGCTTCAGCGAGGGATTCTTGGGCGAACAAAGAAGACTCTTGGGAGCTCATGGGGCAAAAAGACTCGACATTTGTCGAGCGGTTTGAACATTATGGACCGACTTCTCCCAGAAAAAACGCCGGGCGAAGAGGTTTTGCGAAGTCGTTCGAGACGGTTAAGAACGAGGATTCGATCCGCAAAAAACAAACATTTACGGTTGAAGGGAAGGGAATTGTTTTGAAAGGTTGCCCTTTCCAGTGACATCGCCGTAAAATGCCCCGTCAGAACCAATATGAACACCCATTTTTTGGGTGTCCTGTTTGGTTGGAGAACGTACATCAGATGAAGCGACGCCTCGCGAATCTCGTCTTGGTCACCACTTTCGCCGCATTGTCGGCGCATTCCGTGGCGGCTCAAGGCTCGTTCAACATTGTCCGACCCTTCGATGGTGCGAAGGTTAAGGAGAAGGTTCGAATTTTGATGCCGAAGAACAGCGTGCCCTCCTCGGGCTACGTTGGGCTGTTCATCGACAACAAGTTCGTTGAAGCGTTCGAGCCGAAGCTGGATGCCAAGGGTCAGTACTACGAATACATCCTTGACACGAAGGCTCGCGGCATCAAGGACGGCAATCGAAAGATTGAGCTAAAGCTGTACGTGGATTACAGCAGCCAGCCGCGCATCACAGACACCTCGTCCATCGATGTCGTCGTCTCCAACTCCAGCGGCATTGCGATTCCTGAGGACGGAGTTGCCATGCGCTACAGCTTTAAGGCGGGTCAAGAGTCCATCTACCGACTCAAGCAGCGAACCGTGGTGAGCACCGCCACCAGCGAAACGAACAAGGAAGGCATGAAGGCCGCTCAGTTCGAGTTCGATGGTGAGTCGATCAAGCTCCTGTACGCTTGCGACAACGCTTACCCGAACGGTGACGGTCTCCTTCGACTCCAGGTGATTCCGGATCGAGGCCAGTTCAACCGGGAATACGCGTTCCTCACAACGAGCGAAGCAACCGAGCCTCAGCGATACTACAAAGAGTCGATGGCTCCGCTTTACATGCGAGTCACCCCAACGGGTCGCGAAGTGTTCGGAGCGATTCCGGAGTTCTTCGGACTCGAAGGAATGTCTTCTAGTCGTCCGCAACTCCTTCTCTTCGCCGCATTCCCGCTTCCGATCCTTCCGACGAAGCGCGTGCGAGACGGAGAATCCTGGCCGTCTAGCTTCCAGCTGGGTGCCATCGACCTGAACAACATCGGAAAGGTCAACACGGTCGTGGAGACCGCTCCGGCTCGAGGCGAGTTCCTCGGCGCCGAGTGGGAAGCCAACCACCCGTGCATCAAGATTCGAAACATCATCGAGCAAGGCGCGTCCACGGTGATGAAGGGCAATGCTCTTGGACAGAACAAGGCAGGCGCTCAGAACATCGCCGATCGAAAGGTTTCCGTTGAGGAGATCATTTGGTTCGCAACGGATATCCGCAAGGTCATCCGCATCAACCGAGACATCACCATCGAAGGTAAGGCAAACGTCGGCTTCGCAGGTGGAGCAGGCGGCCCCGGACCGGGTGGTCCCGGTGGTCCTGGACCGGGCGGCCCTGGTCAGTTCGGACCTCCTTCCGGTGGTCGCGGCGGCCCTGGTGGCGTTGGACCGGGAGATTTCATGTTCCGACCGGACAACGGTAGCGGCTTCATCACCATGGATTCGCTGATGCTTCAACGCGGTCGCGGTGGTCCTGGCGGTGGCGCATTCGGTCCTCCTCAAGGCGGCGGACCTGGCGGACGAGGCGGTCCTGGTGCTCCTGGCGCAGGATTCGGTCCCGGAGCCGGTGCTCCCGGTGCAGGCGCTCCGCAAGACGTCTTCATCAAGACCCGTATCCAGTACATCATCACGCTCGAAAAGTAATTCGGCGGCAATAAGCCAAGAGGGTTCCGATCAAAGATCGGGACCCTTTTTTCTTTTCGAGGAATGGGTAGCGATTTTCCCTGACTTGAACTCAAACAGGCTGCTTTCAACGCTGACTGAAAGTTCCAAAGAGCGTAGAATAGAACGGTATGGCTGCGCAAAGAACCGTGGCGGTTGTCGGTGGTGGATTGGCAGGCCTCATGGCAACCATGAAGCTTGCTGAGGCTGGGCACAAAGTTAAGCTCTTTAGTCTCGTCCCCGTGAAGCGATCACACTCCGTGTGTGCGCAAGGTGGCATCAACGGTGCCGTTAACCTTCGAGGAGAAGGCGACTCACCGTATCTGCACTTTGAAGACACGATTACGGGTGGAGACTTCTTGAACCACCAACCTCCGGTGATGCGCATGGCAGAGCGCGCCCCGGCAGTGATCTACCTGCTGGACCGGATGGGCGTACCGTTCAACCGAACCGCAGAAGGCTTGCTCAGCTTCCGCCGATTCGGTGGCACCCTTAAGCACCGAACCGCCTATGCGGGCGCTACCACGGGTCAGCAGCTTCTTTACGCCTTGGACGAACAAGTTCGTCGATGGGAGTCTCTCGGTCGCGTCGAGAAGTACGAGGGCTGGGAGTTCCTGGGCATCATCAAAGACTCTGAGGGTCGATGCCGAGGTCTTACTTGCCAAGACCTCAAGTCGATGAAGATCGAGGCGTTTGCAACGGACTCGGTCATCATGGCGACGGGTGGAAACGGACTCATCTTTGGTAAGTCCACCAACTCCATCATCAACACGGGCGCGGCAGTTTCCATCTGTTACCAAGCGGGTGTTCACTACGGCAACCCGGAAATGGTTCAGATTCACCCCACGGCCATCCCCGGCGAAGACAAGTGCCGCCTCATCTCCGAATCCGTTCGCGGTGAGGGTGGACGCATTTGGGTTCCGCGCGATCCGATGGATGCACGACCTCCGGTCGATATCCCCGAGAACGATCGCTGGTACGTCTGCGAAGAGATGGATCCGAAGTACGGCAACCTGCTCAGCCGAGACATCGTCAGCTTCATCATCTACTGCGTCTGCCGAATGAATCGCGGTATCAAGGGTCGCCAACAGGTTTATCTGGACATCACGCAGCTTCACAACGAGCGCGGTGGGCCTTACACCCGAGACCAGATCAACGACAAGCTGGAAGGCGTTCTTGAGATTTACGAGAAGTTCATGCGCGAGGATCCGATTGCGACTCCGATGCGCATCTACCCGGCGGTCCACTACACCATGGGCGGTCTCTGGGTGGATTACGAAACCAACGGCGACAACACCTGGGATCCGGATTCCCCACGCAACCAAATGACCAACATCCCTGGTCTGTATGCGGCGGGCGAGTGCGAATTCCAATATCACGGTGCCAACCGCCTTGGAGCCAACGCTCTTCTGGCATGTCTCGTCGGTGGAGAAATCGCCGCCGAGGGCGTCATGTCCTACCTGACCAAGGGCGATGTCGCCGCCGATTCGCTCTCTTCCGCAGCTGTGGACGAGGCTCAGCGAGAGAAGCAAGCCGAATACGACCAACTTCGCAAGAGCAACGGTAAGGAGAACCCCTACCAACTTCACGCCGAACTGGCCGAAGTCATGTGGAACAACTGCGGTATCTGGCGGGTTCAAAACGACCTCCTCTCCGCACGCGAGAAGCTGGACGAACTCACCCTCCGCGCCCGACAGTGCGATCTCGTGGACAACAGCGGTTGGACGAACCAAGCGGTTCCGTTCGCTCGTGCAGTCATCCACATGATCGAAGCTTCCAAGGCGATCGTCGGCGGTGCTATCGACCGACAAGAGAGCCGTGGAGCCCACTTCAAGATGGACACGCCCGAGCGAGACGACGCCAACTGGCTGAAGTCCACGCTGGCGACCTGGACTCCGCAAGGGCCTCAGTTCAGCTACGAGCCGATCGACTGCCGATTCATTCCGCCGCGTGCTCGCAAGTACGCGGTCAACCAGGTCGGTATCGTCAAGAAGCTGCTGGGCGACAACTATCTCAGCGGATTCGAAGCCGCCGAAGCCAAGGTCTAAGACCGGAAAAAAGCAAAGCCCCTAACCTGAAAAGGCTGGGGGCTTTTTTGTGCCTGACCCTAGATAGAACGATTCGCCTTAGGCGCCAACCGTGCTCTGCGCAAACTCCTTGATGGAGGCACAGACGTGGCGAATTTGGTCTTTGTTGAGGTGCGGGTGGATCGGAAGGGCAAGGATCTGCTTGGAGACGCGCTCTGTGACCGCGAGCGGGCCGCTTGCATGGTCTTCCGAGCCTACCGGCGCGTACTTCAGATACGGCGTGTGGTGGTGGATCGGCACCGGGTAGTAGATCATCGAGTCGATCTGTCGCTCCTTAAGGAACGCTTGCAGGGCGTCTCGTCGATCGCTCAGGATATTGAACTGGTGGTAGGTGTGGTTGTTGCCGGGAAGGGTGTACGGCAACTGAAGATCCAGACCCTCTAACTCTTCAAAGTAGATCGCCGCGAACTCGGCGCGCCGAGCGGTCCATTCCGGCAGCTTCGGCAGCTTCACTCGAAGCACGGCCGCTTGGATTTCGTCGAGTCGGGCGGTATAGCCGAGGTGATCGTAGTAGTAACGCTCGCGACCCATGCCGTGGATGCGGATCGAGCGGCACCGCTCGGCGATGTCGTCGTAGTTCGTGACGATCATGCCGCCATCGCCCGCTGCACCCAGGTTCTTGGTGACGTAGAAACTGAATCCGGCGGCGACTCCAAAGTTGCCCGCCGGCTTGCCTTCGTGGGTCGATTCGATCGCCTGGGCGGCGTCTTCAAGAATGATCAGTTCTCGCTCGCATGCAAGCTCCATCAGCGGCTTTACGTCGACCAACTGCCCGAAGAGGTGAACCGGCAAGATGGCCTTCGTTCGCGGAGTGATGGCGGCTCGAACCTTCTCGACGTCTAGGTTGAAGGTCTTGGGGTCGATGTCGACGAAGACCGGGGTGGCGCCGGTTTGGACGATCGTCTCAACGCTGGCGACAAAGGTGAACGGGGTGGTGATGACTTCATCGCCGGGACCGACTCCCGCCGCGTCCATGATGATGCGCAGAGCATCGGTGCCACTATGGACCGCAATCGCATGTTTGGTTTGGTGCAGCGCGGCAAATTCGGCTTCAAACGCTTGGTTGTGTTTGCCTAAGACGTACCCACCGCTGCGCATCACGTCTAAGACGGTGCTTTCCATCTCTTGGGCCAGTTCGTCGTACTGAGCCTTTACGTCGTAAAAGGGAACCCTCATGCGTTGTGCTACCTATGGACGGCCGTTTCCAGTGATCAAGAGGCCCGATCATATGGTTGGGTCGTATGAGATCTACGATGGATCTCGCTCTTAACCTATTTTGCCCCATCATGAGAACCTGGAGATAAAAAAAGGACCGGATCGTTGATCCGGTCCTTTTTCAGAAGCACCGCCCGCGATTATTTTGAGTGGCGTCGTCGGCGAACGAGACCGGCAAGCGCGGCACCAAGAGCGATCATCGTTCCCGGTTCGGGCACAGCGGCAAAGCGACCGTATGCGGTGCCCGGGTTGATGTTGTTACCGTTGATGAAGTTGTAGTTGTACGCCTGCACCGTTCGGAATTGGACTTCCGAACCAGGGCTGACGTCTGGGAAACCAATCCCTTGCGGATCGTTCAAGAAGTAGGCCCACGGCACTGCAAACTCGAAGCCTGCAACCACTCCGGAGGAGAAGGTGGCGGGCAGATCGTTTGCCCACCGCACGCCTTGGCTGTAGATGTCGTTGTAGTAACCCGAAACACCCGGCTTAAAGGCGCGGTTGTTGCCAAGTTCGAAACCAACATCCGATCCCGTGCCCGGGTTGGTATCGAAGTAGACGTTGGCGAAGTTAACCGCTGAAAGACCCGTGAGATCCGCCTGATCTTCTGGCTGGGCGAGAATGAGGCCGTAGAAGTAGCCGGAATCCGCCCTGGAATAAACTTCCAGTGCATACAGATCGGCAGAAGAACTGGGCGACGAACCCTTAGGCACCAAGACAGGCGAAATTCCCGTCCATTCTGATCCCTTTAGTCCATCCACAGAAACTTGTGCGCTTGCCAATGCTGAAAGTGATAGTGCGGCGACCGCACCTAGAAACCCTTTTGATAAACTCATTAGAAATCACCATGACCATATGGTCAATGTCAATCTAACACGAAAACTTTGGATGCGAATTGTGGCCGGGAAGGACCGGTATTTTTCGCGATTCGATGTACCCAAAAAGGGAGTCGATTTCCTTTCGTATTTCCATAAACTTGCGAGTCGAAACGTTCACTCTTCTCGTACGTCCCTATAAGGCAATCACGGACAGAAAAGGCAAGGAAGGAATGGTGCAGTCGCTTTCAGCATTGGTGCTCCTCACGGTGGGGGCACTTCAAGGTTCCACCGCACCGGTAGGAATGAGAAGTTCCGGACCTTACATCGTTGCCGACCTCTCGAAATCGCAGCGAGCGATCTTCGCCTTCAACGAGAAGACTTCCTATTCAGCAAGATCGCTCAGTAACTTCGGCGTTGATCGTCCCCGATCGGTTTCGGAATGTCCGGTTCGAGAGGTGGTGGACTCCCGTGCCGATATTCTCTCGCCTGTTTCGGGTCCGAATGTTCTGGTCGGGCGAGACATTCTCGATCGGTACGACTGGGTTTACGACGCCACGAACGATGCCGTGAAGTTAGTCGAAGGGTATGCGGACCGAATTGCACAAGACGATCCCGCTTGGGAGCGCTCGCGCATCACTGTGGATTCAGACGGAAGCCTTTCTTTTCGAGCGCCGCTCGGGGCCGATCGACCTTCCATTCAGCTTCAAGCGGTTCGCGTTTGGGCCAACGGAAAGCCGATTCCTCCCAGCCTGCGAGAGAACCCGATCTCCATCTGGGCGGGTGCGGGAAGCTCTTATCGAGGCACCTCTGTGGTGGATCTTCCCGGTGGAGTGACCGAAACGGGCGAGAGATTGAATCGGTGGACGCTTTTCACCACCTCGCTGCAAGACGACTATCCTCACGATTTTCTCTTCGCCCCCACCTTGCTCGCCTCTCACGAGATCATTGTTTCGCTGAGGAGGAAAGAAGTGCTTTACCGCCCTATGTCGGAGCTGGAGTCGGTGGGGCGGATCGTGACCATGCTCTGCGGAGTGCCTCTCAAGGCCGATGCGACGGGACGCAAACTTCTGGTGGATGGCGACCGGGTGGTGGACGCCAAGCGGCGAGCCGCGGTGGCAGGAGCCGAGTTGGTTGCCATCAACGACATCGCTTTGGATGCGGTGATCGGGATGTTCCGCACCCAAGACGCGGGGCGGATTGGAAGGTTGTTTGCGGCGCTTCCAAACGAAGTCTGGGTCAAAACTCCTACGGGTCGTAGAGTGATGCTCCGGAAGAAGAGCTAGTAAGAAACTTTTTGCTTTAGTAGGATGTTCCCTGCAAACGAGAACATCATGCTCCTGCCACAAAGATCGAAGCTTCTATCGCGACATCCCTACGGTTTTTTCTGGGCGACCCTTTTACTCGCCTTTGCTTCCGGCGGTTGTGCGCCAACAGCGGAATCGCACAAGCCTGAGGATGTTGCCAAGCCCGCCCCAGCAGGAGCAGCGACCCAAACGGCCAAGCGGGGCAATACCGCCGTGCCGGACAGCAACGATCCTTTCTGGCGAAACGCCTTGAAAGAGGTTTACCGATCAACGGATGAACTCGCCGCTCAGAAAGCGCGTGAAGAGCGCGGCGGGACCTTCCTAAAGACCATCGCTCGAGGCGACGCAACTCGAAAAGAGATCGCGCTGACCTTTGACGACGGACCGCATCCTGACTTCACGCCGAAGCTACTGGAACTCTTGAAGCGAGAGAAGATTCCCGCGACCTTCTTCGTGATTGGAAAAATGGCGGAGAAGTCGCCTGAACTGATCAAGCAAATGCTTGCCGAGGGGCACACGGTGGGGAATCACACGTTCAGCCACGTCACGCTCACCAAGATTCCGGAAGAGCTGGTAGAGGTTGAGTACAAGGCCAACAACGATCTCATCAAGCAGATCACGGGTCAGCAAATGGCGTTCTGTCGACCGCCTGGTGGAGACTACGACGCCGACGTCGTGAAAGCCGCTGAACGCCAGGGATTGACCACGGTGCTCTGGTCGGATGATCCAGGCGATTACGCTTCGCCAGGCGGGGACGTGATCAAAGAGCGGACCCTTCAGCACCTGAGCAACGGTGCCGTTCTGCTCCTGCACGACGGTATTGAGCAGACGTACGACGTGCTGCCCCAGATCATCGCCTACGCTCGCAAGAACGGCTATCGGTTTGTATCGCTGCAAGAGATGGAATCGCATCTGGCCAAGAAAGGCAAATGACCTCCTCCCTTGGTCAATGGGTCGACCGCGTCGGGTTGCTGTTGCAATTCCTCTCGTTTTGGTTCGTTGCTCCGGAACTGGTGGGGGAGGAACGAATCAAAACCCTTGGAAAGTCAATGGCGACCTTTTTCTCCAACTCGATCTTTCTGATTGTGGCGGTCGGGTTGCTAACGGTGGCGTGGTCACTTGCGTTCCGCGAGGGCTACCACCTCACGCATCGCATTGGCCTGGCGTTGTTGTTTAGTAGCTTTGTCTTGGTCCCCAAGTTCTTGCTCTATCGCTTGGTCAAAGAGAGGTGGCTGCCCTCGTTGGTCCAGCATCTTTCAAGCGACGAGCACTTTCGGAAGGGACTGCTTTGGGTGGGAGGTTTTCTCTTCACCCTCGGCGCTGCGCTGCAGTTTGCCGCGACCTTCTTCTAGCGTGCTCTGATTCCAACTGCGGCTTTCTCGACCGTCTCCCGAATCCGATTGGCGCGAGTCTCGGGCTTCTTCGCCATGAGAATCCACTCCAGAATCGCTCGCCGACTGGAAGGTGGAAAGCTCGACCAACTTGCTTTGGCCGCCTCGGAAGCGTTCAACGCTTCGACGAAGTCCTGAGGCGGTTCGTCGGTGGTGGCCTGGTCGATTCGCTCCCAGGAGCCGTTTTCCTTGGCGATTTCAATAGCTCTCAACCCGGAGGGTTGCATCCGGTTCTCAGCAAAGAGACGCTCTAACCTCTCCTTATTCACTCGCGACCAAGCGGAGTTCGGTTTGCGAGGCGAGAAGAGCAACAGCGATCGGTCCTCATCCAGCTTCGCCACCCGGCTATCGATCCAGCCGAAACAGAGACCCTCGTCCACGATGTCCCAATGGTTCACGTGCTTCTCGATCACATGCTTTTTGTAAACCACCAGCCAAATGCTTTCGGTCTGGGTGTGATTCTCCAAAAGCCAACCATGGAGGTCCTCTTGGGAAGTGATTTCAACTCTTTGGAACCGGTCCATGGTCTCCTACTCGCTCTGAGCGTAGGCAGCGACCAGACTTTGGACCAGATCGACGGGCAGTCCAATGACCGTGTCCATTCGACCCTCTAACGACTCCAGAAAATCGAATCTCGGGTCGTTGGTCAGCACCTGGGCTCCGTAGGCTCCTGCCTTGTCCATTGGGTTGCCCGTGCGGATGTACTCCCAGATGGAATCAGGGTTTAGCTCCTTGAAAGTCACTCCGGTGGAATCGCTGGAAACGTGCGATCCTCGGGGACCTACGACGGCCACTCCGGTGATGACCCAGTGCGTCTTGCCGCTGAGTGTGCTCAGGATTCGGAAAGCGTCTTCAGGGTCAGAAGGTTTGGCGTATTGCACCCACCCGGACTCCGTTTCGAGGGCTACCACGGTATCGCTTCCGATCACGAGCGCCTCGGGGTGTCTTTTTGCGACCTCCTGCGCTTTTGCGAGGGCGAGGTCTTCCGCCGTTTCGGTTGGATCAGAGGTGGTGAGGGCGTCTTCGTCGATGTCGGCGGGATCGACGGTGAACTTGTCGAACAACTGACCAAGGAGTTCTTGTCGTCGGGGAGAGGAACTCGCGAGGACGATGGGAAAGTTAGGTTGCTCGACCATTCCGTCAGTGTACGTTCTGGATGAGCCCAGTGACGCCTCGAGTGTATGCAAGAACACAAGGTTCCCTCCGCCTCATAAAACGGACAGTCGGGTGTGGGGCGTAGAATGATATGTAATGCAGTTTGCCTCCATTCCCGAAGCGATCCAAGAGCTAAAAGCGGGTCGAATGATCATCGTCATCGACGATCCTGACCGCGAGAATGAAGGCGATTTGGTCTGTGCCGGCGAGTCCTGTACCCCCGAGATCATGAACTTCATGATCAAGTACGGACGAGGCGTGCCCTTTATCCCGACCACTGCCGAGCGCCTAGCCGAGCTTCAGATTCCGATGATGACGAAGAACAATACGGCTCGACACGGAACGGCAATGGCGGAGACGGTCGATGCCATTCACGGCGCCACCACGGGTGTTTCCGCCTTTGATCGAGCGCTCACGGTGAAGGTTTTCGTCGACGACAACGCTCAGCCGAGCGACCTCGGCCGCCCTGGGCACATCATCCCGCTACGCGCCGAAAAGGGCGGCGTTCTGCGCCGAGCAGGTCACACCGAAGCGATCGTGGATCTGGTCAGCATGGCGGGCTTCAAACCCGTCGGTCTTGGCTGCGAAATCCTGAACGAGGACGGCACGATGATGCGGCTTCCCGATCTGATCCCGTTTGCGGAAGAGCACGGGCTCAAGATCGTCACCATCGCTTCGCTGATCGAGTATCGCCGGCATCACGAGCAGCTGATCGAACGCAAGGCTGGACCGATCGACTTCCCCACGAAGCACGGCCACTTCAAGCTTTATGCCTACGAGCCGACCGTCGAGCGTGATCCCTACGTTGCCATCGTCAAGGGCGACGTTGCGGGAGACGATCCGGTTATCGTTCGCATGCACAGCTCCTGCCTCACGGGCGATCTCCTCGGTTCGCTACGCTGCGATTGCGGAGACCAACTGGCGCTCGCCCTTCAAACCATCGAAAAGGAAGGGAAGGGTGTGGTGGTTTACATCCAGCAAGAGGGTCGTGGCATCGGGCTCATCAATAAGCTGCGAGCCTATGAACTGCAAGATCAGGGCATGGACACCGTCGAGGCGAACCTCGCGCTTGGATTCAAGGCCGACCAGCGAGACTATTCGCTGGGAGCGCAACTGCTTGCCGATCTCGGGATCTCCAAGATCCGCCTGATGACGAACAACCCGGCGAAGCGAGCGGGCCTAGAAGGATTCGGTTTGGAGATCGTGGAGTACGTCCCGGTAGTCGCGGAGGCCGATGTTCATCGCGAAACGTACATGAACACGAAACGAGACAAGATGGGCCACATGTTGCCCACCGAGTAAACGAAGGCGCTTTAGACCGATTCAGTACGAGGCTCCGGAAGTTCTTCCGGGGCCTCTTCTGTTGGTTCGGCTGGGTTGCTCCCCGGCTCCTTGCCCTCTCTTAGCCAGGTCCATGCCAAGAAGAACATGGCAACGGTGATGCAAGCATCCGCCACGTTAAAGACTGGAAAATCGGGAAGGTGAAACGGCCACTTTTCGGTGATGTTCGCCAGACGCACCAGGAACATATCCGTGACGCCTCTGGGGTCGAACAGCCGATCGATCAGGTTTCCGATCGCGCCGCTGAATAGCAGGCTCATCGCAATGACGCCGGGCACGCCGTCGTTCTTTGCCCCTTCATAACTGTGCTTGTGAATGTGCCGCGCCGCCATGTAAGCGATGACTACGGCGATGGGAGCCATGAGCACCGCAAAGCCCTTGAACATGCCGAAAGCGATGCCCTTGTTAAAGGTGAGGGTGATCTCGAAGTAACCCGGGATAGGGCCACCTTGCCAAAATTGACCTTCCACCAGATTCGCTCGGACCCACGCCTTTACGCCCTGGTCTAAGACCAGGCTGGCAACGGCGAGAGCCCAGAACGATGCAATCCGCTTGTTCATTCGATTAGGCGTTTACCAACTTACGAACAACTTCGTAATCGCGTGCGGTGAGCTTAATCGTCTCTTCGCCCAGGGTGTATTCCTGCACGTCGGGGCGTCGCAGGCGAGAGCGCTCGCACTCCTCATAGGCACTCGGACGGAAGGTGACGTTTAGCTCTCCTTGAGACAGTTCGACCCAGCTGACCTTTAGGAGGGTCGAGAGTTCCTCGGTCGAGAACTCGCGCAGCGTGTCCAAGAAGTCTCCCTCGGCGGCGATTTGGGCGATCGCATTTTGGCTGTTCTTGACTTCGCCCGTTGCTTTGTAAGCCTCAAATGCGGTGTTGAGCACCGCTCGGACTTCTAGCAATCGAGCGAATCGAACTTGCAGGGCCGAGCCCTCGATCTGTTCCATTCGCTCTTCGCTGGGGGCGTTGAACTCGGCAACGTGGATGGAGTCGTACTCCTCACCGAGCACTTCATGGAGCTTGATCCAGGTCTCCTCGGCGGTGTGGACCAAGATCGGCGCGAGAAGCTTCAGCAGAGACTCGACGACGTACAGCGAAGCCGCCTGACCGGATCGTCGCGCCTCAGAGTCCTCGGCGTCGCAGTACATGCGGTCCTTGATGACGTCCATGTAGAAGTTGGAGAGTTGCTGGCGAGTGAACGCGTACACGTCTCCAATGACCTTGCCAAAGTCGTACGACTTGTAGGCCGAGATGGAGTCGTTCACCAACAGATCCACCTGCTCGACGATCCATTCATCGAGCGGCAACAATTCTGCCGGGGCCATCGATCGCTTGTAACCCTTCAGGTTGCCCAAGAGGAATCGCAGGGCGTTTCGGACGTTGCGGTAGTGCTCGCCGAACTGCTTCAGAATCGCGTCCGAGCAGGGGACGTCGTTGGCGTAGTCGACACTGGCAACCCAGTAGCGAAGAATGTCGGCTCCGTACTGGTCCGAGGCGGCGACCGGGTCGATGACGTTACCGAGTCGCTTCGACATCTTGCGACCTTGCTCGTCGGTGACAAAACCGTGGGTCACTACCGTCTTGTAAGGCGCGGTGCCTCGGCAGGCATGGCCCAGAATGAGGCTGGTGTTGAACCAACCCCGGTGCTGGTCCGACCCCTCTAGGTAAAGGTCGGCGGGCCAGTTCTCCTTCCAAGAAGGCTCGACGTTACCTTCGAGCACACAGAGCGAGGAAGAGCCGCTATCGAACCAAACGTCCAAGACGTCGGTCTCTTTGCGGAACGTGGTTTCACCCGTCTCCGGGTGCGTGTAGCCGTGAGGAATGATGTCCTCGACGGGGGTGCTCCACCAAGCTTCGGAACCGTGCTGCTCGACCAACTGCGCGACCGCCTCAATGATCTCCGGATCAAGAACGGGCTTTCCGGAATCGAGTCCGTAGATCACCGGGATCCCAACGCCCCACGGACGCTGGCGGGAGATGCACCAGTCTGGTCGGTTGCGGATCATGGCTTCGATCCGGTTTTGACCTTGAGCGGGGAGCCATTGAACGTTTTCGATGCTGTGGAGCATGTTTGCTCGCAGATCGTTGTGCTCCAGCGAGATGAACCACTGTTCGGTGGCGCGGAAGATCACGGGTTTGTCGTCGCGCTCGGCGTACGGATAGGAGTGGACGTAGTCGCGAACGTCTAGAAGCGCGCCAACCTCCTGCAACCTTTCGACAACCACCTTGTCGCAGTCCTTAAAGTAAACGCCTTCGAACTCGCCCGCTTCTTCGGTGAGAACGCCCTTCGGGTTCACGGTGTTGGGGACGGGGAGTCCGTACTTCTGACCCGTGAAGAAGTCGTCTCGACCGTGGCTCGGTGCGGTGTGAACGACGCCCGTACCGTCTTCGGTAGTGACGTAATCCGCCATCACCGCAATGGAGGGGCGCCCAAAGATCGGGTGATGGAACGTCATGTGCTCGAAGTTGATGCCGAGCATTTCCTTGACCACCGTGTGACCTTCCCAGCCCAGTGCCGCGGCGACCTTTTCCACCAGCGCGCTGCCGATGAGATAGTGGTCTTCGCCAACCTTCACCAGCGAGTACTCGAAATCAGGATGGAATGCGCAAGCAAGGTTAGCCGGAATGGTCCAGGGGGTCGTCGTCCAGATGATCGTGTAGACGTTTTCGATCCCGTGGAAGAGTTGATTCGGGTCTGTTCCCAGCGGAAACCGAACGTAGATGGCCTTCGAAACGTGGTCGTCGTGGTAGACGATCTCGGTGTCGGCAAGAGCGGTTTGGCTGGTGGGCGACCAAAGCGTCGGACGAAGACCCTTGTAGATGAATCCGCCCTCGACCAATCGCTTGAAGGTTCGCACGAGTTCGGCCTCGTACTTGTACGCCATGGTTCGATAAGGAAGCTCCCACTGACCGTGGACACCGAGTCGCTTAAACTGATCGGTCTGAACCTGAATATAGCCCTGGGCGTGCTCTCGGCATGCCTTCACGAGTTCCACCACCGTCGGGGTTTGCTTCTTCTCGGCGAACTTCTTTTGGACGGCTTGCTCAATGGGAAGGCCGTGGTTGTCGAATCCGGGCACGTAGGGAGCGCGATAGCCCATCATCGTTCGGCTCTTGACCACGAAATCCTTGAGGATCTTGTTCAGCGCGGTTCCAAGGTGGATGCCCGAGTTGGTGTAGGGAGGACCATCGTGCAACACAAAGGTGGGCGCATCATGGCGCTTGCTTTGAATGTGGTTGTACAGATGCTTCTCGTTCCAAATTGCCTGAATCGACGGCTCCAGTTGAGGCAGATTGGCCTTCATTGGAATGGTCGCGTCGGCGTCGGGCAAAAGAAGAGTGCTCTTTAGGTCCATGGAACTCGCCTGAGTTTACCGGTCTGGCAATTTGAACCTTTAGAAGCGGGTGCGGCGGGCGTAAAAAAAGGCGCCGGTCGGGAAGTTGACCGGTCGCCCAAGTTGGGTGCCCTCTCCCAAGGGACCTCTGAGATGCCGTAGAGCATTTGCATGCTCTGGTCGCGATATTCTCCGCGATCCATTCCAAAGTATCGCCATGCCAAGGACATTTTGGTATCCCCATTTTTGGGGATTTGTGCAGGTATTAAAGCAGGGCACTTTTAGGGAGTATGCGGTTAGTCCCGTTCGAACCACCCCTCCACGGCATTGATTTTTTCTACCAGACCCCTTGAAACAGTGAGGGACTCCGCAAAATCTCCCGCAGGAATCTTCGTCCTGATCGGCTCGCCGCTCTGTGCCTTCAGTCCCCATTCGGGTTCAGAGATCGCGGTTCGACCGATGGCGATGGCGTCGTAGCCGAACTCTATGGCCCGTTCCGCGTCTGCGGCCGATTTCACGCTGCCTACCCCGATGAGGGGGATCTTGCCGCCGATCCAGCCCAAGACCGTTTTCCCAACGGGTTCGGAGGAGGCATCGTGAAGACTTGGCTGATCGAACTTGGCGAGACTGATGTGGAGCCAAGACAACGGGTACTCAATCAGCGCCTTGATCAACCTCTCCGTGTGCTCAAGTCGAATGCCTGGCGTTTCGGTCTCTTCGGGTGAAAATCGATAGCCAACCGGATAGTCGGGTCCGACGGCGGCAAGCACCGCTTCCACCAACTCGATGGGAAACCGAAGATCGGCCGCATTCCAGTAGTCGGTGCGACGATTGCTGTGGGGGCTCACGAACTGCTGAATCAGGTAGGTGTTCGCGCCGTGAATCTCAACTCCATCGAAGCCCGCCTCTTTCGCTCTTCGAGCGGCCTGAGCGTAATCGTCGATCGTGCGGCGAATCTCCTCGTCGGTCATTTCTCGCGGAACCACCGCGTTCGGGCGCTCGGCGGCAACTGCTGAGGCGGAGATGGGCTCCCCACCGCAAAGATCAGGTGGACACTGCCTACCTCCGTGGTGGATCTGCAAGACCGATTTGGCGCCCCCTTCTCGAATGGCGTCTGCCACGGACTTCAGGCTGGGCAGAAATCGATCGTCCGAACAGGCCCACTGGCCTCGAAACGCATGGCCGGATGCGTGAACGTAACAGGCCGCGGTCATGATCAAGCCGATGCCGCCCTTTGCCCGGCGGTGAAGATAGGGCAACTCGTCGGGAGAAATGTTGCCGTCTTCAAGGCTCGAGTAAGTGGTCATGGGAGCAAGGACCAACCGATTGGGGGCTACCAGAGAAGGGCCGGTTTGGCTTGCAGGCTTATAATCGAAGGCTTCAAAGATTCCAGGCACGCTTTTTCTATTCTCCCTCTTGTCTTAAAGCGTTCCGCTATTTGCAATTCTATTGAAGGTATTCAGGATTATTGCCCATTCAATGGTATAACGCGCTTTAGGGACCGGTGCACAAGCATTAGTCCCTGATAGGAACACAGAAACCATGAAGAAAGTGATTTCACTTTTCATCGCCGCTTCGGTGGCAACCGTTCTGCTCGCAGGTTGCGGCGCTCCTCCTGCAGAGGGTGAGACCAAC
>CAYYJX010000043.1:0-26274 GCA_964471545.1 uncultured Fimbriimonas sp. | reverse complement strand
GGCACCGACGATCTGTGTGCTCCTAGCTTCGCGGCTCGTTGGAAGACCGTTGCCGAAGAACAACAGGCGCTTTTGACCAAACTCGGATCGCTCCGGCGGCCCATCGAGCTGATCCAATTTCTGGATGAAAAGGTGGGTGGAGCATGGCGCGAAGTGGCAAACGAATACCTCTCCATCCACTCGCGTCTAGAGCGCGTGCGCGACGAAGTCGATTCCGCACGTGCGGATAGAAAGGCGCTTTATGCGCAGCTCGACGAGCTTAAGGTGAAGCACCAGAATGTTCAAAAGCAGATGGGAGAGCACTTCCGGGCCGAAATCTTTGAAAGACAGGCAACTCAATCGGCCTTGGCACGAAGGGAAGCGTTCAAAACTCGTCTGGACGAGATTGAGACCGAAATGCGATCGGTGAAGTCTCAACTTCATCGAGCTCTGCACACCCAAGCCGCCGCCGCTCAAACGGGAGAGGCCGTTGACGCCCACGATCGACGCCGACAATTGGAACTCGAAGCGGAGATGAAGCGCCTGCGCATGATTCGCGAGGCCATTCAAGCCACCAAGGGACTCCAAAACGCCAACCGACGCCCGGGCGCTTGGTGGATTCCGATGGTGAGCCCAGACGGAGCTTGGTTCCACGAGATCAATCGAACCGCTACTTGTCGATTGGAGCATCTCTGTTGAGCAGTCCGGTGCGCACCCTCCCGTTCGTAAAGATGGAGGCGATTGGGAACGACTTCCCGGTTCTACAAACCGCCGACGTTGCCTCGTTGCTTGGGGCAAATGTTGCGCTCGATAGTCCGCAAGTTTCCAGCGCCCTCCATCGCCTAGCCGCCATGATGTCTGACCGACATTTTGGGGTTGGCGGAGACGGTTTGCTCACCATCCACAAAGAAGGCGACGGCGTTCGGCTTCGGATGTTTAATCCAGACGGGACGGAAGACTTTTGCGGCAACGGCATTCGGGTCGCCGCTAAGCTAGCCAACGATCTGGGTTGGGTTGGGAACGACTTTTCGATGTTCCACCGGGAGCGCACAGTTCCGATTCACATTGAAGGAAGCCGAATCGACTCCACACTTGGCCTTGCTTCTTACGAGCCAGACAAGGTTCCTCACACCGCTCTTGGGCCGTTGGTGGACACCACCATCTGGTCCGGAATGGACTCTGGCTTGCCGCTTAGCTTTTTTGGCAGTGCGCTCACAACCGGGTCCACCCACGTTGTCATCCCGACTGACACGCTGCCCGATGACGAATCTTTCGCCTCGGTGAGCGCGAAGATCGAAGTCGATTCGAAGTTCCCGGAACGGACCAGCGTGATCTGGACAAAGGTTGTGGAGCCCAAAGTGCTCGCCATTCGAATCTGGGAGCGTGGTGTCGGCGAGACTCAAGGGTGCGGCACCGGATCCAGTGCGGCGGCGGCGGACTATCTGCGTCGAACGAAGCAGTATGGGGTCGTGGAGGTTCGCAATCCTGGCGGAACGGTTTGGGTGAAGGCGGACGGCTGGAATCTGCCGCTCACCATCTCGGGTGAGGCTCGAACGGTTTATCAGGGCAGCTACTCTGTTCCGGCAGGATTGCTCTGATTCGGTAGGCCTCAGGTCCTAGTCTCGGGAGCCGCCAATCTAAGCCGGCCGTAGGAACGCGTACCTCAGCCCAACCAGACGGGCTAAACGGAGACTTGATGCGAATACTGGAAACCATCCTTTACGCCGAGGATTTAGAAGCGGCTCACAAGTTTTATGCGACCACCCTTGGTCTCGACGTGATCTCGTTCGATCCGGATAGAGACCTTTTTATGAAGTTGGAGGACTCTGTCCTAATCGTCTTCAAGGCGAGCAAGACCATCATCAACGACGCAGGGGTCCCTCCCCACGGAATGACCGGGATTGGTCACGTTGCATTTCGAGCGGAACCGGGAGAGATCGAGTCGTGGAAGTCCAAGCTGGAGGCGGCGGGGATCCCGATCATCCAAGAACGGACGTGGAAGAACGGATCACGGTCGATTTACTTCAATGATCCCGCCGGAAATGTGTTGGAATTCGCCGAGCCGTATCTTTGGTTCAACTAGCCGCCCTGGTTGAGCGGACCGCCACACCAGACACAAAAAGGCCGCTACCCAAGGCTCACGGGTAGCGGCAATTCCAGAGGCTCCAGAACTTGATTGTCTGGTTTCTTTCTATTGTTAGAAGGCTTACTGACCCAACTTCTGGCGTCGCAAGAAGGTTGGGATGTCCAGATTCAACTCGTCAATGCTGATCGGCGCGGGTTGGAAGCCAGCCGCCGCGTTCGCGGGTTGAGCCGGATTCACGGTCGCCGTATCGACCACCGCTTGGTTCACCACTGCCGGATCGGAGATACGAGTCGGATTGGAAACTCGGGGTTCGTTCACGAAGACCTCATGATTGACTGCCTGAGAGACTGTTTGCGACGTGGTGTCCATTCCTGCCGCAAGAAGGGTGATTTGAACCTCGCCCTCGCCGGAGTCTCGCATGACGTGACCCATGATGATGTCCGCATCCGAGGCATCGGTGAACTGAAGGATGTACTCCATCGCCTCGTGAGCCTCTCCCAGGGAGAAGTCTTGACCGGCGGTGATGTTGACCAACAGTCGCTTGGCGCCTTGGATGTTCGTTTCCAACAGCGGGGAGTTGGCGGCGTTCTGAGCGGCCATCTTGGCTCGTTGCTCGCCCATGCCCTTACCAAGACCCATGAGTGCGACACCCGCGTTGCTCATCACCGATCGAACGTCGGCGAAGTCGACGTTGATGATGCCGGGCAGAAGGATGATGTCGCTGATGCCTTGAACGCCTTGTCGCAGAACGTCAGCTGCAGCGGCGAATGCTTGCTGCATGGTGGTTTTGCGCTCAACGAAGTCCAGCAGTCGATCGTTGGGAACGGTAATCAGGGTATCGACGTGCTCTTTGAGTCGCTCCGCGCCTTCGCGAGCCAACCGGGTGCGCTTGGGACCTTCGAAAAGGAACGGCTTGGTGACCACACCGACGGTGAGGATGCCCTTTCGTCGCGCGATCTCCGCTACGACAGGAGCCGCACCTGTTCCGGTTCCGCCGCCCATGCCTGCGGTGATGAACACCATATCGACACCATCAAGGATCGCGTCGATCTCTTTCTCGCTTTCGCGAGCGGCCTTTTCACCGACCGTGGGGTTCCCGCCGGCACCCAGACCTCGAGTGAGGTCGGCACCGAGTTGAACCTTCGTGCCTGCTCGGCTAAGATTCAGCGCCTGGGCATCGGTGTTCATGCCGATGAAGTGAACGCCAACGACGCCCTCGCTGATCATGCGATTGACGGCGTTACAACCGGCGCCACCTACGCCGATGACTTTGATCGTGGCTTGATTTTCAAACAAGTTTTCTGGCCTCATGGATCCTCTGCAGTGGCTTCCAATGCCTTTGCTCCCGCTACCGTCGTCCATCTCCGGCAGCGCGTTCCCTACGATCCTTGTGTTAAAGAGGACGGAGGAATCGCTAAAAAAGCACCAGCGAAATTAAGTGTGAACCACTTAATTTGAAAGACTTTTCCGAAGTGGAAAAAACTCGGGAGTTATCCACAAGTTATCCCCAAAAATGAACCTAATTGAGCCGTTCGACACTGTATCGGGCAATTGCCGTAAGCATTTGCTCTTGGTGCATGCCTTCCACCAATTTTGCCGCTTCATCGGCAAGTTCCAGGGCCCGTATCCGAGAGGCTTCCAAACCGTACAGTGCGGGATAGGTTGCCTTTTGGCGCTCGCGGTCTGATCCGACCGCTTTGCCTAACTGCTCCGGCGTGCCGGTTTCGTTGAGGACATCGTCTGCGATTTGGAAAGCGAGTCCGATTTTCTCGCCGTACTCGCGAAGTTTGCGAATTTGGACTTCGGTCCCTCCGCCAAGGATCGCCCCAATCTCAGCGGCGGCTGAAATGAGGGCTCCCGTCTTGCGCGTGTGGATGTAATCCAAGGTGTCTCGATCAACGGCTTTTCCTTCGCTAAGGATGTCCACGGTTTCGCCGCCGACCAGCCCGTCTGAGCCCACCGCGTGGGTTAGAACCCGCATCGATCGCAGAACCGCCGCAGGATCTCCTTCAACCTTTGCCAACGTATCAAAGGCGAGGGCGAAAAGCGCGTCTCCGGCAAGAATCGCAACCGCTTCCCCAAACTGCACGTGACACGTCGGTCGACCACGGCGAAGATCGTCGTTATCAATCGCGGGAAGATCGTCGTGAATCAGTGAGAAGCAGTGAATCATCTCCACCGCGCAAGCGGCATCCAGCGCCCGCAAGGGAATCGCCCCAACGGCCTGAGCGGCGAGGAGACAAAGAACCGGGCGGAGCCGTTTACCTGGCGCTAAACAGCTGTAACGCATGGCCGAATGGAGTTCGCTCGGGCGCACATCAACCGGAGGCAAGAGCTCGCCCAACCGATGGTCGACGGTTTGAGCCGCCTGTGCCAATCGCTCTTCAAAAGTCAGCGTTTCCCCGGCCGCTCGCTCCACAAGGTTCAGCATACCGTTAGGTACGAACCCCGGCAGGTAATCTACGTCAAATGGTGGCTATGCGGGCCCTCCGGGCAACTCGTTTTGGGTCTATCGAACAGCCTTTCGAACCTAGTCGAATAGCATCATTTTTATCACCCGGAGACTCCTACCTTTCCGTTCACGGATCGAACCTGGCAGAAGGCTCCACCACGGAGAATATTGCTCAGATCACTCACCCAGCGGGGGCAAAGGACGATCGAAGCAAATATGTTCGGTATGCCCGCGCGGCCTCGCTCATCACACAATGGCGAGCCAATGGCAGCCTCAGCACAGTCGATGGTTCGGCTGTCTACGTGCACAAGCAGACGTTTGAGCGTGGCGGTCAATCGTTCACCCGTACGTCTTTGATCGGGCTGATCCGCGTGGACAATCCAGCGATCAGCTTAAGTGAAGCGGTTGCCTTTCAGGAGCGAGAAGATCGGTTGCGCATGCTGGAGGCGACCCGATTCCATGCCGACCCGATCGTTGCCCTTTCTGCTCGTACCGAAGCGCTCAATGCGCTGCTCGCGGGGTTAGACACCCCGGAATGGGTTGCGGAAGGTCCTGATGGAGAGCAGCACCGGATCTATGCCGTTGAAGGTCGGGAGATCAACTTTGAAAGGCTGATCGTCATCGAAGGATCGCACCGGCTCGTGGCCGCCAAGACGTTTCAGGAAGACGCTCGCGAGCGCCTGTTGGGTCGTCGGCGCAGAGGCCTCGAGCCTGCGGCGCCAGAATCCGGTCCGGATGAGATCGCCGAGGACTACGCCCTATTTGAGGTTGTTCTGGAAGACGAAGCGGTCTTTCTGAGACGGTCCACTCTCCTTTTGAAGGGCAAACCTGGCAGCGATCTTCGTACAGACATTGAGCCTTTGATCAGCCGGTCCGAGTTGAACGGTGCGGTCCGGGTGTCAGGTTCTGGTTCGGCAATCGAACAAACTGCCCCAGAGGTAAGTACAAAGTCCCTACCGGTTTCCGTGGCAGGGCATTTCATGTTAGAAAGAGCGTTGAATCCTTTAGAGGTCGAAATCGCTCGATCTCTTGCAGACGCACCAAAGCAATCGGCCGAGCAACTCCCGCAAGGGCAACTCTTGATCGAGATCGAAGGTGGCACGGGAGAATTGATGAAGACACAAACGGAACCGATGGGAACTTTGCCCAACGGCACCCTTGCGTTCGATCCTCCGGCGACCTCTGGCCTGATCACCTGGCACTTCGCCGACTTCTGCTGAGGTCACGGATTCAAATGAGGGACTTCATGAACGTTCAACTCCTTGGCACCGGCGCCGCGGATGGGATTCCCGCCTTTTTTGGGAACGACCCAGTGAGCGAATACGCCCGACGTCATGGAGGCAAAGATGTCCGAACTCGATCGGCCGCAATCGTCGACCGCACTCTCAAAATCGACTTCGGCCCCGACACGTTTCACCAGATTCAACGGTTCGGCCACAACCCGCGCGACTGGTCGGCGCTGCTCTTTACTCACAGCCACGAGGATCACCTTTGTGTTTCTGAGCTTCAGTACGCGCTCTTTCCGTTTGTAGAAATGGATCACATGCCGTGGCCGATTTTTGCCAACGACGCGGTTTGCGACATTATTGCCTCGCGATACCCAGATTGGCCGATCGAACTTGTGCGCATCCGTAGCTTCCAATCTTTCGAGACGGGTCCCTACAAGATCACTCCGGTCGAAGCCAACCACAAGGAAGACGAGGACAGCCTCAACCTGATTATCGAGAAGGGCGGGGCAAAGTTTCTCTATGCGACCGACACCGGCATGTACCCGGAGCGAACGTTCGGCTTCCTAGAAGGGTGGGAACTCGACGGCATGGTGATCGAAGCGACCGACGGATTCCATAACACGCCTTACGCGGGCCACTTAGACATTGCCGATGCCGCAAAGCTGGTGGAAAGGATGCGCGCCACCCACGCGCTCAAAGCCTCTGCACAGGTGATCACCACGCACCACGCCGCTCAAGGCGGAGCCACTCACGCTCAACTAGAAGCGGCCCTCGCGCCTCATGGCATGCGTCCTGGGTTCGATGGGATGACGATTGATATCCAGTGCCCGAACCCTTCTCCACTACGAGCCACCGATAAGCAACACGCTTAAGAGAGGCTTTTTTGGACAAAACAAAAATTCCAGCATCGTGCGGAGTCGCTTCGGCGTCTGTATCGGTGCCAAAGGACTGGCGGGCGCATCCTTAGGCCAGGACGGCCACCTCTTTCTCTTGATGCGCTCGCGATGCGGACGTGTTACCGCCCCTTCGCAACTTTGCAAAGTTTGTGATCCGATCACATCGGAATCCTACGGGCTCGTGAATATACTTTAGGTTGCCGGTGGTGACTTACTCGGACCACGGACGGTTACGATCATCCTTCCGGCGCGTCAGAAGGAATTGCGTTGACCCTTAGTTTTCTTATTGGATTCACACTTGCGTCGAGCCTGCCATCCGGCTCGCGACTTCCTGCCTTTGGTGCGATCTACGGCGCACAGCAGAACCAGGTTCAGAAAACCTCCGACCCCAACCAGACTGGATCGGACGGAGAGACGACCGAGGTCGATCAAAAGCCCGTTACATCAAGAAAACCGAACACCAATGGTCGGGTGATGGTGCTGATGTATCACCACATTTTAGAGGGCGACAATGCCATGTTCCGATCTGCCCGCAAGTTTCGGCGCGACCTTGAGAATCTGCGAAACATGGGCTTCCGCCCAGTCTCGATGACGGAGTACGTCACCAACACCATGAAGCTCCCCAGAGGTGCTTCGCCGGTGGTGATCACCTTTGACGACGCCCATATCAACCAGTTTCGGTACCTCCGAGACGGCAAGACCATCGATCCGAACTGTGCGGTGGGCATCTGGATGAAATTCGCCAAGGAGCACCCCGACTTTCCGGTGAAGGGCATGTGGTACGTTTTGCCCGATCTTTGGCACCAACCGAAACTCGCCAAGAAGAAGATCGACGCATTGGTCTCATGGGGATCAGAAATTGGCAATCACACGGTCCATCACCGCGATCTGCGCAAGCTGACCGAGGATCAGGTTAAGGAAGAGATCGCCGGTCTCAGCGACCTTCTGGAAAAGCACGGCATCACCAAAATTCACTTCGCGCCGCCGTATGGCTCGTATCCAACCAACCGCCAGTTGGTGAAGGAGTTCGAGTTTAAGGGCAAAACGTACAAACTCGAGTCTTCGGTCCTGGCAGGTTCGGCTCCCTACTATTCGCCCAACGACAAGCGGTTTGATCCGTATCGCATTTGGCGCGTTCATGGGAACGGCCGCGAGATGGGCATCGACGATTACTTGAATCAGGTGCGGGCTGGAAAGTGGCAGCCTTACGTGGCGAAATGACCTTGCCCCCAAAGCCTGCTAAAATAACAGGGTTGTGGTAGAGCATGCTCCGGGTGGAAATCCGGTCGTTAATTGGGGAGCCAGCGCTCTACTCGTCCTTGCAAGCTTTTTCTTCGTCGGTGGCGAATACGCCGTCGTCTCCATGCGCAAGAGCAAATTGGAGAGCCTTGCCAAGCAGGGCAAGACTCGCGCGAAGAAGCTGATTGAGGTGATCGACAACCTGAGCCCGTTCATTGCGGGTACTCAGATCGGCATCACGATCGTCGGCATTGCGATGGGCGCTTTCACCGAGCCGTTCATCACTTCGTTGCTGATCAAGGCATTTACAGGGCTCGACCCTCGCTTGGGCCAGGCGATCTCCCTGTTCTTGGTCCTCTTCTTCCTCGTCGTGGTGGGCGAGCTGGTTCCAAAGTATCTAGCACTGAAGCACCCAGAGCGATTCATGCTGACCAGCTATGCCCCGTTGCAAGGGTTTGTGACGCTGTTTAAGCCGATCATCTTTCTCGCGCAGGTGACTTCGCAGTTCATCCTAAAGCCCATCGGAATCGACATCAAAGAGACGGGCAAAGAAACCCTGGAGCGCGATGAACTGCTGATGATGATCCAGGCGGGGCGGTCCGGTGGAGTCCTAGAGAAAGGCCATGCCGATCTGCTTTCGAAGACGTTCCGGACAGAAGGGCTCGCCGCGCGAGACATCATGGTTCACCGACTCGATGTTCGGTGGATCGATGCGGATTTGAGCATCGAAGAAGCGGTGCAGCGTTTCGTCCGGATCAAGCACAGTCGCGCCCCCATTTGTCGTGGGGACATTGACGATATTGTGGGCATTGCTTACCTCCACGACGTGCTGAAGCACCTCAAGAGTCCGACCGCAAAGCTCGAAGAGCTTGTCCGGCCCATGATCGCAATCCCCGAGAACCTCTCGTTCGATCGGATCGTTCAGACCATGCAAGAAAACAAAACCCAGCTTCTGGTGGTGATGGACGAGTACGGCGGAACCAGCGGAATTATTACGCTGGAGGACGTGGTCGAAGAGATCTTCGGCGAGCTAGAAGACACGTTGGAAAGCGAGCGACCGACGGTTGAAACATTCCCTGGGGGGCGAATCTCCGCCCGTGCCGACCTTCGTATGGACGAGTTGGTCGAACGCCTCAATCTTAAGCTTGAAAACGAACCTTCTCGTGAAACGATCGCGACGGTGATCGTCGATTCGTTGGAAAGGGTGCCTCGTCCGGGAGACACCGTTCAGACCGAAATAGGTCTCTTCCGGGTCGAGAACATGGCTCGCCGGCGCATCACACGGGTGGGCATTCAGTTGGCACCGGAGGTAACGGTGCCCTCTGACGAAGAATCGTAAGGCCTTAGAGAGCGACTTGCGCTTCTTCTAGGCTGCCCGTCGGCGAGATTCGCATGTGAACGTTCCGCATTCGCTTCGCGATAGCCACCGCTCGGTCGGCAACGTGCTCAAGGGCGTGGAACGACTCAATGGCTCGAATAAGGTGCTCGGTGTTCACCGGGTCCGCTTTGATCATCTCGTAAATCTGATCGCGGGCGCGGGAGTAAGCCTTGTCCACGTCTACGTCCTGGTTGATAATCTCTAGCGAAAGATCGTCGGAGTAGTCCAGGTACAGCTTCATTGCTTGGTTGAACATCGACCGGGACATTCCAGAAACTTCAGAGAATGAAACCTTGAGCGACGACGGGAACACGCCCACAAGCTTTCGGCTTCGGCGTGCCAGTTTGACCGCGTCATCGGCAACGCTCTCGATCTCACCCACCACTCCGAGCGTCGAGATAAGGAATCGCAGGTCGTTTGCGACCGGGGATTCTTGCATCACGGTCGCAATCGCGTCGTGCAGAGCCTTTCGCTCCCAGTTGTCAATCTCATCGTCCGCTGCGATAACCTGCAACGCCAGATTCGGGTCGTTTTGCAGGATCGACTCCACGGCCAGCCGAACCATGGCTTCCGCTTCTTGGCTCATCTTCACCACTTCGGTGGAGATGCCGGCGAGTCGTTCTTGAAAGTGAATGCGCATTTCTTCCTTGATTTGGCCCCCTAAGAGCACAGGTGCAGGGCCTTCTTAACATTATGGGACGTTCTGGGAAATCTAAAGGATCGGCCAGATTGATCTCTATCAGAAATCTTGATCGTCTCGTAACGATTTAGACGCCGCCCGTGGAGCCAGAAGTTCCAGTGGTTCCAGTGGTTCCAGTGGTTCCAGTGGTTCCAGTAGTGCCCGTCGTTCCGGTGGTTCCGGTGGTTCCAGTGGTCCCGGTGGTCCCAGAAGAACCCGATCCGGTGGTTCCTCCATCGGTCGTACCGACCGTTGTCCCACCATCGGTGGTCCCAACCGTCGTGCCACCATCGGTTCCGCCGACAGTTGTTCCGCCATCGGTGGTTCCTACGGTCGTCCCCCCATCCGTCCCGCCGACGGTCGTGCCACCGTCCGTGGTTCCAACCGTTGTGCCCGAAGTGGTACCACCCGTCGTCGTTGTCGTACCGCCGGTCGTGGTTGTGGTGCCAGAGGTCGTAGAAGTGGATCCCGCCGTGGACGCAGACGAACCACCTGTGCCGGTATCGCCGCCCGAACTCGCGGTTCCGCCCGTTGCGCCTCCTGCCGTGCTTCCAGAGCCTGTGGTCTTATTCTCGACCGAGGTTCCGAATCCACCGCACCCGATGATGAGCGCAGCCGCAATGACGACGATAAGGCCCAGGACCTTACGGTTTGGTTGAATGTTGTTCATAAGGTCCGTATCCAAGGGAGTGCCGAGCAGAGTCGACTTACTGTTTGACTTGCGGCGAGAAGATCGGTTTCATGAAGTCGCCCTTGTCGCCGGTGAGGTTCTTCTCTCCTCCACCAGAGGAGTCGCAGGTGTAAACCGCTCGGTTCGAGCCTGTCTTTCGAATGTAGACAAGCTTATCTCCGGCAGGGCTCCAAGCGGGTTCGTAAACCTCTCCCTGAAGAAGGGGGCTCCCCTTGGCGGCGGCTCCGATCTCGAAGGGAATGCTGACAAGTCCTCTGGATTCAATCGATCCGTCACCCTTGTACTCGCCGACAACCACCACGAAAGAGGAACCGTCTGGGGCGACCGCCGGGCTAGAGAAGCACGTTTCGTCGTTGGGGACGGCCGCAACCAGACCAAAACCGGGCTCCGATGCCGGATCGAAGATGCCGACACCGTGGTAAATGGATCGGACCACCTTGCCGTTCTTGATGTTCTCTTGCGGGATGGGTTGGTTCTGCGGGAACTGGAAGTCCATGAAGGTGAAGATCAGTGCGCCGGACTTGGGGTTTACAGCAATGTCGATCTTCTTCGCGGCCATCAAAATTTGTGGTTTGGCCTCTTTGCCGTCGTTGGTCACCAGCGGCTGGACGATAAGAATCTCACCGCTATCCGATCGCATGACCGCTGCGGCCCAGGTGCGCTCTTTGAGCCACACCGCGCTGCGGAAACTGGTTCCACCCAACCGACCGTAAGCACCTTCCATCGCGGTCGTGGAGCCTCCCTCTTCGGTGGCACCTGCCGAGTTGCTCGGGGGCAGGACCTGCTTGAATGTTCCGTCCTTCGGATTGAAGCGCTGGACGGTTCCTCGGGTGGTAATGAGAGCGGTTCGATCGACCCCGGAGTGACCCTCTAGGTCGAAAAAGATGCTTGATCGGCCCGCTTTATCGACCGATCGTTTCTCTGGCGAGTTGTTCTTCTCAGGATTCCAGCGATAGACGTGGAAGGTCTCTTCTTGGCGATCGGAGACGAAGAAAAGGCGCTGACCTTCTGGATCCCAAGCAAGGTCTCGGTCTTGATTGCCGGGTTGCCACCCGCTGTTCTTAACGACCGCGCCGTCTTCCTTGATGACGACTGCGGATTGACCGTCGTCCTCGATCTGGACGGCGGCAATCATGCCGATCGTGTTTGCATTGCCAAGATCGAGGTCACCCTGAAGACTTGAGAGCCATTGGATGCCGAGAACCAGCCCCACCAAGATCACCGCACCGATAAGAATGCGTCGAAGAACCTTCTGACTCGTCACAACTAACGATTATGAACCTTTTGCTCTCGGGCAAGGTTCCGAGTTCTTTTCGCAGTCCTTTTTCAGGAGGGTAACAGTGCGTCGCCGGGAGAGAGTCGCACCCCATTCGCCCAAGCAGATGCCGCCATCACAGGCTTTCCTTCCGGCTGGACTTCTTCAAGCTCAAGCACGCCATTGCCCACGGCAACCAGAACGTTCGGCTTGACCGAGATCACGGTCCCCGGAGTCCCATCTTCCGCGGTTGGGTGAACGGTGAACCGAGCAAGTTTGATCGGCCCCCAAGGGGAGGGGAGAACGACACCCGGTCTGGGGCTAAGCCCTTGCCATCGGTGATAGATCGTCCAGGCGTCGTCTCCCCACGTCAGGTAGCCGTCTTCCTTTGAAATCTTGGGCGCGTAGGTCGCGAGGTCGTGGTCCTGCTGTTCGCGAGGGTAATCGCCGTCCACGATTCGCGGCATCCATTCGGCGGCCATTTTGGCCGCTAAGTCACCGAGTTTTGGCTCGAGCGTGGCGTAGGTGTCCGCAGTCGTGATCGGGATTGTTTCGATGGCGATCATATCACCCGTATCCATCCCCTTGTCCATTTGCATCAGGGTGACGCCCGTCTCTTCTTTGCCATCCATCAAGCACCTTTGGATGGGGGCCGCCCCTCGATACTCGGGCAAGATCGATCCATGCAGGTTGATTCCCCCTCTCCGAGCCGACTCGAGGAGCTTTTGGGAAAGAATCTGTCCGTAGCTCGCCACCACGAGGGCATCGGCATCCAGCGATCGGACCCATTCGACAAATTCCGGATCGCGCGCTTTGATGGGGGTTTGAACGGGCAAACCTAATTCTTCAGCCGCGATCTTGACGGGTGTGGGGGTCAGCACCATTTTGCGACCCGTCGGCTTATCGGGTTGCGTTACCACGGCACAGACGTGTGGAGCAAGCGCGCGCAGAATCGGGACTGCGAAAATCCCGCTTCCGAAGTACACCAATTTCATTCCGATCAGATCTCTTCTTCGTCGTCGTGGTGACGATCGGGATCCTGCCAGTGCAGCGTTTTCGGGTCGACCTTGTCGATGAAGAGAATCCCATCGAGGTGGTCGATTTCGTGCTGAACCACTCGCGCGGGGAGTCCTTCCAGTTCGTAAACCAGTTCTCTGCCCTTTCGATCAAAGGCTTCTACTTCGATGTAGTCGTACCGCTTAACGTCTCCGTAGAGTCCCGGGATGCTCAGGCAACCTTCTTGACCAATCTGTTCGCCTTCCGCCTTGATGATGCGCGGGTTGATGAGAGCGGCAGGCTTGAAATCGTGAGGGGCGATGACGATGATTCGCTGAGAAACGCCAAGCTGCGGTCCGGCAAGGCCAATACCGTTCGCCTTGCGCATCACCCGCATCATTTCATCGATCAGGAAATCCGTCTTTTTTCCGACCTTGGTGACATTAGAGGCCACCTTTCGTAGGACGGGGTCGGGAATCTTAACGACCGGGCGCTCGTCGTTTTGAACGTACAGGTACTTAAACTCTTCCGGAACGACGATCTCCATGAACTCAAATTATGACCGCTTCCCCGTCGTTCAGTCTTCATCCTAAGGAACGGTTAGGCTCTCGAAGCTTTGAACTGCAGGATCACACAACGCGGGATACCCGCGAGGTCCTTAACGGTGCGGACATGACTCCAACCCGATTCTTCGAACAAGGCGACCACTTTGTCAGCCTGTTGGTAGCCGACTTCTAGCAAAATCTTGCCTTCTGGCACCAAGTACGCGGGTGCTTGATGCGCGAGCCGTCGATAGATGGCGTAGCCTTCCTCCTCCGCAAACAGGGCAAGGTGCGGTTCATGGTCCACGACTTCGGCGTTGAGCGGCTCGTCCGCACCGATGTAAGGTGGGTTGGAGACGATGAGGTCGAAAGTCGCAGGGGAATCGGTGGGAAAAAGATCGGTTAAGCGAAAGATGATCTCTGCACCCAGCGTTTCGGCGTTTTCACGCGCAATCTCGATTGCAGGTCCGGAGATGTCCGTCGCCCAAACTTCGAGGGCGGGATTCTCTAACTTGCAGGTGATCGCGATGCAACCGGAACCCGTACCGATATCGAGGATCTTTGACCCGGATGACGCTTCTTGAAGGGTCTCTTCGACGAGGATTTCAGTCTCGTGTCTCGGAATGAGAACAGCCGGCGACACCCGAAATCGCCTGCCGAAAAACTCGCGCTTCCCGGTGAGGTAAGCCAACGGTTCTTGATTGAGCCGCCGGACCAGCAGATGCTCTCCTGCAAGATCGTTGAACTCGTGCTCGGGGTGAGCGAAAAGCCAAGAACGATCGACGCGAAGGACATGTGCAGCGAGAACCTGCGCCTCCATTCGGGGGCTTTCGATTCCGGCAGCATGGAGCCTGGATTCAGCCGACCGAAGCCATTCGGCCACGGTCGGCGAACCAGAACTTTGGCGTTCGGTCGGCATCGCCTCGCTCGACATTTGCGGCGAGACTACTCCAAGTCAGGTCAAGAGGACGCAGGTTCAATGGCATACCGACGAAGTTTGCCTCTCATCTCAGAAACCAGTTCCGCTTCCAGATAGATGCCGTCTTCTCGGTAATCCACCTTGTGCACCCGTCCGAAGTTGTAGCAGTCCTGAATTAGGCCGCTTTCGGAATAAGGCACCATCGCCTGGACGTAACCCAGGAGATCCTGAACCTGCCGCTTAATGGCGAGCAGAAGATCGTCCATGCCCTCGCCTGATTTCGCACTAATCGCGACCGAGTTTTGGAACTCGGCGACCAGTTCTCGGCGGACGGCGGGATCGCTGATCGTATCGATCTTATTGAAGACCGTGATCATCGGCTTGTCATCGGCTCCGAGCACCTTGAGGGTGTCCATCACCGCATCCACTTGCACCTCCCAACTAGGATTGCTCACGTCCACGACGTGGAGGATGAAATCGCTGAACGTCACCTCCTCAAGCGTCGATCGGAAGGCGGCGACCAGGTGGGTGGGTAGGTTCCGAATGAATCCGACCGTATCGGTGAGGAACATGGCGTACCCATCCGGCAGGTCGATTTTACGAGTCGTTGGATCGAGCGTGGCAAACGGCATGGCGTCGGCCAGCAATTCGGTTCCTGCCATCCGGTTCATCAGCGTGGATTTCCCCGCACTGGTGTAACCGACAATCGAGGCGAATGGGAACGGGTGCTTCCGTCTTCCTGCCCGTTGGCGATCACGAATTTGTTTCACCTCATCGATTTCATCTTTGAGGCGAGCAATGCGATCTCGCACCAACCGTCGGTCGCTTTCCAGCTTGGTTTCACCGGGACCTCTCATACCGATACCACCCTTCTGCCGTTCAAACTTGGTGTAAACGGACATGAGCTTGGGCATCATGTAGGAAAGCTGGGCGAGCTCCACCTGGAGCATGCCTTCTCGGGTTCGGGCTCGGCGGGCGAAGATGTCGAGAATCAGCTGAGTCCGATCGATGACCTTTTTGCCGAACGCCTCTTCGAGGTTTCGCTGCTGAATACCGGAGACTTCGCCGTCGATGAGCACAAAGTCGGCTTCGACGTCTTTGGCAACAACGGCGACTTCTTCCACCTTGCCGGTCCCGATGAAAGTGCCTTTGTACGGTCGATCCAGGCGTTGACGAACCGTGATGAGCGGCTCGACGCCCGCGGCCTCACAGAGGCCGATCAGTTCTTCTTCGACCATTTGGTCGTCAGACTCGTGCTCGTTGACAACAACCAGCACGGCCTTTTCTGTTTTTGGGATTAAAGATTCGGTTTTACGCATATAGCCACAAGGGCCACGGCCCTTTATTGCCCACGCAGCACAAAGCCTGCATGGATGGCTTCCAACTCGGTGATTGCCCCGGAGACGGCGGATTCAAAAATAGCTTTTCCTTTTTCCGCTGTCGCCAGTGTCGCGTAGCCGAGGGCGCCACGATCGGTGACCTCATCAAAGGTCAGCACTAGCGAGGAGATTGCGGGTTCAGGAATTAGACCATCGTCGATCAGTTTTTCTTTTCGGACTTTATCCGGATGCAGGTGCATCATCAGCGAGACTTCGGCCTCGCAAGAATGTTGGATGCGCTTCGAAGGACCTTCTAGAACTTGGGCGATGGTCGCTTCGGCAAACTCATGGTACCCCTTGTGCGCAAAAACCGATGAGGCAAAGGTCTCTTTGAGTTCTCGTAGGGCGACGTCGTTGAGCGAGTCATTGCCGCCATGCCCGTTTAGCACGAAGAACTTCCGGAATCGATGCTTGCTGAGTCCGTGGATGATTTGCTTGAGCACATCTCCGTACCCGGTCATGGACGCCGTAAGGCTGCCCGCAAAGGCCATGTGGTGGGCACTGGCTCCCAACCAAACCGTTGGCACCAGCAAAACCTTTGATCCGATTCGGCGCTCGATTTCCTCCGCCACCGCCGTTACCAACAGAGAGTCGGTGAACATGGGCAGATGGGGACCGTGCTGCTCCAGTGAGCCGGTGGGGATGAGCACTACCGTTTCGCGATCGAGGGCATCGACCTCTTCCCAAGTTAAATGGGCGAGAACCATGCCCTCATTGTGCCACGCCGCCCCAGACCGCAAACTTTCGCGTGGGCAGGATTACCGGATCCGGTCGTCCAGATCCCGAAGAAGCTTCTTAACGATGGCGCGCAGGTCTTTGTCGTACAGCATGTGCTCGGAGACCTTCTGGTAGCCGTGCATGATCGACGTGTGGTCGCGATCGCCAAAGTGCGAAGCGAGGTGCTTCCAAGAATCTCCGAGGAGCTCTCGAGAAACGTAGACCGCAACGTGGCGAGCCTGGACGATGGGAGCCTTTCGGGACGGACCCACGATATCCTCGCTGGAAATCTTGAGTTCGCGCGAAACTCGGTCGATGATCTGTCCGACGCTCGGCTTCGCCATCGTTGCGGCTCCGTAGTGACGCTCGATCAACTCTTCCGTCAACTCTAGCGAGAGGGGTCGGCTATCGAGGCTGGCTTGGACCGTCAGCTTCGTGAGGGCGCCTTCGAGCACGCGGATGTTCCCGGGGACGTGCTCGGCAAGATACATCGCAACCTCATGGTCGAGGTCGATCTTCTCCGCAATCGCCTTTTTTTTGATGATCGCGCAGCGCGTCTCCGTATCGGGCATTTGAATATCGGCAACGAGTCCACTTTCGAAGCGCGACCGCAGCCGCTCTTCCATCATGAAGAGCTCACGGGGTGGCTTATCCGACGTGATCACGATCTGCTTACCCATCGAATGCAGGTGGTTGAACGTGTGGAAGAACTCCTCTTGCGTTCGGTCCTTCCCGGCGATGAACTGAATATCGTCCAATAGCCAAAGACCGACCGGGCGAGTCTGTCGCCGGAACTGCTCGACTCGGTTGCTCTGAATAGCGTTGATGAAGTCTTCCGCGAACTGCTGGGCACTCATGTAAACGAGCGGGAAGTCCGGATCTCGCTTGAGGATCTCACTGGCAATCGCGTGGAGAAGGTGTGTTTTGCCCAGTCCGCTGGGGCCGTAAATGAAAAGCGGGTTGAACTTTTGGCCCGGCGATTCAGCAACATTTTTAGCCCCGGCCACCGCAAGCCGATTGCTTTGCCCAACCACGTAGGTGTCGAACTGGAACTTGGGGTTCGGCGTGAAGCGCATGGGCACTTCCACGATGGTCGGCACTGGGATGTTGACTCCCTCCGAAGGGGTTGCTGCCGGCTTTTCTCGCCCAGTCGATTCCAGCTGGATGGTAATCGAGAGACCCAGTTCGTCGGACAGATAGCTCTGGATGATGCCAAGGTGCCTTTCTCGCACCCATTCCATCACAAACTTTCCGGGGCAGTTGATCCGCACGACGGATCCTTCCAGTGCCAACGGCTCGAGCGGATTGATGAAACGTGCCATGACGGGGACGGGAAGTTCGCCCTGGATTCTTTTGAGAACTCTTTGCCAAGCGCCGGTCAACATAATGCGAGACTCCGAATCATCAAAAGTGAACTGTTTCATTGGTATCGACGAAACCGACTTCAAAGCTCCGCTTCTCTGATGCCGGGAGCGGGAGTATACAGGCCTTTTATCGATTCACAAAATCTCGAAACAGCGAGAAATCAGGGTTGAATGGCAAGGAAAGCCACGGAGCGGCAAGGGGAAGATTTTTTCTTACTCGCGCACAAAGAATCAGGCTGAAACGCCGGATTTCTCGGCTTTTCAACTTCCGATTTGACAAACTTCTACCTGAGTTTTTGTTCGTCTACCTATTTGTAGAAAACCGACCCGAGCAGGTCGTTTTCGGAGCCTTTCGACTCGGATCACCAGGAGGAACTGCGGAGAACCTTGGTGACTCAGCGATTAGGGACGGATAGACTCAACGAAAAGTGTCGCTAGAATCTCTTCACCCGAAATTGCAGCAAGCGATTTCTCAGCAATGCCCTCCGCAAGACCTTTCGTTGAAAGGTCAACAGGTGCTTGGAGTCCTGGGAGGTGATCGCCTCCCGACGGATCGCCTAAAAGAGCTGGTGCTTGCCGCAGACTACGTGGTGGCCGCCGATAGCGGCCTGATTCGCCTTTTGGAAGCAGGCTGCACCCCGGATTGCGTGGTTGGAGATTTTGACTCTCTCTCTGAGGCTCTCGTGGGAAACGAGGCGCTTTTGGACGAGGTTGGCGCTGTGTTCGCCGACTTTGGGCAAGACGATACCGACTGTGCAAAGCTCCTTCAGTGGGCGTCTGCTGCCGGAGCGGAGACGATCACCCTTACATGCCTAGAGGGAGACCTTTTGGATCATACATTGGATGCGCTGCACACTTGCGCTCGCCTTGGTGATCTTTACGGAGGAGCCATCCGACTCGGACTCACTCGTGGCTTTGCCCATGTCTTGACCGCACCGCAAGAATCTCGGGCGTTTGCGGCAAGCCCGGGGGCGAGGGTTTCTTTGATTCCAATATCGGGGGAAGTCTCTGCCTCTTTACAGGGGACCAAGTGGACTCTGGATAGGCAATCGCTTTCGCCCAACGGGTTCACGAGCATTTCCAACGAGTCGGTCTCGGACCGAGTCGTGGTTTCTCTCTTCTCCGGTTCCGCGTTCCTGTTTATCGGTGACCGCTGAGCGGGCGCAAGGACTCATGGATAGGGCCAGAGGGATTCCTCCGAACCAATTCGGCTTTCGCGGGCGTCTTTCCCAGCACAGGGCAAACCCGGCAGAGGGAAAAGGCAGCATCGGGCTAAGGCAGCGTCTTTGGAGGACAACTGATCTTGGTTCGAGCGTGAGTTTTGCTCACACCCTTGGGTTTTGCAGGTAAAAGCCGATTTGAATCGGGAGAAAGCGATGAACGATCTTGAACAAGAAGTAGCCCCTGAACTGACCGAAGCAGGCGCATCGGAGATCACCGGAGAGACGGTTGCCCAGGCTGAAGCCGCTATTCCTCGGTTGATCGTGAAGCGAAGCGGGGCCGAAACGGATATCGAGTTTCCGGTGCATTCGCCCGCAACCATTGGTCGCTTCGACCCAGCCGTCGGACCGATCGATATCGACCTTGGATCGTTGCCCGAAGGCGTCTATGTCAGCCGAAAGCACGCGAAGCTGACGTATGAGGACGATGTTTGGATGATCACCGACCTCGGTTCTTCGAACGGAACCTATGTTCTTCGCGATGACTTTGAGCGCGTGGAAGAGGCGATCCTCTCGGACGGAACCGAGATTGCTCTTGGCAATGCTCGATTCGTTTTCCGACTAGGCTAACCGCCCGATCTCACCGGCTTAGAGAACCAAGACGTCGTTCGCGCCGTCGACCACCTCGCCGATCACCGCCGCAAATTCTCCGGCGGCGTGCAATTCGGCGAGGATTTTTTGTGCTTCGAATCGCTCGACGATGAGCACCATGCCGATGCCCATGTTGAAGGTTCGGTACATCTCCCCATCGGGAATGCCACCCGCTTCTTGAATGAGACGGAAGATGCGAGGAGTCTCCCAACTTCGCTTGTCGATGTGCACACGCACGGTTGCAGAAAGGACCCGGGGAATGTTGTCGAAGAATCCACCCCCCGTAAGGTGGGCGATGGATCGAATCGGCGCATCCTTTTCTAGGAGCGGCCACACGCTGTTGAAATAGCATTTGTGGGGCGCGAGCAAGGCATCGCCGATCGTGGTCTCTTCGCCTTCGTTCAGCTGATCACGAACACTGAGTCCACCAACATCGAACAAGGCCTTTCTTGCCAGTGAGAAGCCGTTGGTGTGCAATCCGGAGGAGCCGATGCCGATCACCAAATCTCCCGACTGCGCCTTTTGTCGAGGAAGCTTCCGATCCGCTTCGACCACACCCACGATGGTTCCGACGACATCGATTTCATCATCGGCGTAGACACCGGGCATTTCGGCGGTTTCACCGCCTACCAGAGCGCAACCTACGGCGCCGCATGCGCGCGCCATTCCACCCACGACTTGCTCGAAGTAAAGAGGTGAGAGCGCCGAGCAACCGTAGTAGTCCAAGAAGAAGAGCGGTCGCGCGCCTTGGCAGAGAATATCGTTGACGCAGTGGTTGACGATGTCTTCGCCGAGGTGGGAATAGTCGCCGACCATCGCCGCAACCTTGGTTTTGGTGCCGACTCCGTCAATGGAACTGACGAGGAGCGGTCGTTGGTAATCGCCAAGCTTCGGGTCGAAGAGAGCGCCGAATCCACCGACTCCACCCACCACGGAATCACCCTGAGTTGCTTGGATCGCCGGAATCACCGATCGGAGGGCGCGTTGGGCTTGATCGATATCGACCCCGGAACTCTTGTAAGTCAACTCTTCGGACATCGTTGCCAAAAGTTACCCGCTGAGGGTTTATGTGGGTGCCTATCCGGTGGAACCTTTAACGGGTTGACTGGGTAGAATCTTCGGGTTGGGTCTTTAGCTCAGCGGTAGAGCAGCGGCCTTTTAAGCCGTTGGTCGTGGGTTCGAATCCCACAGGACCCACCACTTCACCTCTCGGCAGATTCCTTTCGGAACCTTTGCGCCCCGGATTTCTGTTTCCAATCGTGTCCTTCCCAAAGAGGAGACGCGAACGTGATTGGGGTTTCCTCAACGCGGCTCTGCACCCTTTTCGCACAGGCTAGGTACAGTGAGACCGTTCCGTGGTTCCAGTAGATCTTGAGGTAATCATTCCTGCCTACGATGAAGAGGCGCGCATCAAGCGAACTCTTGATCGCATTCGTGAGTACTACTCGGAGCAGTCTTACACTTGGCGCATCACCGTTGTCAGCGACGGCAGCAAGGACCGAACCGGGGCGATTGTGAGTGAATTCGCCGCCTCCGACGAAAGATTTCGACTTCTGGAGTACAAGCCGAATCGAGGGAAAGGACACGCGGTTCGATACGGAATTCGGCGAGCGAGCGCAAAGCGCATCCTATTCTGCGACGCTGACTTGGCGACCCCTCAAGAAGAAACCGAGAAGCTTTGGAAAAGCATGGATGCCGGCGCCGATGTTTCTATTGGCAGCCGCCCTTTGCGAGAGAGTCGGTTGGAAGTTCGGCAACCGCTCTACCGCGAAATCTTGGGTCGAGCATTTAACAAGGCGGTTCAAATTCTCGCCGTGAAAGGCATCGATGACACCCAGTGCGGGTTCAAGATGTTCACCGCCGATTCTGCCGAGCAAGTGTTCTCCCGGTGCAAATTCGACGGGTTCGGATTTGATTTCGAAGCGCTTCTGATTGCGCGAGATCTCGGGCTACGCATCGATGAGATTCCAATTCGGTGGGCACACCAAGAAGGATCGAAGGTTTCGATTTTGCGAGACGGACCCCGCATGCTGCGCGACCTAGTGAAGCTGAGAATGATGGGCAAGCGAAAGCGCCTCGAATCCAACGGAGAATCGGTCTCCTAACCTGCTACTTGTGCGAGATCTGATTGCAAGAGCGTTGCTTCGGCACAACGCTTGCATCTGTTGATTTCGTAGCCCGAGCGTAGGATTCCTTCCTTGCAAGGGTTGGAATTGGCTTCCTTGATTCCTATCCAAACACTCCACACAACAAACACTCCACAGAGCCGGGGCCGAAAGGCCCCGTTCTCATTCATCGGCCTCTCTCATCGCCTCCGAGCGACAAAGTTCGATCAGTTAAACTAGACCACCCGTGCAGAGTCCGGAATACGCCCGAATGTTTGAGTCTGAGGACACCTATTGGTGGTTCGTAGGACGCCGGGCGCTCGCGATAACGCTGCTGGAACAACACCTCCAAGAAGGTGCAAAACTGCTTGATGTTGGCTGCGGCACCGGTGCGGGTCTTAAGGAATTTGCGAAGCGGTACGACACCTTTGGGGTCGACATGAGCCCTCTGGCTCTAGAGTTTTCGAGCGGGCGAGGGATTCCGAACCTGTTTCTTGGCGACGGCCAGAAGTTGCCCGTTGCCCAAGAATCTTTTGACGGTGTGATCAGTCTAGACACGATTGAGCACATTCCCGATGATCGAGCAGCGTTTGCCGAGATCTACCGCTTGATGAAGCCCGGTGCGACCTTTGTGGTAAACGTTCCCGCCTACCGATGGCTTTGGGGACCTCATGACGAAGCCCTGATGCACCAGCGCCGATACACCCGCCGAGAATTGGTCTCGAAACTTCATAAGGCGGGCTTCAAGGTCACTTGGTGCAGCTATCAAGTCTTCACGCTCTTCCCCTTCGTTGTTGCTTCCCGGCTTGTAGACAGGATTCTTCGACGAGGTCCTTCAGCAAAACTTCCTCCGGTCTCCCCCGGCGTAAACCGCCTGTTGACGAAGTTGCAAGAACGAGAGGGTCATTTTTCGATTCAAATTCCTCTTCCTTGGGGAAGCAGCGTGGCGGCGGTCGCCCAGAAGCCGGGCTAACAAGCGGAAGGGATTGAGCGCTTTGGAAGCAATGAGCAAACCGACGCAAAATTTCGTAGAACATTCCGTGGCACACCCATCTTCGCTCGCTCAAGGAGTGGAACCGACCCTTTTCCGGGTTGGGTCTGTGCCGTACGTCAACGCTCGGCCCCTGGTTTCAAGTCTTGAAGCCGAAGACTCGGGCGTAAGCGTTGAATATGCCGTTCCAAGTCGGTTGCCAACGCTGCTCGATTCCGGAGCTGCCGATGCCATCTTGGTTTCGAGCATCGAGTTTTTGCGACGTCCCGAAATGGCCATTTGCGGGCACGTTGGAATTGTTTCCAAATACCGGGTTTGCAGCGTCCGCTTGTTCTCGAAAGTGCCTTTTGAGAAGATCAAAACCCTTGCGCTCGATCGCGCTTCGATGACGAGCAACGTGCTCGGACAAATCCTTCTTCGCGAGAAGTACAAGGTCTACCCGAATGCCACCTTGTGCGAGTCCGACCAGCGAGCGATGCTGGCGGAGCACGATGCCTGCATTCTTATCGGCGATCTAGGGATGGATGCCTCGTCGCATGGTCTGCACGTGATGGACCTTGGTCAGGACTGGACCGACCTTACCGGTCACCCGTTCGTTTGGGCGGTGTGGCTCAGCCGAAATGATCCAAAACTGGCTCCGCTCGCTCGGTTATTGGAGCAAGCTCCGGTGGAAACAGGCTTTGTACGGCCCCGTGCATCGGCCTGTTCCCTCTCGCCTTCGGGAGGACAAGGAAGATGCCGTGGAGTGGTTGAGCTCCGTGGAGCCGCCCTGCGCCGCTCGCTGTTGATCGAGGAAACCTCTCGGCGCACCTCTTGGCCGATTTCGAAGGTCGAGCGTTATCTAGAACGTGTCATGAGCTATGAACTCGGGACCGCTGAGTTAGACGGATTGAAGGCCTACGCCGCACTTGCGCACAAGCACGGCTTTCTTGCGCACAGTCGAGAAAAATTCCAAATTCTCTAACCCCCCAGCAATATTGCCGGTGGGCTTGTTTGAACCAAACCTTAACGTCGCTTTAACTCATTCTTAACGTACCGGGTAGCACAATTTAGGGTGCTTCGGAGTGAATTGACCATGAAAAAATTTGGGTATTCCATTGTTTTGGCGGGTGTCCTAACGGGAGCTGCCTCGGCTCAGCTATTCCAGAACAACTCGCTGATCGTCCGCCAGTCGGGCGGAACTTCCGGCAACGCGCAAGAGATTTCGCTTGTCAACTTCAAATTCGACGGAACTCAAGTGAACTCCGTCAACGTCACCTCGACCCTCGCACTCGCCGGCCTCGGTAACTTCACCATGTCCGGTTCCGCAACGAGCGAAGGCATCATCAACAGTGGCTCCGATGTACTGGCGCTTGCCGGATACAACGCTGCTGTAAACACCACGTCTGTTTCCAGCACCGCAGGCATCGGACGACGCGTCGTGACCTTCAACAACCTTGCGACTTCGTTCGCGACGGCTTTCACCGTCACCGATCTCGCGACCGGTCACTACACGACCAACAACTTCCGACAGGCTTACCAGGACACTCTTGGTGGAAAGATCTACGGTGCGGGTGCAGGTAGCTCTGGAACGGGCGGCTGGAAAGAGTTCAACAACGATGGAACCTTCTCCGCGCAGTTGAACGGCGGGGCCGCAATCACCAACTCTCGGGTGATCAAGCGAATTGGCGGTGTTCTTTACGGCACGGCTGCTTCGACCGGAATCGGTCTTGCTGACCTGACCAACAGTTCGACGCTCATCGCTCTGCCTACGAGTGGCAGCTTCTATGACTTCGACAAGTTCGGCAACTACTGGCTGATTGCCGATGACTCTGCTTCTGGATTCCGGATTTTCAACGGAACGACCCAGGTTGCCAACGGTGGTGCAAACTTCACCGGACGATCTTTCGTTACTCGCGAAGTTCGGGACGCAAACGGTCAGCTCATCGCCGACAAGCTCGACATCTATACGGTCAACAACGCTCGAACCGAGCTTCAGAAGTTCCAAATTGACTTCTCGGGTACGACGCCGACCTTCGGTGCAATCTCGACCCTCGCAACGGCTCCTACGGGAACGCTGTTCACGGGTGTTGAGGCGGTGCCGGAGCCTGCCACCATCGCGATCATCGGCGCAGGTCTCCTTGGACTGGCTCGACGACGACGCAAGTAAGCAGACCATAACCGCTGAAACGAGCCTTCGGGGAATCCCGGAGGCTCGTTTGATTTTCCACCACGCAAAATTGCCAGACGTCGATTAGATTCTTAACAAAATGAAGAATCTGTTAATGCCCCGCAATCATAATAGGGCGGGCAAGTAATTGTCCGGGTGCTTTTGATGATGTCTAAATTTGGGTATTCCGCTCTCCTAGCGGCTCTCGTTTCCGGTATGGCTTCTGCACAGCTGTTCCCGCTGAACTCCTTGGTGGTCCGCAGCGTTGGCAGCACAACGAACGCCGCCGGCAATATTTCGCTCAAGGGTTTCAAGTTCGACGGAACGGTCACCACTTCGGTCAACGTGAACGATCACGTAGGTGCGAACTTTACGGGTTCCGGTTCGGCAACCAGTGAAGGAATGATTAACGGCGGAACCACGCTGCTCGGTCTTGCAGGTTACGACGCAGCCGCCGGACTCGCTTCCGTAAACACCGCAGCAGGTGTCGCTCGAAAGGTTGTTACGTTTAACAACAACGCAGCCTCGTTCGCTTCGGCTTTCTCGACCGTGACGCTTGCATCGGGTCACTACACGAGCGATGCATTCCGATCGGCATATGTTGATTCCGTCGGTGGCACCATCTACGGCGCCGGAGCAGGCTCCAGCAGCACGGGCGGCTACAAGAGCTTCAACTCGGACGGATCCTTCAACTCCCAACTTAACGGAGCCTCGGCGGCCACGAATACCCGAATCATCCGCCGAATCGGCAACGAGATTTGGGGCACGTCTGGAGCCGCTGTTGCAAGCGGCGGCGGTCTTTCGAATCTGAGCGCCGGAACCACCCCGCTCGCTCTGCCTACCGGTGCAAGCTTCTATGACTTCGAGAAGTACGGCAACTTCTGGCTGATCGCGGACGACTCTGCTGCAGGCGGGCTCCGAATTTACGATTCGGCCTTCACGCAGGTTGGCCTCAACACCAACTTCCGAGGTCGAAGCATTGCGATTCGTGTTGTTCGCGACTCGTTTGGCAACGACACGGGCGTTCTGGAGCTTTACGGCGTGAACAACGCTCGAACCGAGCTTCAGAAGTTCACGATCGACTTCACCGGCGTCGCCCCGAGCTTTGGCACTATCCAGACGCTCGCTACCGCGGCGACCGGCGAGCGATTCACCGGTGTTGAGCTCGTTCCGGAGCCCGCAACCATGATCATGGTTGGTGTGGGTCTCCTCGGTCTTGCTCGACGACGACGCAAGTAAGCATCCAACAAGGCACCCAAACGGTTGGGTTTAGGGGAGTCGAGGCAACTCGACTCCCTTTGTCTATTTGGGTATCCTCTCTTGAGACCAGTGGGGATATAGCTCAGCTGGGAGAGCGCTGCAATCGCACTGCAGAGGTCGTGAGTTCGAATCTCATTATCTCCACCAACAAATATGG
>CAYYJX010000042.1:17207-26448 GCA_964471545.1 uncultured Fimbriimonas sp. | reverse complement strand
CTTCCCATCGTTCCGCCGAAGAGACGGGCGCTCGTGATTGGCGTCAGCAACTACAATTCGCTGGGCAAGCTGGGCTTTGCCGCCAGCGACGCTCGTAAAGTGAGGGAAGCATTACTAGAACGTTTCCGCTTTACCGGCGAGAACCTCAAGTTCCTGTCCGATGAAGCGGGACTCGACGGGGTGGTACCCCCAACCATCGCGAACGTTCAGGCCGCTCTGGACGACCTCCTGAAAGATCCCCTTCTTCAGAAGGGAGACCTGTTTCTGCTGTATTTCTCTGGCCACGGCATTGGCCTTCCCTCTGGCGACTACCTCTGCCCCAGCGACGCCAAGCTAGAAAACGTCGAAAAGGTCGGCATCCCCGTCAAGGCGGTGGTTGAAAGGTTCGTGAAGGCAGGGCTGAAGAACGTTTTGATCATCGCCGACGCTTGTCGATCTGGGACTGAGAATCCCTTTGGAGACGAACTGCTCGCCCTCAGTCGCCGAGCCAATATCGGCGTCCTCCTAGGGTGTAAACCTGGGGGAAGATCGTACGAAAACGAGCGTGTAGGTGGCGGTGTGTTCACCTGGAGTCTGCTACGCAGTATTCAAGACGAGAAGGTCCGTACGGACTTTGGGGCACTGTGGGCTTCGGCGGTGGCGGATCAGACCGCAAAGCGAGCGAAGGCATTCACCGAACGGGATTATCCAAACGATCCTCAGGTCCCGACCGCCTGGACCGACCCCACTCGCGACGTGCTCATCGGGGCTTTTCCACCCAAAGAGCGATCCGATCTGTCCAAGGCGCTCGACGAGGCAGGCAAGACTCTCCAACCGGAAAGCTATCATGCGACGGTTAAGGAGTTTGCGGCGACATTGGAGTCGCAAGGGCGCAACCAGGAGTGCCTGGAACTCCTCAAGTCGTTGGAAGGGTCGGGTCTGGCCGACTCTGCCGATCGATTCCTTCTCGCGGGTGTCGCCATCGCGTTGGGGCGAACAACCGAAGCGAGTCGGACTCTTCGAGCCATCGTAAATTCGGACGCACCGGAGGTCGATCGAATCATGGCTTTGATGCTGGATCCGCTCCCAAACGTGGATGTCCAACAGCGCATCGACGCCTCGTTTCGATTGGTGGACCTGTTCGATGGGACGGACGGGGCGTTTCTGGCATGGTTCACAGTGAGCAGTTGGGGGAACGAAAAGGATCTCGTCAAGCTTTGGAGAAAAGTGGGAGGGGCACTCAAGGAGCGTCCCAAGCTAGAAGCTTTTCTTCACGCCGAAACGCTCATGGCGGAAGGCAAATTCGATCAAGCCCGAGCCGCGTATCAAAGGGCGATGGAGGGTCATGACGACGTCATCGAGACGTCATGGGTCGCGCTCCGATCTTTTGAGTGCCTCACCCGCTCACTCACCGGCACCGCCCGAGAAGAAGCTCTCGATCGAGTCGCAACCCTGCTCCGAGAGCAAGGAGAGATAGACGCATGGGGCACTTGGCAAAGTATGCGGGCGGTTTGGTATCGAACCTTCGTCGCTGCCGAGCCGGCCGAAAAGCTTGCGCTGGAGCTTGCTAAGCAACCCGACCTGACGGGCTACTCCATGCTACGCCTCATAGAGGCGGCTCCCACCCGACTGAAAGAGATGGTCCCGGACTTTAGGCGGGTCGCAAAGATCCGGCTCTACGATTGGCGAGCTCAACTCGCCGCCGGAATGGCCATGGCTCTCTCCGGTGACCCTGCCCTGACCTCTGACCCCGCGACGATCGAGTACTTGAGCGCGGCGGAGAAGGGAACGGACGACGTTTTCGAGTCCACCTTCGCAGGCTTGATGGCAACCCATCATGTCATCAGCGAATACGTCGGAAGAGGGTTGATCCCCCTCGAAAACTACGCCCAGCAGTCCCTGGCCAACTGGCGCACCTTGCTGCCTTACCTGCGAGAGCGGACCCTGGGTCCGAGCGCATGGTTTGATGTCCTCAACTTTGGGATTACCGCGCAACGGCAGTATCAGGTCACCCAACTCTGGAAGGACGTCGCCGATAAGAATCCTTCCGGAGCCGACGTGCTCTCGGTGCTTTACTACACGGCGCTGGGCATGGATGACCGGAAACGTGCCGAGGAACTCATCCAGTCTCCAAACATGCTCGATCCAGACAAGACGATTCTCCAATGGAATTGGGTGGCGCACCTGATTGCCTGGAATCGCGTTGCCGAGGCAAAGGCTTTTGCAAAAGGCTTGGCTGACCCGGTGCCCTCCTATGCCGATCAGGCGAGGGTGTTGAAAATCGTTCTGGCAAATATCGAAGGTTCTGATTCCACCCTTTCGAAACGTGTTCTTGAACTAGAGAACACCCTTGCAAAGACCGCTCCGAAACGAGACTTTCTCCAGCGAGCGGTGCTTGGCGTGGTGTTGGCTCGCTTTGGCAAATGGCAAGAAGCTGCGGAAGCTTTGCAGGAATCGGCGACCTATCAAGACTATCGCATCCTCGGAATCCAGGTAGTCGGGTCCAAGCTGTTCATCGATCGACTGTGGGAGGAAGGCGAGAGCAAAGCCGCCGATTCGTACCTTCTCGGATTCACCACCACGCTGATGGAGACTCCCCATTTTCTCAGTTTCGGCTTCTCCCCGAATCCGTCACTCAAAGATTACGCGGGCAAGGCAAGCGCGTCCGGGGATTATATGACCGACTCCCCTCCGCGACTAGACGTTCAAGGGGTCGAAGGCATGATCATGGCGGGTGAGGCGGGCAAAGCTGCCGCATCCATCGAAATTTCCGATTCCGGGTCGGCCACGGTGCTTCTCACCCGCAACGGTCTTACCGAAACCTTTAAGGGCACTGTGGACAAACTCGGAAACCTTCGAGCGCAAGCAAAATCTGATACCGGGATATCCACTCTTTACGCCAAACTCCCGCCCTGGAGACTGGCAAAGGAGCCCCTGATGAAAACCTTGAAATGGACGATCTTCACTTACGATCCGAAGGGACTCCGAACCGATTGGCGCTTCTTTTTCGAGCAGAACTAGAAGCGCTCTTCCTGTCGTTCTTCCTTCTGGGAATAGCGAATCTCGTCTAGGGCTTCCTGCTCCATTCGGAGGTTTTCCAACACGCCATCAATGGCAGACCCCCCGCGATGCATTCCGAGAAGCGAGTCTTCGCCGGAGATCGACTGTTCGATCCGATCTCCGAGTTCAACCATCTTGGCGATTTCCTTCTTCGCGAGTTCGGCAATGGAACCCAACGATTCCGGGTGCTGCTCCAACAGAGCAACTTGGTTGATCAGGGTGATCATCGCCTCTTCGGCTGCCAGACGAATGGCCCCGGACGTTCGAGAAAGGCGCTTAAGACTATTGGAATCTAGCTCCACCTGAGCGTTTATGCGGACATACTGGGCCGCCGCCGATTCGAGGATTTCGAAGCCTTGCGCCGAAAGAATGTTCGAGGCGGTCTTAATGCCCCAAATACGGTGCCAAGGGGAACCGTATCGGGTGCTGGAATATTGGTGAGGGTTGATGTACCCCACGTGGTTGAGGAGCCTGAACAAAAGCTGGCTTCCTTCCTTCGTCAGTCGGACCTCGGTGTCTTTCCCTCGGTACTTCGCGAACAAGAATCCGGTTGCGATCAAGAACCCAAACCCAATGGCACCCATAATGCCTGCCGGAACGATGAATCCGGGCTGCTTTGCCGTTAATGCCAGGAAAAGCACGCCAAAACCTAAGTTCACGCTCCCGGCGATTCCGAAGCCAAGTTTCATGCCTCGAATACCGCCGCCGTGAATCCTGCTCCCACGCTGCCAAATAAAGAGATCGAGTGCCGAGGGTCTCGGCTGATCTTCTTGCTTCCCGTTAAAGGCATCTAGGATCGATTGGGCGATGCCGTTGAACGACCCATTTGACGGATTCGGCGAAGAACTCATGAGAATTACACGATATTACGGAAGGGGAACTTCCAGGGATTCGTATTCATTAAGAAGGGCGTAAACTAATTGTGGAGGGAATGATGAAAACGCGCTTGATCAAACCAATGCTCGCGATCCGATCTTTCGGAACCATCCTCCTTCTCCTCCTCACGCTCATCCTGCCGATGATCGGTTCGGCTAAGGGATTAGGACGCATGGTCTGCGTCCGCCCGATGCAGGAATCGGTTCACGACTGCGTTCACTGTAACTCCAGCCTTGCGGAGCCCGTGGTTCAGACGGTCGAACCAGAGATCGAGCCGGTTGCAGAATCCTGCTGCCACCCAGATAAGCCCAAGTCAACGGCTTCGGTCGGTGAACCGGAAGAGTCCCTCGCCAAAATCGCGCCGGTGGAGTCAGATTGCAAGTGCGAGATGGCTCCTGCGAATTCGCAGCCGGATACAAACGGTCAACTCGCGCCCGGCTTTGCCTGGGAACCGATCGCCCCGCTGGACGATTTTCAAACCCAAGAACCCGTTTTTTCGGAGACGTCGGTTGGGATTGATGCACGATCCACACGCGGTCCACCGGATCCAGGCACTCGCCTTGGTCCGCCTGATCGCGCGCCTCCCGTTGTCTGAGAACATCGCGGCATTTCGCCGCCCAACGTTGTCTTGAGGCCCATTTTTCGTTTGGGCCCCTGCCACATGAAACCGTTCTCAGCACCTCATGATTCAAACAGTTCTTGCTATTGCGAGCCTTGGCTCGTCTCATCCATTCGTCGGAAGCCGGCCTTCCGCCCTTGCGCTTTCGTCCGTGATCGCGCCTAAAGCTGCGCAGCACGCCGGTCACAAAGCTAAGAAGACCTCCACCGTTCGGCAGATCACCAAGGTGAAATTCGGTGCTTACGAAGCCGAACTGCGGATTCCTGAAGGGGGTGTCTACGCCGGAGAGGAGATCGACCTGGAGTTCAGAGTCGTCGATACTCGACAAAAGGACGCAGTCGAAGACGGCTTCAAGGGTGTCGGTGGAATCAAAGCAACGGGCGTAATCACGATGCCCTCAATGCCCGGAATGCCCGACGCGATTCCCGAGGTCCACCGGGAAGGAATCCCCGGTGACTACGGAGTGGTCTGCTACTTCCCGCACGGTGGCGACTATCGCATTGCGCTCGAGTTGGATATTCCCGGACACGGAAAAGAGAAGATCGCCTTTGTTGTAGACGTTGCCGACGAGCGACCCGTAACGAACGCAAAGCCGCCTTATTCGCTGAAGGTATTGACCCCGAAAAAGTCATTGCAAGCGGGTCAACCGGGCGAGCTCCGGATGCAAGTGATCGAGACCAAAACGGGCAAGGTTCAAACCGCGTTCGATGTGGCTCACGAAATGGAGTTCCACCTCCTCCTTGCCAGCAAAGACATGCACTGGTTCTTACACGAGCACCCAACCATGCAGCCAGATGGAACGTGGACGATTCCGATCAAGTTCCCCGCGGGCGGGTCTTATTGGGTCTACGGAGACGTCGCTCCGAAGGGTAAGGGAAGTCGGGTTCTGATCGGCCAAGTAGACGTCGTTGGTGGCAAGCCCACCTGGAAAGCCCCTTGGAAACCTGCCATTCAATCGGTTGATTCCGGCTTGAAAGGCATTTTCTCCAACATCGGCGGAGCTGTTCCGGTTGGCAAGTCCACCACCCTTCAGGTCAAGCTCTTCGATTCAAAAACGGGAATGCCTGCTACAGACACGGTGCCTTGGCTAGGAGCGGCCGGGCATCTCATGATCTTCCACAAAGATGGACAGACGGTAGTGCACAGCCACCCGAAAGAGGACGAAGAGAACAATGCATTGGTCAAGCGTGGCATCGTTCGATTTTCGGGGCGATTTCCGAAGCCGGGGCTGTACCGAGCCTATGCCCAGTTTGACTGGAGAGGCGGGATCCGCACCCTCGGATTCACGATCGAGGTGAAGGAATGATTGCGGCACTCGCTGTTCTCTCCTTGAGCACCGCTTTGCCTCTTCACGAGGCGGATTGCCCGAACTGCAAACTCCCCCTCGTTCAGAACAACGACGACTTCGACAACGAGGTGGTGGTTCGATACGGCAATAAGAGAATCGAGTACCGCTCGTTGTACTGCGTCATCAAAGACCAAGATCGGTACAAAGTCGATCTCACGGTCTACGCTCCTGGCGAGAAGGTGGCAGAGCCCGTGATTCTCAAGCGGTTGCAAGGCAAATGGTCGGCTCCGGAGAAAGCCGTTTTCACCATTGGCACCGCCAAGATGAGCCTTTGCGCGCAGCAAAGCCGCGCCTTCGCCACGGTAGAGGGCCTAGAGACCGTACGCGAGAAGCTTCAACTCGGCGACGCCAAGGGCCTGAGTCTCGCTGAGTTCATCGACGCGGTGAAGAAGCACAAGTTTGAAGAGAAGGGAGGTTCCTGCTGCCAAACGGCGGCGGGCAGAACACCATGAGCGGTCTTCTTGCAACGGTCCTCTCGGCCGCAGCGATCTTCTCAGCGGGAGTTCAGGACTCGGCTCGCCCCGCTTGGATGAATCGGAATACCGAGGACCGGTTATCGTACCTTCGAGGGCCGTTCAATCGGTCGATCGATCTCATCCCGGATTTTGCGCGGGACATGTACGCCACCGGGGTGGGGCACGCGTTGGCTTATGAAGCACTGGTTCGCGGGCGAAACGATCAGCTCGAGTCGCAGGTGCAGCCTCAGATCGCTGCGATTCTGAAGAATCCCCCCCGTTTCATGGTGGACGAAGCGGCCATCTCGCCCAAGTTCTCTGCGCGGTTCTCCTCGCTTGAAAAGGTCTTTGAGTGGGCGCATACGCTTCACTTTCAGACCATCGACGTTCTGGCGTATCCAGGGTGGAGTTTTGAGCGAAAGGAGGCCGAGATTGAACGACTTTGGAAGTTCTATTCGAGCCGCCCATACGCCCTTACCGGACTGCCCATGAACATGGAACGGCTGGACGGATTCTCGTGGTCGGGATTGTTCCGGAGCAGGTATCCGAAAACGAACGCGCTCTTCTGGGGTTATCACTGGCTCCAAACCGCCAATTACGACATGCTCTACGGTACTGATCTTGCCTCGCAGCGAGCGCAGTATCAAGTGCTTGGCGATCGGTATCGCAAAGAGGAACTCACTCGCACCGATCGGGATTTCATGCCGATGACGGCGGAGATCAGTCCTCGGTTTGCGCGTCGTTTTCCGCAGATTGCCAACGCATTCGACAACCTTCACATGTTGCACGACAACGTGAACGACATCCTCGCCGATGATCGACTCACGGAGGCTCAGAAGAACAAGGCCGTCGATGACGCCATTGTGAACATGCTTGCTTCCACTCACCAGGATTGCGCGGCTGTGTCTGCCGACGATGTGGAGACCGTTGCCACCGGGATTCACGACCACCGCCAGCCGAACTCTACGCCGGGAATGGGTTGGATGAAGGGGAGCGATGGAGACGAGATGTTCATGTCTGGCATGGGCTGGATGGATATGTCGGAGTGCGCCCACTGCTCGGTGTCTTTCCCAAGCGCCCCTTCGCTCACGGCCACCGGCTTTGGTGGCCTTACGGGGCGACGGTGTCTGCCAACGGATGGACCATGACGGTTCGCTGTGTTCTCTGCGCAAGAGACATGGCGTCGGAGTCAATCGGGCGCGTCGTGATTCGCGCCGCCACCCAAGACCCCAAGCAAATGCTAGTGTTGATTTCAGACGAGGAAGGGGTGTTCCGGTCGAACCTTCCGGGTGCGGTGTTCCTAGACGAACCCGCCGAACACCCCGAATGCGAATCTTGGTCGAGAGTCTTCACCGATCAAGCCGCGTTCAATCGGTATGTGAAAGAGAATCCCCGGTTTCGAGACGCCAAGGCGGTTGGACTGGAGGAGTGGGCGAACCGATACAACGGCAAGCCGGATACCTATCGGAAAATCTCCCGGCCGAATCCCTACCGTTTGAATCCTTCCGACGCGAACTCCTCCTCTAAGGAGGTGTCGAGATCGTGATAAAACAACTCTTTTCTGGCATGGTTCTGGTGGGTTCGGTGTTGCTCGCAACATCGGCCGTAGCCAGCGACCATGGGAACCTTGACGATGCTCGTCCTCTTCGCTTTGAGGACGTCGCTCCGCTGCCCTATGGAGCACGCGAGTTGCAGTTCGGGTTGCGATCCTCGCTCATTCGGGGGCAACGTCCCCTCGGTGAGTTGAGGGCTGAGTATAAGGTCGGCTTTGCGGTAAATCGGCATTTTGAAATCGGATTCGATCCTTCATTCCAAGGAGGGCGGCGATCGCAAGCCGCTTTCGATGCCGCTTACTTTGAGCAACTGAAGCAGTCCAATCCGGATCGAACGTTCTTCGCTTCGCTCGGGTTGGCGTATCGACTCGAGTATGTCCGTGAGCAAGGAGAAGACCACCTTCGCACCCGTCTGATCGCGGACAAGCACGTGGGGAGCTATGGACGGTTGCACATGAACGTCGATGGGTTGACCTCTCTCCAAGGCAGGGGAACCGCCTGGGATGTCCACCTCGGATTTTCAGAGCCCCTCGGTGCCCCAGAACACCTAGAAACCACGCTCGTCGCCGAGCTGGCGGGTCGAACCGCGGGTTTGGGCTCATCGAATTGGATTCCTGGCGCTGGCTTAGGAATCCGTAAACAAGTCTCGTCACTAGGCACTGTTGACATGGGAGTCGAAGTTGACTTCGGGTCGGTCCGTGCGTTTCGATTCGTCCTTGGCTACACGCTAGGACTCTAGAAAGTACAAGAAAAATGGAAAAACCTGAACAAAACCGACTTGAGTTTCGAGTTACCGGGATGCACTGCAACAAGTGTGTCGCACACGTTACGAAAGCTCTTTATGGCCTCGACGAGGTGAACTCGGTGGCCGTGAGCCTCGACGGTGGAAAAGTCGCCCTAGAACCCGCTTCCGTTCCGAAGCAGCGGATTCTCGATGTCCTTATCAGCGAGGGTTACTCGGCCGAATTCTGATCGTGTGGGTTGCCGTGCTACTTCAGTGGCATGGCAACCAGACCCAAGGCGGTGCCAGGAAGGTCTTGCAGAACAAGCAAACGATCTTGGAAGGCGTAAGAGGCCACCGCGTTAGGGAAGAGCGCCGAACCCGCGAAGTGAGGAGCGGCGATATCGGCAACGCTGATCGCATCGGTCACGCCCAACCCTTGCTCAACCTTGCCCGCAAAGGCATGGTCGAATACACGGATGACGGTTTTGATCCTTGGGTTCATCTGCTTCGCCGCAAGAGCCACCGAGAGATTCACCGCATCGTTCCCGGTGAGAACCAGCAGGGTGTCCGCCTCGCCAATATTGGCTCGCTCAAGGGTGCCCTGAGTCCGGGCATCGCCGCGAATCA
>CAYYJX010000042.1:0-17197 GCA_964471545.1 uncultured Fimbriimonas sp. | reverse complement strand
CGTCGCGGTTGGGGTTGTCGGCTTGGTCATCGATCACGACCGGAGAGGCGCCCAATCGTTCAAGCTCGCGCACGGTTTCAGAACCGACCTCGCCAAGACCGACAACGACTATGTGACCGCTCGACCGTACCTTGCGGCGACCACGAGCGGAATCTAGCCTGGCTCGAACCACCTGGTCCGTAATGGCGGAATACATAACGGCTACGCCCACCGAGCCGCTGGCCATCATAAAACAGGTGTAAAGCAGAACGGACAGTCCTTTTCCTTTGGGTGTGATGTCTCCGTAGCCCGTCGTGGTGAGCGTGGTCACCACAAAGTAGAAGGCTTCACTGGGGCGAAGCTGCAATGCGCGGGCGAAGAAGACTGTGCTAAAGGTCGCCAGCAAAGCAACGCCTAGAAACGCGTATCGGTAGCCGATCTTCACGTCTTTCCAGACCTCCCAAGGAGTCCGTTTGCGGGCTTTACTCTTGGTCCAAGCGACCCGAGATTTGTCCACCCATTTCTCCCAAGGAATCAGGGCATCGACAAGGTTGTCGGTATCCTCGGCGACCTTTTGGTAAATCCGGCTATCGTTTGCCTCTACTTCGGCGAGCACCCATCGGCGACCTTCCCAAACGGGTGTTCCAATGATGCGTTCGATCGCCCCCGACCCGGCTCTAGTCGAAGCGGCTTTTGCATCCAATGCCGCCATGGCGTACGCCGGGGCGGTGAGTTCGCTCACAGGGACCACGGAGGCAAAGTCGAATCCGTTCTGGAGAACATCGGCCAAGTTGTTGTCGGTGAGGCGGAGCACCAGTCGAATATCCGGCTGGGTGTTTCGGGCATCCAAGGCGATCTCAATGTTAACAAGGTCGTCCCCCGTGCAGATCACAAGGGCCTGGGCGTCCGCAATGCCGGCAACTTCCAGTAGTTGCTTCACCCGTGCATCACCAACGTGGATGGGCACGCCGATCGCTTCAAGCGTAGACCGATAGTGGTCTTTGGCTTCCTTGGTCACCACTACAACTTCCTGACCTAAACGAACTAGCAGCAGCGCCGTTCGAAAGCCGATCTGTCCGAGTCCACACAGGATGGTTTTTGCCATGGATGTTCGCCATATCGTACACGGTTGATCGCGTTTAGACGTAGAAACGCTCGGCGGTAAACTCTGCTCTAGGACCGACGTGGGTCGGCCCTTTTTTGCGTATGAACAAGCTCAAACTCGGTCTTCCAAAAGGCAGCCTCCAAGAGGCTACGTTCCAACTTTTTGACCGTGCGGGCTTCCATCTGCGCGTGTCCTCTCGCTCATACCAGCCTGTCATCGACGACGAGGAGATCGAACCCGTTCTCCTGCGACCCCAAGAGATTCCCATCTACCTAGCCAAGGGGCTCATCGATGCCGGACTAACGGGTGCGGACTGGATTGCGGATACAGGCGCGGAACTCACTGAGATCTGCGAGCTCCGCTACAGCAAGGTCACGAACAACCCGATCCGCATTGTCCTTGCCGTCCACAACGACTCTCCTTACCAGAGCGTGAAGGACCTGGAAGGGAAGCGCATCGCGAGCGAATATGTCCGCCTGACCGAGCGCTACTTGGAAACGAACGGAGTCAACGCTTCGGTCGATTTCTCTTGGGGTGCATGTGAAGTCAAAGTACCAACTCTGGTCGATGCCATTGTGGTGAACACGGAGACCGGCAACAGCCTTCGAGCGCACAACCTGCGAATCATCGAGACCCTTCTCACTTCAACCACTCGATTTGTAGCGAACGATGCGGCGATGGAAGACGCTTGGAAGGCAGAAAAGATCGAATCGCTCAAGATCTTGCTGATGGGTGCCATGAACGCAGCCTCTCTTGTGGGTCTGAAGATGAATATGCCGGTCGATCAGCAAGCCGAGATTTTGGGTTTGCTCCCTGCCATCAACACTCCCACTATCAGCCCGCTCAGCGACAAGGCTTGGGTGGCGGCGGAAGTGATCCTCACCGAGAAGCAGGTTCGAGAACTGGTCCCTGCCCTCAAGCGCGCCGGGGCGACCGGGCTTGTTGAGTATCCGCTCAATAAAGTGATCTTCTAACTGCCGAGAGGTTTGAAGAGAATGGCCCGAACGGATCGTTCGGGCTTTTTCGTCTTTGCACGGGATGGGGAAGAGGTTGTGGGATGAGCCGGAGAAGTCGGGCGAAGGGAAACAGCGAGTAGCAACCTCAAAAGGGCTTTCCGGTTGGACAAAAGTCGGGATCATTGCGGGGGGCGGAATGGGTCTCTTCCTTTTTGGCGCGGCGATGTACCTGAACTGGACCGGGATTTTGCCCGCCGCCAATCGGTTGTCTTCCGTTCAAGCAGCTTATAAAGCTTCGGGAGCCCCCAAGTCGATTGCGGAAATTCAGGAGCTCTACGTCGTTCCAGATGATCAAAATGCCGCGCTCATTCTGACTTACCTTGCCGACCAATCAGGCTTAAGGACGAGCATCGAGTTTCCCCTCGGAGGCAAGACAGGCACGGGACGTCCCACAGTCTCGTGGAAGAAGTTTGTTTCTGATATTGACCAGGCAGCGAATCGCCTTCATTTTCGACCAAAGCGCGATTTCAGCAATCCGTACGCGATCCTCTTGCCAGAATTCGCCCTGATGAAGTGGGGTGGTGCCGAGTGCTTTCGTCAAGCCGCAGCTGCTGTCGAAAGAAACGATTTCCAGGAAGCGGAGCGATACGTGAGGCGAGCGACGCTACTGGATCGATGGGTGACCGATCAGCCGTTTCTCATCGGCAAAATCGTCCGCCCGTTCGGGGTTCCAGAGTTTGGGCGATTCATCGACAAACTCCTTGATCAGCCCCCACGCCCCGAGATAACTCGCTTGCTCGAGATGCTGAAGGAGATTACAGACCGGAAGATGGACATTCAGCCGGTGGCGGCCATTGAGGCTTACTCAATGAGCCAAATTGGCGGGATGATGGATGATCCGGCCGAATGGGGAGTTCCTTTTTCAACTTCTCCAACCTCGTCGTCTGGATCTGCAATGGCTGCTTTTGAGCAAAAGGCATTTGGCTTTGCCATGCGATCGCCCATGGGTAAACCGGCTCTCCTCTCCCTGGGCACAGAAATGGGGACAGCCTTCTACGAAGAGTGGAAGAAGTCCGGCGACCTCGACAAGGCGTTTGATTCTCCGCACAAGGTTCTAGCAATGAGTGGGGAGAGTCAACTAGTTGCCACCATGTCCAGATTCCTCCCGATGATGACAGGATCGGGTGTGAACGAAAATCTCTCCATTCGGCCGAAGATCTGGTCGCAAATGCTGGAAATCGCTCTCTGGATCGATCGTCGGCGATCTCAAACGCAGTTCGATCTAACACGACTGAAGGCCTCCGATCTTCCCGCGCCACTCCAGGTTGATGGCAAGGGTAATCCGATCATGATCGTCCCGGATGGGAGTAAGGTCCGGGTTTATTCCTTCGGGGCCGATGGGAACGACGACCTGGGCGGGGCAAAAGACGTCGGTTTCACCGTTGGTGCGGTATCACGCTGATGACGAATCCGGGATCAAAAGGGGAGGTGCCTAGAAAGCGACGCTCTTTCTGGACAAAGGCGGCCCTCATTACGGGGTGCGGGATGATGGTCGTTGGGTTTCCGGTTGTGATGTTTCTGAACTCGACGGGAGTTATTCCCGCCGCCAGCACACTGGAGTTTGAAGAGCGAAACCTCATCGACTCGGGGGCCATGGTATCGCCCCGAGACGTTGAGCGGGCATACGGTGTTCCCGAAAATCAGAATGCGGCAACGATCCTCAGCTATCTGACAGGCCCGGAAGGGAGGAACACGACCATCGAGTTTCCGCTGGATCCCGAGCGGAAACCTCGCTCGCGATACTCAATCTCTTGGGAGCGGTTCCTGGCCGATATTGATCGCGTTTCCGAAAGACCCCACTTTCGGCCGAGTCGAGACTTTCGTGATCCTTACAGGATATCTCTAACAGAACTTGAACACTTCCGCAACTCATTCGCCGAACTTGCCAGGCAAGCAATGGCAGACCTTGAAGAGCGAGACTTTGAGGGAGCTGAAGCGCACGTGCGGCGACTCTGCACGCTAGACAAATGGTCGACAGATCAACCCTTCTACAGCTCCAAGTTCCTCCGGATTTCCAGTCTCATTCCGTGGCGCGAGCTCATCGGGCGGGTGGCGATCAGTCCACCTGGGCGACCGGAACCGAAGCGCATTCTCGAATCCTTCAAGACAACCCTCGCTCGAAAAATCGAGATGGACTCCCTCGCCGAGTTCCAAGCGTACAGCCTGAGCCGAGCGGCCGACGTCCTTTTCGAGTCTTCTGATTTCTCTCGATACTTGCTGAGCGGGGGCATAGCCTCACCAAGGACGGCCCACGTTTCTCCGGTGGAAGAGTTGGAGACGAAAGCCTTCGCCTGCGCCTTGATCTCTCCTCTAGGGGGGCGGGCTCTTCGAGCAAGATCGTACGCCGTTGCGAACAAGTTCTATCGCGAATGGAAGCGTACGCGCAACTTAGAAATCGCTTACGGAGAGGCCCACAAGGTCGCTCAAGCGGGTGGAAAGAATCGGTTCGTCGAATTCGTCTCCAACGTGATGCCGACGACTGGGTACGGGGAACTTCCTGTCTGGATCAAATCGGGTCCAAAGATCGGACTTCAGTTCGTCGAAATCGCTCTTTGGATTCACGAGCGTCGGAAGGACCCTTCGTTCAACATCTCGAAGTTGAAGGTGAGCGACTTGCCGGCGTCGCTACGCACGGATGACTTGGGCAAGCCGCTCTCGCTCGCTCGGTCCGGGGATACCCGCCTGATCTACTCATTCGGATTCGATGCGAAAGATGATCGCGCAGGAAAGAGGGATCTTGTTCTCCCTATCCCCCTCAACCCGCGTTGACTTAACCCACTCGGCGCTTTCGCGACGAGAGCAACTTGGTTCGGTCTCGATACTTGTTCACAGTTCGACGAGCCACGTGCACACCCTTCTCGGCAAGAAGTGCCGCGATCCGCTCATCTGACAGGGGGTTGTCGGGGTTTTCAGTCGCCAAAATGTCCTCGATCATCTTCTGGACGCGGAGAGCGGGCTTGAAGAAAACCTCGAACGAAACGGTCTCGCCGTTGGCAAGCTGAACAAACTTGCCCTGCGTCGCCCGACTGATGGTGCTCTCGTGCAGCCCCAGATCAAACGCCAGCTGAGACCTGGTGAGCGGCAGCAGAAACTCGTAGCTGCCCGTGGTGACAAAGCCGGACTGGTGTTGCACCAGGTACTCGCCGATTCTTCGCAGGGTCCGGCGACGCTGCTCGATGCTCGAGATGTAGTCCTGAGCCCGCTGGACGTAGTGCTGCAGGTGTCGCTTTTCGTCCTTATCCACGGTCTTGCGATCTTCTTGGACCTTGAGGGTTTCCAGGCGCTTGCTGTAAAAGTTGTTGACGGCGAAATCGTGCGCCTCTGGACCTTCGACGGACACCAACCAACCCTGCTCGGTCCGGAACAGAATGAGGTCCGGCCGGATGGCTGGGAGTCGCTTTTCAGGTTCGTAACTTCCTTTGAAGGCTTCGCCGGGGAACGGGCTGCATCCGAGAATAAGGTCGAACGCTTCGTTAACAACCTGAGGCATCACTCCGAAACGTCGGGCGAGTTTCATTCTTCGCCCTCCCGTGAAGTCGTCTAGGTGGTCGCGAACGATCCTCCGCGCAACTTTTCCTTCGACGGTCTCTAGGCTGCGGAGTTGGATGAGAAGACAATCTTGAATGCCGGACGCGCCCACACCAAGCGGCTCGCACTTCTTGAGGTTGGCGATGACTAATTCGGCGTCTTCTAGAGAGCAATTGGTGGCGTTCGCAATGTCTTCAACCGGCTCGTAAAGGTATCCGTTCTCGTTGACGCAGCCGACCACATACTCTCCAACCGCACGAAGTCGAGCCGGAATCATCGGCAACAGTTGCGCGGTCAGGTGCTCGCTCAGAGTGGTGGAACTGGAAGCGAGATCGATCCAGGAGGGTGTGTCGTCGTCCGTAGGCAAACTACGCCAAAGCTCCCGATCATCGCCACGCGGCTTGATTTCACGGGGAGCGATCGACCGGAGAATCGTCTCCTCGGTTAGAACTTCATCGTTGCCGCTCAGGCGCTCAAGGGCTGGATTCTCATTGAGCTCAGCCTCAATGGACTGCTCCAACTCCTGCTGCGACATCTGCAACACCTGGCTGCTCAGCAGGACTCTCGGGTCGACCCTTAAGCTAGTGTCCAGCCGTTGTGATGTTCTTATGCCGTTATTCACCGATTGACTTCCCCCAAAGCCGAGGATCAACAAGATCCACGGTTCCTGGGGAAATCAATCCACATGGGTGTGCCGGTTCCCCTCGTATATCCACCGGATTGGACCTGGCGGACGGATCACGAAGGGAAAGGTGGCTAGATTGCAGGGATTCGGTCGGCGCCCATGTAGTGACGCAGCGGTTCTGGAATGAGGACCGATCCATCGGCCTGGTAGTACGTCTCGACCAGAGCCGCGAAGAGCCTTGGAGTGGCGAGTCCCGAACCGTTGAGAATATGGACGAACTCCGGTGCGGCTTCGGCCTCTCGGCGGAATCGAATGTTCGCTCGTCGCGATTGATACGCCTCAAAGTTGGTGCACGAGCTGATTTCTAGGTATCGCCCAACGCCGGGAGACCAGACCTCCACGTCGTAGCACTTGCATCCCTTTGCTCCAATGTCGCCCGCGCAAAGTTCGATCACACGGTAGTGCAGTCCGAGAGCTTGGAGCACGGATTCCGCGTCTGCGACAAGCGACTCCAACTCAGCATAGGAGTCCTCGGGCTTCACGAACTTCACGAGTTCCACTTTGTCGAACTGGTGGATCCGGAGCAATCCTCGCGTGTCTTTGCCTGCGGCGCCTGCCTCCCGTCGGAAACAGCCCGAATAGGCCGCGAATCTTGTGGGCAGATCTCCTGCTTCTAGAATCTCGTCTCGAAAGATGTTCGTGACCGGGACTTCGGCAGTGGGGATCAGATAGAGATCGTCGTTGGTTTTGTACAGGTCCTCTTCAAACTTGGGGAGGTTGCCCGTACCAATCAACGATGCTCGGTTGACCAAGAACGGGGGGTAGACCTCCTGATAGCCGTTGTGCGTGGTTTGGTGATCCACCATGTAGGAGAAGAGGGCTCGCTGAAGGCGGGCGCCCCAACCCGTGTAAAGGGCAAAACCCGATCCGGAGATTTTCGCTCCTCGCGGTAAGTCGAGGAGTTTCAACTTCTCGGCGATTTCCCAGTGAGCTGGAACCGACTCCGCAGATATGGCCTCTCCCCAAGAGCGGATGACCACATTGGCCGTCTCGTCTGCGCCTTCCGGAACGGAGGAGTGGGGAAGGTTAGGGAACTGGAGCTCAATCTCTTTCAGGCGACCTGCGACGTCTCGGAGAAGATCTTCGAGCGTCTTGACCCGATCTTTCAGGTGGGCTGCTTGGGTCTTGGCCTCGTTCGCTTCATCCTTTTTGCCCTGACCCATCAGAGCTCCAATCGACTTGGCGATTTTGTTCATCTCCGCCTGGAGATCGTTCGTTTCGCGGGTGATCCGTCGAAACTCTTCGTCGAGCGCAAGGAAGCGGTCGACCACGCCTTCTTCAAGGTGTTTTCGTCGAATCCCCTCCCGGACGAGGTCGGGGTTATGGCGAATCAGGTCTCGATCAAGCATGGCTGAGCTTCATTTAACCCGGCAGAGCGGGGCTTCGTGCCTATTGGATAGGACTTACAACACGGCAAAGTACGTGAATTGTCCAATTTTTTCCGGACATCCAGAAAATTGCAATAAATTTCGATTTAGGTTCAAAAACGGGCCTTGACCGCCCCGTGAAGTGCCGTCGGACCGCTCTCGGAGGCCTCTCCCCGTTGACATGCTGGGCAAATGCAAGATAACCTTGTAAGTGCTCATTCGTGTGAGTGTATGTCAATGCAGGAAGCATAACGAAAGCAAGGTCTCGCTTCAGATTCGGACCTCATAAGGAAACACAGGGAACAGTGAGGAAAGAGTCAGGCGCTCCAAGCCGACGGAATCCTTCTTTGCGGAGATGATCACTCTCTAGAGTGCGCAAAGGAAAAACCATGAACAAAACGTTCAAGTACGCGCTTACGGCCGTTCTCGGTGCTGCTCTCGCAGTTCCGGCTATGGCACAAGACTATCCGGACGTCAAGGACAGCCACTGGGCATACGATGCACTTCGCATCCTGCGCGAGAAGGGCATCCTCGTCGGCTACCCGGACGGAAACTTCTACGGCAAGAAGCTGGTAACCCGATACGAGCTCGCATCGGCTATCTACCAAATCTACGCTTCCTACGCAAACGTATTCAAGGACTACGATGCCAAGCTTGCTGCTCTCGAGCAAAAGGTTAACGGCATGGGCCAAAACACCGGCCGCAACACCGGCGACAACGGCATGGGCGACGTCCGCGACACCATCGCGGGTCTCCGAACCGAAGTTGCTTCGATCAAGGAGAAGGACATCAAGGCCCTCGCTGATCGAGTTGGTAAGTTCGAGAAGGAACTGACCTCCATGGGCGTGGACGTTGAGGCTATGAAGAAAGACCTCATCGACCTCTCCAAGCGAGTGAAGGCTCTCGAGGACAAGAAGCCGTCCGTCAGCATCTCTGGCGACATCAACTTCTATGTTTCCACGGGTATCGCAGGCAGCACGGATCGAGCCGGTGAGAAGATCGGTATCAACCAAGATGGTCGATCTTTCGGCTACGGCACCAACGGCGCAGCCGGTTCCGGTCTCTTCGATGACCTGGCCGTTCTGCACGAGGTCGCTCTTAAGCTCTCCAGCACCAACGAGACGGGCCCGACCTGGCACGCAACCGTTCTGACGGGTAACACCCTCGGCGGTCTCGGCCAAGGCTTCGGCGACCAAGCATCGGTCGCTGCTCAATTCGGTCAAGCTTACCGAGAGGGCAACACCACGTTCGTGATCCAAGAGGCAGTTGTCGATCTCGGCAGCCAATCCCTCGCAGGTCTCGGATTCACCGCTAAGGTTGGCCGACAAGGTCTGAAGGTTTCCCCGTGGCTCTTCGAGCGCGTGGACAACACCTCGTTCTTCTCCAACGAGCGATGGGACAACGGCGAGTTCCTCATCGACGGCGCAACGATCGGTTACAAGTTCGGTGGCAGCACCAAGCTTAACCTCGTTCTCGGTCGAGCAAGCAACTCCGCTACGTCCGGCGGCGGCGTTCTCCAACCGATCCTGGTCGGTGGCGAGCAACTGATCGCAGGTCTCTCCGCAGCATCCGGTGCAACCGTTCTTGGTGCAGGCGGCGGACTTCAAGGCGCTCTCTCTGTTGACCGAGTATTCGGTGCAACCCTCAGCACGGGCATCGGCAAGGACGGTTCGCTCAACGCAACCTATATGCTCCTCGACAGCAACAACTCCGTTGCAGTCGGCACCGGCACGGGCGCTCCGACGGTTAACCGAACCGAGCTCCTCGGCGCAGACGCATCGTTCAAGGTTCTGAAGAACTTCACCGTTTCCGGTGGTTACGGTCAAACCAACTTCAAGAACAAGGACAACAGCGTTCTCGACGATGACAACACCCGATGGAACGTTGGACTCGGCTACTCTGCCGGCAAGCTCAACGTCAACGCGGGCTACCTCGAGGTTGAGAGCAACTACCTCGCTCCGGGTAACTGGGGTCGAGTTGGTATCTTCCGCAACCCGGTCAACGTTAAGGGCTTCACGGGCGCCGTCGACTTCAAGGTCAACGACAGCCTGAGCGTAATGGGTAACGTACTCATCGCCGAGCAGCTGCAAGGCGGCAACGGCGAGATCCAGTCCTACTCCGGTGGTCTGAAGTACGCATTCTCCAACGGAATCGACCTCGGTCTCTCCTACGAGCAAACCGAGCTTTCCGACTACGCGGTCGTTAACCCGACCTACAAGTTCACGACTGTCAGCCTCGGCTACAACTTCTCCGCTGCGACGAAGTTCCTGCTTACGGCTCAGTACGCGGACATCGAAGGACACCCGTTCAACCTCGGTGGCGGCGTGACCAACACCAAGGGTCTCTACTTCGGAACCCAACTCAGCGTCCGCTTCTAATCCAAGCGATCGCTTAGTGAAGAGACTCCCCGGGAAACCGGGGAGTCTTTTTTATTGCCCGAGAATCGTTCCGCCGAACCGGTGCATCCTAGAGATATGCGGAAATCCACGCGCGTTCTTACCTTTGGAATCTGTGGCCTCGTCCTCACGGGCGTCGCCGGAGCTCAAATCAAGCAACTGATCAAAATCGTTGGAATCTGGGAAATCGTCAAGCGATTCGGACCGGATATCGACAAGGGTTTCAACAAGCTCGTCAAGCGATCTGAGAGCGCAACGAACACCACCAAGGTGGTTCCCATCATCACCGCGGGCCTCACGAACAAGCGGAATGCCATTGGTATGGTTCAAGTCTCTGGTCCCAAGGCCGCCGTTGCCAAGGTGAAGTCGGTCGCTCAGATCGAAGAGAACGTTCTCGGCGTTAAGATTCGCGCTCTGATCCCGACCGAGAAGGACTCCTTCAGTGGAACGCCCACCCCTATCGACCAGGTGGGTGTAACGGGCATCGTAGACGTCAAGCTGTAAGGCTTGTTCTAGCGCAACAAGGCCCCTGCGAGTGATTCACTCCAGGGGCCTTAAACCTTTTACGCGGATGCGAAGACGAAGTCGCGGAGAGACTTGATGACGGACCGGAACGAGTCAAAGTTCTGAGTCTCCGTTTCACCGTCTTTCATCGCAAACCCGTACGCCACCATTTCAAGGGTGTTCACCAGCACGTGGCTAATGCTTGTCTTCAGGCGTTTGTCGTACTGAACCGCCTCGCGAAGGATCATTGGGATTCCCTCGGGAACGCCGAATTCGGGGTCTTCAATCACCTGACGAAACGCATCGGCCAAACTGGCCTCTTGTCTCAGGTAGTTATCGAGCATCTCCATCTCGTGGCGATCAAGCTGACCATCCACCCACGCGATGTTCTCGAACACAAAACGCAAGGCAACCGCTGCCTCATGCATCATGTTCAGTGTCTTGGTGCGACCTTCGTCGGTCGCCAGGAGATTCACAATCTCGACTAACGATGAGATGCTTCGCTCGGAGAATTCCGGAACGTCTTTGATCCGTAACGCGCTCACAATCACTTCAACGTCAACGGGCGGCTCCTTTGCCGTGATTCCCGCGTCCAATAACTGTTTTCCACCATTTGTGAGGCAGAAGACTACGGTTTTGCCGAAAAATTATCCCCATCCTCTCAATAGGCTTAATGTAAAGGCCAACTCCTAGCATTTGAACCATCGATGATCAACCCGTCCACTCTCGTTGGAAATCTTCTCACCACAATCAATTGTCGAGATCGCGTGGCAAACGCCATTCGGCACGGACAAGGCTTTGGCGATGAGTTGGCGATACTCGCGATCGGTAAGGCCGCACCCGCGATGGTCGAGGGGGCGACAAAAGCACTCCACGAACTTGGCGTGAGGGTTGCGACTGGGCTTGGTATCACAAAATCCGGTTATGCGCCTAAGGTGGACACCGGGAGCCCGGGCTCCCCGATCGAATGGATCGAAGGAGATCATCCCATGCCAGGAGAAGCCTCGCTGCGAGCAGGCAAGAGACTTCAATCATGGCTTGGGGAGAACTCGGAGAGATTACTGGTACTCCTAAGCGGTGGAGCCTCGGCGGTGGTGGAGCAACTCGTTCCAGGTCTTGCCTTCGAATCCTATCAAGCAGAGGTGCGACGGCTCCTTCTTTCTGGTGTGGATATCCGTTCACTCAACACCTATCGTAGGGAAGTCTCTGTGCTCAAAGGCGGGAAACTCGGCGCCCTTCTGGCGGATCGTTTGCATTCCGTTCTCGTAGTGAGCGACGTTTTGAATGACGATCTCAGCATCATCGGGTCGGGAATGTTCTATGGCGAGGAGACGGCCGGGCGTCACAAAATTGTCTCCAGCGCAAAGATCGAGCTTCCCAGACTTGCGGAGATCGTTCAGGGAGAAGGCTACGAGACCGAGTGCCTGCCCCTGATGACCGATGCGAATGCTCTGGCAGACTCTTTAACCGCGAGACTCTCCGTACTCCGACCGGGACAGGCCATTCTTGGCATGGGAGAGTGCCCGGTAAAGGTAAACGGCAACGGGTTAGGCGGCCGATGCTCCTACTTGGCTCATCACCTGGCACCCGTGATCGCCGGGACGACCGGAGTCAAGTTTCTCGCCCTCGCCACCGATGGAACGGACGGACCCACGCCTTACGCTGGAGGGTTCGTTGACGAAAACTCCTACTCAAAAGACCCTAGGGGCTGGCGAGAGGCTGCGGATCGATTCGACTCGGCGACTTGGTTGCTAGGCAATGGGTTTATCGTTGAAACCGGTCCTACCGGAACCAACATCAACGACCTCTATCTCCTTTGGCGAGATTAAACGATCCCGGACCGCAGAAGGTCTTTGAGCATCAAGAGTCCCACAACCTTGCCATCTTTCACCACTGGAGCTTCGCCGATCTTTTTGGGGTGATTCTGGAAGATCTCCAGAGCCTCCATCGCAAGCAGATTGGATTCAATGACCGAAGCCCCAACGGTCATAAACGATTCGACCTTGGCATTCAGGGACCCCTCGTTCAACAGGTGGCGGCGGATATCGCCTTCCGTAATGAACCCTTCCAGCCGCATCGATTCATCGACGACACAGGCCGCGCCCGCGCCCGCCTTGCCGATGGTTTTCATCGCATCCAAAGCAAGCGTTTCCTTAGTGACCGTTGGCAGATCCTCTCCTTGCCGCATCACGTCTGAGACGCGAAGAAGGAGGCGTTTTCCAAGCGATCCACTTGGGTGGAATCGGGCAAAGTCTTCCTTGTTGAACCCTCGCTGCTCCATTACCGCAATCGCCAGCGCGTCTGAAAGAGCGAGCATCACCGTCGTGCTCGTCGTCGGGGCCAAGTTGTTCGGGCAGGCTTCGCTCACAACACCCGTATTCAAGACCAGATTGCTGAGTCGAGCCGCTGAGGATTTCGCTCGCCCGGTGATAAGGATGGTTCGAGCCCCGATGTTCTTGAAGTTGGGATAGAGCCGAACAATCTCGTCGGTTTCGCCGCTGTGGGTGTAAAGCAAAGCGATATCGCGGTCGGTGACCATTCCAAGGTCACCGTGAACGGCTTCCGCCGCATGAAGAAAGAAACTGGGCGTTCCCGTGGAAGCCAGGGTTGCCGCGCTTTTGCGGGCGATGTGTCCCGACTTGCCCACTCCGCAACAGACCACTCGACCTTCCCCATTGAGAATCCAGTCGACCGCAGTGACGAAGGAGTCACCCAGCGATTCTGCGCACGCGATCACCGCCGCCGCTTCTTGGTACAAAGCCTCTCGGGCACACCGCAATGCCGCCGCGGCGTCGGTGTTTAGTTCGGGGGTAGAAACGGATCCGGATTCGCTCATGCCCCCTAAGTTTACCGATGCCACAAAATGGCACCGTTAACGCGTCTTTACAAAGGCTTCTTCAGGAGCGACTGAAACCGGACCACTTGGCGGCTAATCGCTCGGACCATTTCATTTTCTTCGGAACGTCTCCGTTCCAGGCTTGCCAAGCGTCTCGAAGCGCATTGACGAAGTTCCATATGGCGAACAGTCCGAGACCAATCCAAATGGCGACGCTTTTCAAGATCACCATCTTCCAATCGATCTTCGAGAAGTCGAAGTTCTTATTGGCAAAATCCACGACGGAGTAGACGATCGAGGCAATGGTTACCGAGCCGATCACGATTATCGAGGCCAACTGCTCGATCAAACTGCGAATGGCCTGAAACCGGACAAACTTTGACTTTCCGGCAACAACCAGACCAATGGCCGGAGCCGTCCATGGGAATGGAATCGACGCAAGGTTCACCGCCGCCCCGGCCAGCCGCTCGTTGGAGGTGTAGGGCACACTGGTGTCCTCCGGCAGAGGGTCCATCGGCATGCGCTCTTTGTAGTTCGGAGGCGTGAACCCTTCAAAAACTTGCCGCAACTGTGCGTTATCCTTGGGAGGAGTTGAGGCCGCCGAGGGCTCAGAAGAATCGCTGTGTCGAGAATCCATTGTGTTCAACTAGATGGACATACGCAGGTAGGGGCAAAGGGTTTCTTACTTTAGCGAGTTCATCCGGAATCGGGCGAACCAGTGCAGGGCAACAACGGCTTTACCGTCTTGAATCTCCCCTCGATCCAGCATCGCAACGGCCTCTTCGGGTGAGAGTTCCACACGAAATATCCCCTCGTCCTCAATGCCCCCGCCTTCCTCCACTCGGTTGGCGTTCCCAACCTCGGCAAAGAAGACAAAGTTCATCTCAGAGGATCCGCCGCAAGAACTGCTGAAGGCTCCAATGGAAACGATCTCGGTGGCCTCGTAACCTAGCTCCTCGCGAAGCTCTCGGCGAGCCGCTTCCTCGGGAGATTCTCCATCGTCGACTTTCCCCGCCGCTATCTCCAGAAACCACCCTTTACCGTGGCGAACCATCGGATAGCGGAATTGCTTCACCAGTACGAGTCGATCGAGGTCGCGATTGTAAACCAGGACGCACGCCGCATCGCCTCGTTCAACCGTTAAGCGCCTTTCCGGCCCTGACCACTGACCATTCGGCAAGACGTACCGAACGGTCGCGTCGTCCAGAGCATAAAATCCGCTAAACACGCGGTCTACCTTTATCACTTCGAATCCGTCTGCCATGGCGCTCTCCAGCTCCAGTTTATGCGGTCTAGCGGCTTCGGCGGTATGATCCGGCTATGATTCAGCCCCCGTTGGCTTCTCCGGGAAAAACGCTTCGATCGCAATGGGAGTCGGGCATCGTGGTCATGCCGGGTGCGTTTAGCGCCCTCAGCGCTCTTGCGGCGTATAAGCAGGGGGCAAAGGCGGTCTACCTCAGCGGAGGGGCGATCACCAACAACCTCCTGGGCGTTCCCGACATCGCGTTAGTGACGTTGAACGAAATGGCGGGAGTTGCCGCGCAAGCCACGCAGGTGGCTCCGGTCCCCATGATCTGCGACGCCGATACGGGCTTTGGAGAGGCTTGGAACGTGGTTCGAACCGTGATTGAAATGGAGCGAGCCGGACTCGCGGGGATCCACTTGGAGGATCAAGTGATGCCCAAACGATGCGGTCACCTCGATGGTAAAGACGTTATCTCCACCGAGTCAATGAGCTCCAAGATTCGAGCCGCGGTGGAAGCAAAGAGAGACCCAAACTTCGTGATCATCGCTCGAACGGATGCTCGCGGAGTGGAAGGGCTCGATGCCGCCATTGATCGAGCGAAAGCTTATGTCGATGCCGGAGCGGATGCGATCTTTCCCGAAGGATTGGTCTCCGAAGAAGAGTTTGCCGCCTTCCGGAAAGCCGTTCCGGCGCCCCTGCTCGCCAACATGACCGAGTTTGGCAAAACTCCTCTCATCTCGGCGGAAAAGTTTAACGACCTCGGCTACCAAATGGTGATTTTCCCCGTCACGGCCCTTCGGGTGATGCTCAAAGCCATTGAAGAGTTCTATGCCGATCTGCTCGAGTCGGGAACGCAAGCCGGGTGGATGGAGCGAATGCGAACCCGCGCGGAGCTATATGAAACGATCGACTACCCAGCCTATTCGTCCAAGCTCTTCTAACCGAAGCCGCCTTTTCGTTCTCGCCACTGGTTTCTCGGTGGCGTTGGCGGGTTGCGTCCAGGATTTGCCCCCGGTCGATAACACTCAGGCAACACGGTACAAACTGCCCGACTCCATCCTTGGGTTTGTGCCCAACCCAAGCAAGAACTCCGAGGGAGAGTTCTTTCGCCTCAAAGGGAGTCGTTTAAGAACGTGGGTGCTTCGATTCCCAACCGGTTTGCAGTACAGCCGATCCGAAGAGAGAGAGACCACCGAGCGCAGGTTGATCAAACTTCTCCTCGACAATCCAATCGAGGAGGATCTTTCTCTCGCTAAGGTTCAGAAGGCGATGAAAGGGGAGTTTCAGAAGCTCGACCTTATCTTTGCGGCGGAATCACCCATGGTTCATCCCGACATCGTCGACCACCAGATTTACGATGCTGCGGGTAAGCCCGTCGTAAGGCTGTATAGCAGCCTCGATGGAAGCGGACGGTTCAAGGTTTCCTGGAACACCCTGGTCGCAAATATCACCCAATACATGGCAAGAACGTGGTGCCACGAAGCAAAGCGAATCCGCCTCAGCGCCCAGTACTTCACCGACGAGAAGTCGACGAAGATCCAGATTGCAGAAGTGATGCTCCAGGTTGCGGATGATCGCCCCCTTTCGGTGCCAATCAAGACCTTGGACCCCGGTTGGCGCGCGATTCGGACACTGGTACGAAGCGACGTTTCCTACATCTTTAACGGCTCCCACACTGCGGAAAATCTCTGGGGATACGTTCAAGAGCTAGAGGCGTGTTACCCAATCGTCGCAGGACCGTTTTCGCCCGTCGTGCCCTACACCATCCAGCTTGCGAAGGGTCAACCCGTGGCAGAAGGAATGAAGTTTCCTTTCCCTGGCGATCCTGTTTTGGTGAAGTCGGCGGTTTTGCCTAACTTCGCGTCTCGCCGAGCGATCGAGCTTCCGCGAGGTAAGCGAAAGTCAAACCTGCCCGAGTTCGAGGGGTATTCGGAATCGATTATCGTGGCGCCCACTCCGCTTACTTCCTCGCAACAGGATTCCAAGGCGTTCTTAGCGTATGGAGCCGCCATTGATCGACCCAACTTTGTGGCGACGATGAAGGAGCGCGGAAAAACCTGGCTACAACGATGGCAGCAGGGCCCCATCATGATTCGACGGGGCCGAGGCGGCGGACGTTAGGGAATCATCGATTCCGGAATGCTCTGGAAAGCAACCGGTCGCAGGAATCGATCAATGGCAGCGGTTCCAACAGAGGTGAACCGAGCGTCCGTGCTTGCGGGATAGGGGCCACCGTGGTGCATGGCGGCATTGACCTCCACGCCCGTAGGGAAGCCGTTTAGAACAATGCGGCCCACGGCTCGGCTCAGGGTGGAGACGAGCGATTCCAATCCGGCTTCGCCGTCTTTGGCCGAATGAATGGTTGCGGTCAACTGTCCGGGAAGGAGCTTCGCAAACTTGAGCATCTGATCCACCGAGGAGGCTCGAAGCACCAAGCCGGCCGGGCCAAAGATCTCCTCAAGGAAATCCGAGTGAATGGCATCTGCTTTCGCGTTAAGCGCGGCTTCAAGCGATTCGATGGCATCGGCTAGAGAG